>PLZN01000095.1:9879-16848 GCA_003152195.1 Acidobacteriaceae bacterium
CTTTCCAGCGTTGGAGCGTGCTCACAGGGAGTGCTGCCGAGCCTGACACCACCAAGCGTAACCCGGCGCATGCCGCGCTTAGCCCCGCGCGCCGCTCTGGCGAAGCCGCGTCCCAGGCGGTGATGAGCTTCGTGTACACCGTAGGCACCGCCATAAACAGAGTCACTCCGCCGCCAGCGATGCAATCCCATACGGCGTTCGCATCGAAACGCGGCAGCATCTCGCAGGTCGCGCCCGNNAGAGAATCATGGCGCGCCGCTCGCTCCGGATATCTGGCAGTTCGGTTGGCGGACTAGCAGGAAGCTGGTCATACGACAACCCGCGGATGCCACGGGCCGCAGCGATCGGCGCCAGGAGGGGGGTGGCATGGACATCGAACAGCAATGTCGATGCGGCAGTGTCGTTGATAAAGTGTTCGAGCTCAGTCCGCGTGGAGTTGAGCGGTAACGGAACGGCAACGCCGCCGGCCCGCCAGATACCCCACTGCGCCGCAACCCAAGGAAATCCCGGCGTGACCAGAAACGCCACTCGCTCTTCCTGAAGGTCTTCGTGGCCAGCGAGCAGCGCCGTTGCCACCCGCGAGGAGGCATCCAGTAAATCGTTGTAGGTGAAGGCCCCCTGCGAATCGATGACAGCTGTGCGTCTTTCATAGCGCTGGGCACGTGCAATGAGTGGAAGATGAATCACACGCAGACTTTACGGCGTCTCCGGCTGCATTGTCCAACCCTCCGGAGAATGCTCGCCCTATAATACGGAATCTAAACTAAAGCGCCCAGCGGTGATCGGGAGCGGCATTTCCGGCAGGGTTATCTATTCATGAGAGATGTTCTGGAGCGACAGATCGATCAAGCCCTCGGCCGATTGCCTGCCGACTTGGTCGTGCGAAACGCCCGTATCTTGAATCTGGTAACCGGTGAGGTTCACTCTGGCGACGTCGCCGTTTGTGGAAACATCATCGTTGGAACCCTCGACAGCTACCGAGGTTTGGAGGAGATCGATGCCAAAGGGCGATTTGCCGTGCCCGGCTTTATCGATAGCCACGTACATTGCGAGAGCACGCTGGTTACTCCCGGAGAGTTCGATCGATGTGTCCTCCCTCACGGCGTCACCACGGCAATCTGTGATCCTCATGAGATCTGTAATGTTTTGGGCTTGCAGGGGTTGCAATATTTTCTGGATACCGCGCTGAACACCGCGATGGATCTTCGGGTGCAGCTTTCTTCCTGTGTCCCCGCAACGGAGTTGGAGACCTCAGGCGCCCGGCTCTCTGCCGCTGACCTGGTTCTGCATCGGCATCACCCAAAGGTGATTGGCCTTGCCGAGTTTATGAACGTGCCCGGCGTGTTGAACAAAGAGGCCGAGAGCATGGAGAAGCTGGCTGCCTTTCAGGGCCAACATATCGACGGCCATGCGCCTTTGCTGTCGGGTCGCGCTTTGAACGCCTATCTATCCTGCGGCATTCGAAATTGTCACGAGACCACGAATCTGCCCGAGGGACGGGAAAAGCTTGCCAAGGGCATGCAGGTGCTTATTCGTGAAGGATCGGTCTCCAAGGATCTGGCCGCGCTTGCTCCACTCATCAACGAGTTTGCCTCGCCCTTTCTAGGCTTATGCACCGACGACCGCAACCCGTTGGACATCTACGAAGAAGGCCACCTGGACTATCTCGTTCGCCGCGCGATCGCGCTGGGCGCGCCGGTGGCCGCCGTCTATCGGACCGCGAGNNTTGCGGATTTCTTGTTGCTCGACGATCTAGAGAGCTGCGCGATCCATACTGTAATTCGCCGTGGCCGCAGAGTTACCGCGGATACTTTTGCAGCGCGTGTGCTGCCGGAGCCGCCTAGCGGTAACTCCATGTGGCTGCAGCCAGTCACGGCGGAGACCTTTGCCGCGCCGGCCGCCGGCCCAGCGACGCCTGTGATAGGAATCATTCCTGGCAAAATTCTGACTGACCGTTTACAGGCGAACCTGCCGTATCGTGATGGAAAACGCCATGCCGATCCGGAGCATGATCTGCTCAAAATCTGCGTGCTCGAGCGCCACGGCCGTAACGGCAATATCGGCCGGGGTTTCGTCAAAGGATTTGGTTTTCGCCAGGGCGCGCTCGCCTCCTCTGTCGGTCATGACAGTCACAATGTCTGTGTAGTGGGCGCCAATGATGAGGACATGGCGGTGGCCGTCAATCGCTTGCTTGCCCTCGGTGGAGGATTCGTCGCGGTGCAGGCCGGGCGGGTTCTCGCCGAGCTCGCCTTGCCATTCGCCGGCCTCATGAGCCTGGCGCCGTTTGAAACCGTGCGTCACGATCTCTACGCGCTCCGCGCAGCAGTGCAGGCCATGGGGTGTCTGCTTTCCGAGCCCTTCCTGCACCTGGCTTTCCTGCCCCTTCCTGTCATTCCCCACTTGAAGATCACCGACTTCGGGCTAGTGGATGTTGACCGCTTCGAGCTCGTTCCCGCATAGTCCCTTTTCGTTGATGCACAGGCAACTCTCCCCGCCCCTATTGCATTCCCATATATTAGATGCTATACCTATGGCCATCCAAGAGGTAACAAAGGTGATGGGCGATAAAGCAGATGTATGGCAGGGTACGCTGGCGCTGATGGTGCTCACAACGCTCGAAACCATGGGCCCACTGCATGGTTATGGAATTGCACGTCGTATCGAGCAAACCAGCGGCAATCTTCTCTCGCTCAACTACGGTACTCTCTACCCGGCGCTGCTGAAGCTGGAGCAGGAGGGGGCAATCACTTCCGAGTGGGGCGTGTCGGACACCAACCGCAAGNNACCGCAAGGCTAAGTTCTACAAGCTGACCCGCGCAGGTAGGAGGCAACTGGAGCGCGAAACGCAGGATTGGGAGCAGACAACCGCGATTCTGGCACGCTTTCTATCGCCGGCAGAGGAGGCATGATGCGCAATCTTCGAGTCTTTTGGTTTCGGCTGTCGGGAATTCTGGGCCGCGGACGAAAGGAAGCTGAGTTTTCTGCCGAGCTTGAAAGTCACCTCCAGATGCACATCGTCGACGGGGTACGAGCTGGGTTGAGCCATGATGAGGCACGACGACAGGCCCTGATAAAGCTTGGCGGGATGGAGCAGACGAAAATTGCGCATCGCGAGCGGCGGGGACTGCCCCGGCTGGAGAAGACGTGGCAAGACATCTGCTTCGGCCTGAGGATGCTCCTGAAAAATCCCGGGTTCACCGTGGTAGCGATATTGACACTGGCGCTCGGCATTGGTGTGAACACCGCGATCTTCTCCGTAGTGAAGGCCGTGCTGCTCGCGCCTTTGCCTTACAAAGATTCGAGCCGTATTGTCGCGGTTTGGACGGCGAATCGTGCACGGGGCGGTCAACCTTTACCCAGTACCGCAGCCGATTTCGCGGTCTGGAAGGAAAAGAGCGGTGTGTTTGAGGACCTGGCTCCCTCCTATGATGACGAAAGGACACTGACCGGGCAGGGTGCACCGCGGTTGCTGATCGGCTATGCGGTATCAGCGAGCTATCTCCGGATTCTCGGCGTCGGACCTCAGATCGGACGCCTCTACACGGATCAGGAGGACACGCCAGGAGGTCCAAAGGTGGTGCTTCTGAGCGATCATCTTTGGCGCACGACATTTGATGCCGATCGCAATGTGGTCGGCCGGCCGATCACATTAGACGGGAGTCCGTACATCGTGCTGGGGGTGATGCCGCGAGGTTTCAATTACCCGTCGAGCGTCGAGATCTGGACTCCCGCAGCCATGGCTCCGGCGGCTTTCGACGACTTCAACCATACCTATATTCGTATTTTGGGACGACTCAAGCCGGGGGTGACGCTCGTGGCGGCGCAGAAGCGAGTGAATGCGCTGGAGGCGCAGGTGGCGGCTGTTCATCCGGATACGGACAGCGGCAATCGTGTTGTTCTCGTTCCCTTGCGTGAGCAACTGGATGGCGATATTCGCAGGCCCCTCTTGATCCTGATGGGCGCCGCCGGACTTGTGCTGCTGATTGCATGTGCCAACACGGCTGGGCTGGCACTCGCGCGCGATGCAGAGCGTCAGAGAGAGATCGCTGTGCGACTAGCGCTAGGCGCAACGCGGTTGCGTCTGTTGCGGCAGTTTATGACCGAAAGCGTGCTCTTGGCGGCGATGGGCGGAGCGGCCGGGATACTCTTCGCGCTGGCCGGGACACATTCGCTGCTGGCACTCTTTCCCAATGATGTGGCGAACCTGAATATTCCGAAGGTGACCGCGATTCCAGTAGATCAGGGCGTTCTTTGCTTTGCGCTTTTCATCACGCTTCTGACTGCCTTGCTGTTTGGAATTGCTCCGGTGTTGAAGGCCGCACGAACTGAGGCCAGTGGCGTTACGAAGGAGTCGGCGCGTGGGACCGTCACGACCCGGCGCGCAAATCGCTCACGGAGCGTGATGGTAGTGAGCGAGATCGTATTGTCGCTGATACTGCTGACTGCTGCAGGGCTGGTGGTGACGAGTCTTCAGCATGTGCTCAACGCAGACCTCGGCTTCCAACCGAACGGTGTTCTCGCGCTGCAGATTTTTCTCCCACCCGACCGCTATCCGCGCGATGACCAGCAAAAGAAGCGTGCATTCGTCGCCGAGGTGGTGAGAAAGATGGATGCCCTGCCGGGGGTGAAAGCGGCAGCCGCGACCAATTACCTGCCCTTGAGCGGCTTCTGGGGCACGACCAGCTTCCTGCTCCGCGGACAGGCTCAGCCGAAACCGGGAGAGGCTACGGAAGCGGACAATCGCGTGCTTACACCGGGATATCTGCGCACTATGGGCATTCCACTGTTCAGTGGAAGAGACTTCACGGCCGCGGATCGCCTTGGTGGCGCGCAGGTGGCGATGATTAACCAGACGATGGCGAAGCGATATTTCAAAGGCAGGGACCCTATCGGCGAGGAAATTAATCTTAGCGCCGCGGACAAACCCGACTGGTGGCGAATTGTGGGCGTGACTGGCGATGTGAAGGCGTTCGGCCAGGACCAACCGGCACATGCGGACATATACCGGCCCCTCGATCAACAGCCATCTTCGATCATCGCGTTTACACTGCGCACGGAAACCGATCCCGCAGTGATGGTGAAAGTGGCAGAAGAGACAGTGTGGAGCGTGGATCCTGATTTGGCTGTATTCCAGGCGATTCCGATGGCGTCGTTGGCGGCCCAGACCTTGGCGCTGCGCCGCGCCAGCTCAGTGCTGATCTCAGGCTTTGCGGTGCTTGCCCTGGTGCTGGCATGCATCGGCATTTACGGGGTGACGGCGTATGGGGTTACGCAGCGCACGCAGGAGATCGGGTTACGGATTGCACTGGGAGCACAGCGCGCGGATGTGCTGAGAATGGTGCTGGGCCTCAGTTTCAGGTTGACGCTTGTGGGTCTCGTGATCGGGATGGCTGGGGCGCTCGCGTCGACTCGGCTGCTGACAAGCCTGCTCTTTGAGGTAACCGCGATGAACCCGGGAATTTTCCTGGCTGCGGCCGCGTTGCTGATGCTGGTTGCGATTCTTGCTTCTTACTTGCCCGCGCGCCGGGCTACTTTGGTCGATCCCATGCAGGCACTGCGAACAGACTAGCCACTTGACCTATGCATCGCGGCATCCTGCGCCGTGGGCAGGCGAAGCGCAGTGGCAATGAGAGCCGCCAGCAGAAAGGCGGCCGAGGTGATGCACAGCGCGTAGCTGAGCCCGGCGTGTTCCGAGACACGGCCGATGAGGTACGGTGCGGCAGCACTGAGCACGCGGCCGATGTTATAGACGAAGCCCATCGCGGAGGCACGTAGAGCGGTAGGGAAGAGCTCGCTGGCGATCACGCTGAAGCCACTGAAGTAGCCGGTCCCAAAAAAGCCGACCAGCGGACCGATTAGAAGCAGCGCATTCGGATTGCTCACGAATGCAAATACCGGCACGAGCAGCGCCGCCACGACGAGAAAGCCAATGTACGTATATTTGTGGCTGAAGCGGTCGGCAAGAAAACCAAATGCGATATAGCCCAGGAATGTGCCGGTCTGCATGACAATCGTCCATGCAGAGGTTTGGACAATGCTGAGACCACGGCCACCCTCCGCGGTCGGCATGGAAAGAAACCGAGGCAGCCAGGTGAAGAGGCCCCACCAGGCGAAGAGCGCGGCGGCGTTCATGCTGGCGCATACCAGCATGCTGTAGCCGAATGCGCCCCGGAAGAGCTGGGCGATGCGCGGCTGCGAAGTCCGCTCCTGACGCCAGACTTCCGGCTCGTGCAGCCCGCGCCGTACCCAAAACGAAACCAGGGCGGGTAGAACGCCGGCGAAGAACACCGCGCGCCAGCCGAAGCGCGGCATCACCAAGCCGACAACCAACGCACCCAGCGCATAGCCCACCGCCCACGAGCTTTGCACCAAAGCAAGCGCCTTGCCCCGGTTGCGGGCCGGCCATGTTTCGGCGACCAGGGCGGCGCCCGCGGCCCATTCTCCGCCCATGCCGAGGCCGAGCAACACGCGGCAGAGCATCAGTTGCGTAGCCGTCTGCGTGAAGCCGCACAGCGCCGTGGCGACGGAATAGACCAGCACACTGTAAATGAGCGCGCGGACGCGGCCAAACCGGTCGGCAAACCAGCCGAAGCCGACACCGCCGAATGCAGCGGCAATCAGTGTGGCCGACATCATAGCCCCGCCAAGCGCGGCGGAGAGATGCATCTCACGCTGCACCTGGCCAAGCACCATCGCGTACAACATCACGTCCATGCTGTCGAGCATGTAGCCCAGAAATGCAGCCAGCAGCGTGCGCCTTTGCTCGCTCGAGGCCTCGGCCAGCCAACCGTAAATAGGGTTCAACTACGCTCCTCTCGCTTGCGGCCTAAAGTGGGATCAGGTGATCCCTCCACTACGCACGCTACGGATAACCAACCTTACGGGCAAGCGCCGAGCGCATGGATCACCCTGTCCTCGTCGCGAACTATAAGCTCCCGAACCAAGCTAAACTTTGTCATCCCGACCGGA
>PLZN01000426.1 GCA_003152195.1 Acidobacteriaceae bacterium
ACCTGGAACTCGCTCTTGTTGTCGAAGGGCAGCATCTTTACCTTCACCAGCTTCAGCGGAACAAGTGCGACCGCTGCCAGCAGCAGTACAATCACCCCGCCGAGAAAAAATAGACGATGACGAGAGGAGTGGATGAGCGGCGACATGATGCGGCGGTAGAGACGAGTGCTCCAACCCTCCTCGGTGCCCTGTTGTTCTTTGTGGCCCGATGTGCGCGCGACCAGGCGCATGGCAGCCCAGGGAGAAACCACAAAGGCTACAAGGAGCGAGAACACCATGGCCGAAGATGCGCCTATTGGAATGGGACGCATGTAAGGCCCCATCAGCCCGCGCACAAAAGCCATCGGCAGGATGGCCGCGATGACGGCGATGGTGGCTAGAATCGTTGGATTGCCCACTTCCGCGACGGCTTCGATGGCGACTTCGCTCAGGGGGCGGCCCTGGTTTTGTGGCAGGCGGAAGTGACGGACCATGTTTTCGACGACCACAATCGCATCATCCACGAGAATGCCGATGCTGAAGATAAGCGCGAAGAGGGTGACGCGGTTAAGCGTGTAGCCGTAGAGGTAGAAGGCCGCCAGAGTGAGCCCCAGAGTCACGGGGATGGCCAGCAGAACCACGCCTGATTCGCGCCAGCCAAGAAAGATCGCGATCAGCAACGTGACAGAGAGTGTGGCCAGCAGGAGATGTTTCAGCAGCTCGTCAGACTTGGCTTTTGCCGTTTCACCGTAGTTTCTGGTTACCGTAATGTTCAAATCCGCTGGCAGCGTTGTCTTCCGCATTCCAGCAATCCTGGCGAGGACGGCATTGGCTATGTCGGTTGCATTCGTTCCTTTGCGTTTGGCAACCGTGATGGTTACAGCCGGCGATTCGCTGCCAACCGCCATCCCTGGCGTTTTGCTTCCAGCGCCAGCGCCGAACAGCACATAGTTCGCAGGTTCTGCCGGGCCGTCGACGATCTCCGCGGCCACATCGCGAAGATAGACCGGGTGTCCGTGATCGATCCCGACGACAACCTGTTCCAGATCGTCCTGGTTGTGGAAGAAGTCGCCGGCATCTACCCTGAACTGCTGGTTGCCGGCGGCAAACTGGCCAGCCTCGACGCGCGCATTCGCTGCCTGCAGCTTTGCCACTACGGTTTCTGATGAGATGGAATGGGAGGCCATCCGGTCGTTGCTCAATATCACTCGCATGGTGCGTGGCTGGCCGCCGATCATTGTGGTTTCCGAGACGTCCCCAACCTGCTGGATGCTGTGTTCCAGCCCGGCGGCAATCATGCGTAGCTGGTAGAAGTTGTAGTTCTTCCCCCACAAAGTCAGCGTCAGAATCGGGACATCGTCGATAGAGCGTTCTTTTACCATCGGTTGCGAGGCGCCCTGCGGAATCCGGTCCATGTTGGAATAGAGCTTGCTGTAGACCTTTACCAGAGCATCTTCTTCCCGCGTCCCAACCAGGAAGCGCGCAATGACGAGGCTGCTTCCCGAGCTTGACGTGGAGTACACGTATTCGACTCCGGGAATCTCGCGCATCAGCTTCTCGATGGGGGCCGTGACCCGCTGCTCCACCTCGCTGGGAGAGGCTCCCGGCATGGAAGCCGTTACGTCGAGCATGGGAACTATGATTTGAGGTTCTTCTTCGCGCGGAATGACGATCACCGCGAATACTCCCAGTAGAAGGGACGTAACAATGAAGAGTGGTGTCAGCTTCGAGTTGAGGAAGGCTGCGGCAATGCGGCCAGCGATGCCCAGGGAACCTTTCATTGCCGCACTTCGATCCTATTGCCACCAAGCTCGCGGTCACCAGGAGAGAGCACCACCGTCTCTCCGGCACTGAGGCCCGACAGAACCTCAACCTTGTGGCCGTGCTTTGCCCCCAGCGTTACATATCGCAACCAGGCAATACGATTGCCGTCGAGGATCCAGACACCGTTCAGTGAGCCATGCGTTACCAGTGCTGACTGCGGAACCAGAAGCACAGAGTGGCTCCCGCTGCCGATCTCAGCCGTGGCAAACATTCCGGAGCGCAAACCAGCCACCGCGGGAAGGTCGATCTTGACCAGGAAGCTGTGGCTTGCGGGATCTGCAGCCGGAACAATCTGTGCGATTCGTCCAGTCAAGGACTGGGATGACAGGGCGGCAACCGCAACTGGGACAGGCATCCCCTTCTGCAAAGTCCGGACCAAGGATTCGTCGACAGCCGCGTTCAACTGGAGCGTTCCGGCTTTCTCCAGTTCGAGTAGCGGCATGCCCGGCGCCGCCATAGCGCCGGGATCTATATGACGGGCGGTGACGATACCCGCGAAAGGCGCGCGCAGATGGGCGTAGTCTGCCACGGCGCCAGCGCCGGCTTCAGACGCCTTGGCCGCCAGCATCTGCGAGCGCGCCGACTCCAGCCGTGCAGCGGCAGCCTGCGAGCGACGCTCAATCTCGTCGAATTCCTGAGGACTGACAGTCTTGCGGTCGCGCAGCAGCTGATAGCGCTTCAGTGTGGAGCTGGCCAGAGACGCTTCGGTTTGCGCGACTTCGACATCCTGTTCGCTGCCGGCGGCCGCGGCGCGTGTACGTTCCACATCCGCGCGCGCCTGGGCATCGTCGAGCGCCACCAGAGTCTGTCCCGCATGCACTAAATCGCCTTCGCGCACGGCAACGGAAGTTACGCGTCCCATGACTTGCGAGGAGAGGGCTGCTGATTCCCTGGCATGAACCGTACCGATGGCATCAACCGTGTTTGGGATCTGCTCCACATGAAGCTGGGCGACCGCGAGGCCGGTGACCAGGGACGGCGCAATAGACTCAGGACTCTTCCTGTTGCATCCGGCCAGTGCCAGAGTGGTGGCCGAGAGAAGAACAAAAAGAATGCTTCTAAATCCGTTCATTGGATGTCCCCTACACTGTCCGGAGTCAAGGTTCCGTCGGCAAATTTGAGGTTCGCGTAAGTCAAGGTGTTGCGGAACACAGCCTGCCAGTAGAGGGCTTGGCTTTGTCTCTGCGCGTCTTCGACCCGCAGCACTTCGGTCATGGTAGCGAGTCCGGCATCGTAACGGTCTTTGAGGATTCGCAGGCTCTCATCAACCTGGGATATTGAAGCGCGAGCCACGACCAGCATCTGTTGCGCGGCCTGATGTTCGTAAAATGCCCGAGTCACTTCCAGCCGGTTCTGTTGATCGGCGGATGCTGAGGCTGCTTCGACCCTGTGCAGTCCGATCCTTGCCGCGGCCAGATTTTCCCGCTTTGCCGCGGGCAAAATATCCACTCGGAGTTCCACCCCGGCAAGCCAGTTATTTCCGCCTGCTCCAGCCAGGGATGGTCTGTCCGTCTCCCAGGAGCCGAATGTACCGATCTGCGGACCAAACGCGGATTTCGCGGACTTAACTGCGGCACTCTGCGCTTCACGCTGCAGAGCCAGACTCTGCTGGTCGGGCCTGGATTTCACCGCGCGAGCGACCGCCTCGGACAGAGACCCCTGGTCGAACTGCCGTTCTGCGAGCGGCTGCACTTGCCGCTGCTCGGGGGCGATCGCCTGACCGATGGCGGCTTCCAGTTCGGCCCAGGCGATCTGTAGTCTCCCCTGAGCGGCAATGAGGTCCTGTTGCCGCTCGGCCAGATTGGCTGCGGCGGTCAACTTGTCGGCATCTATGGCGAGACCTGCCTCAACCCGGTTTTCGCTGGATGCTCGCAATGCCGTGGCAGTCAAGACATCGTGTTGATTCACCTCAACCTGACGCATCGCAAACAGGATCGATTCATAAGCCTCGACGGTGCGATATACGATTGCCTGGCCGGAGCGGGTGGACGCAGCCGAGGAGCTTCTCACCAGCAGGTCCGCGCGTCGAATCTCGAATTGAGTATGCCAGGAGTCGAACGCCGTCCAATTGCCGGAGAAACGCGTGCTGAGATCGTTGACTGGCAAGGGACGGTTCAGGTTGTTCAGCGCGAAGCCGTTCTGCGCAAAGCTCTGTTGCCGCAGCCGTGTTCCGAAGACGTAGACGGGATCGTTGCCGCGAGTAACCGCTTCGCTCAAGGAGAGATTCGGCAACAAAGCCGTCCGGGCTAGGCGCGAAGCAGAGCGGGTCAAATCGACCTCGGCCCGGGACATTTCCCGGTCTGGATTCTTGTCCAGAGAAAGGGCTACGGCTTCCCGCAGCGTCAGCGGAAAACTCTGTTGCGGGAAGCCGGTCCACCATGAAACAGCAAGAAGTAAGCATGTAAGACCTATTCGTAGGTGAAGCGTGTTTCTCATCTATCTCCTGCTGCATTGGCGAATGCAAACATGATTACTCCCCGAGCGTCACGCGGGCTGTGATTTCTGTCACGGCGGGCGCAGCCATACGAGTTTCGAGCGGCTCTAAGAGCGCTCTCATCAGAAGAAAGACATGGGATGGAGAAACGTTACGGGATGGCGGAACTTTTTTGCCGGACAGGCAAGCTAAGCATGCGCAGGTACTCCGTCGTCAGGAGGGTGCGCAGTCTGGGCGCAATCTCCGGATCGCAGGTAATATTGAGCTCGCGGCAACGATCGATGGCCAGGCGCAGATCGCGAATAAAGGCAATACAGGCGGGGCACGCTTCGATGTGCCGGCGCATCTCCTGACACGAGCGTGCTTCCATTCTGCCATCCAGATACTCGGAGAGGTTTGCGAAGATCTCCCGGCATTGCTGTGGGCGGCGGGTGGCGGGCCTCTTGTGTGCACGCTTCGGCCCGCGCATAGGAGCCAGTTGCCTAAGCGGTGTTTTTTCGACGATCTGCGACATCGCCCTACGGACGTAAAGACGGGCGCGGTGCAGCCGGACTCTCACCGTCCCAGGTAGGAGGCCAAGAATCTCAGCAATCTGTTCCGTATCCAGATCCTCTATATCGTGCAGAACAAGAACCAGGCGGTATTCGGGGGGAACAGACAGAATGACTTTGTGAAGCAGCTGATTCTGTTCGTCCAGCAGGACTCGGCTCTCCGGATTCGCGGCAACGTCCTGAAGTAGCGAACTCAACTCCATTTCGTCCGGCATCAGTTCCTCGAGCGAAAGGGTCTGCTTAGGCGCGTGAACGGATTTGCGCCGTATTCGCCAGCAGCGGTTTCTCGTCACGGTATAAAGCCACACCGCTAAGGCTCTCGGGTCGCTGATCTTTGCGAGATGAGGCAAAGAGCGGACGAGGACATCCTGCATCGTGTCTTCGGCATCCTCCGGATGCCCGCAGACCTTCATGCTGAAGGCGTACACCGTGTTTTGCAGAAGGCTGATCGCTTCGCTGACAGATTCGCGATCGTTGCTGCGTAAAAGCCTTACCGCTTCAATAAGTTCTGGGCGCATCGTTCGACCGCACCGGTGCTCGGACGGCTAGTACAGCTAGGCTAGCATCATGTAACGATAGCGCCTAAGCGCTCCACAGATGAACGCGCGGATAACTTCGACATCTACCTGCCGCTTTGGTTGGCTCGACGTAACGTGGTTGTTTTTGGGACGCTTTTTCGCCGTCAAGAGCAGCCGGGACATTCAGCAGCGCTCACCGCGTATCTTTTTGAAGCAGTGCGCGCTGCAACACCTCTGCCAGGTGGATCGCTTGCCGCCCGGTGGCTTGAAATATCTGCTCGCGGCAGGTGAATCCATTTGCCTGCGAGATCGCTCGCTTCTCCTTCTGACCTTCTGTTCTTAATGGGGCTTTTTCACGACGCTCAGGGTGATGCTGGAGGGATATTGGGTTGAATGGTGGACTTCGTTGTGGGCGACTATGCCTTGTGATTCGTTGTAGTTGTCGCCGCCGGTGTTAAGGTTGCGGTCAAAGCGTGGGAAATTGCTGCTGCTGACTTCTATCCGCAACTGGTGTCCGGGAGCAAAGTAGTTGCTGGTTTCCATTGGCTGTAACGTGACTTTGTAGACCTTATCCTTCTCCATCCACACGGGCGGCTTGTCATACCCCTCGCGATAGCGGACACGCTGGATATTTTCGTCGGTGTTGTACGCGGTGCCGTCGGGCAGCACTTCGATGAGTTTCACGGTAAAGTCGGTGTCCTTCGCGTCGCTCGACACGTAGAGCGTGACGTCGATGGGGCCGCTGACCTCAATGCCTTCCTTGAGCGAGCCGGTGCTGTAGACGAGGACGTCGCTGCGCGTTTCCAGGCCGCGCTGGTCGACTGCGCCGGGCTTGTAATCGGCCCCCATGCAGCAGAAGCCTCCGCCGTGGGTGGGAACGGGATTCATGGGATCGTAGACAAATTTGTCGGAATTATCCTTCTTATCCGGCGAGGGAAGCAGAGCGCCATCTCCGTTGAGAGAATTGGCGTGGCCGCCGCTGGCCAGGTAAAACGTAACTGGCTTTGCGCCTTCTGGAGGCCAGGTGGCGGACGACTGCCACTTGTTGCTGCCCATGGTGTAATAGCGGACCTTCGGGGTCTTGGCAAGGAGGCCGTTGTCCTCCCCCTTGAGGAAGTAGTCAAACCAGCCGTAGGTGAGGGCGTCATAGTCAAGGCGGGCGTCACCCATGTCACGCTCGCCCACGATGGTGTGTTCCGCGGCGCGCTTGTAGCCGCAGTGCGCGACGGGCGCGATGATGGCGTACTGCTGGCCGGCGACGGCAGGGCTGGCGGTTTTGCGGACGTAATTGTATGCGGCAAGGTTGGGGGCGACGCTGACGTCATACCATGTCATGAGCCAAAGGCCGGGAATGTCGATGCGCATGCTGTCGTTCCAGAGGCCGCCTCGGTACCAGGAAGGGTCGTTGGGGGTGCGTGTGATCATGCCGGGCTTGCCGGAGGGCGTTGTGTCGGCGAAGATTCCATGCGGGCTGCCAACAGCGGCGAGGATGTCCTTCTCCGGCAGGTGTTGGAGGGCCTTGGACCAGTCAACGGTGGGTGGGTGCGCGGAGAGATCGTAGGACTTGGCGGCTGTGACCAGGGCTTGCTGAGACATGCCCGGCGGAAAATTGGGACGGCCGTCGTTGCTCTCAAGGCCGGAGTCGTAGACCCAGGTGGTGAAAAGCATTTGCACAGCGCCGCCGCGGAACCAGTTGCCTTGCTCATAGTATGGGCCGACGCGGCCGACGCCGGCGCCGAAGCTCTCCGGGATGAAGGTAGCGAGAGCTTTGTTGCCGCGCGAGGCCACGGCCAACTGCCACTCCGCCGTAGAGGAGCAGCCGATGAGGCCGACCTTGTCCGCGGACCAGGGCAGCGCGCCCATCCAGTCAAGCGCATCATCGGAATCAGTGAGGGGCGTGCCGAGAATGTCATAGTCGCCTTCAGAGAAGTAGCGGCCGCGCTCGTTCATCTCGATGTAGGCGTAGCCGCGCTTGACCGCTACCAGTTTGGCGGACATATCGCTGGGCGCGCCCAGTTCCACATCCCAGTAGTTGAAGTTGTACGGGGTGCGGACGAAGATGATGGGATATTTTTTCGACTGGTCTTTGGGCCGGTAGATGTCAGCCTGCATGCGCTTGCCGTCGCGCATGGGCACCATGACCTTGCGCTCGATGATGGCGATGGACTCCAGTTCTGCTTCAGTGGCGTTGCGGCTGGCTATGGTGGCGGCGTCCTGCGGCCTAGCCTGCGCCTGTGCGGACGGGGCGATGGCCGCGATGAGGTTGCATAAAAGGACTAGACACGCCAACTTCGCGATTGGTTGCATTCCGGCCTCTTCCCGCTTCAGCGCTCACCGAGTATCTGGTTGATGCAGCGCACGCTGCAAGACTTCAGCCAGGTGGATCGCCTGGCGTCCGGTGGCTTGAAATATCTGCTCGCGGCAACTGAATCCATCGCAGACGATCAGCGTATCCGGCTCCGTCCGCCGTACCGCCGGCAAAAGGACTCGTTCTCCTATTGCTTGCGACACCGCATATTTTTCCTTCTCAAAACCAAATGGCCCTGCCATTCCACAGCATCCGGCGTCGACAGCTTTCAAGTCCGAACCCATCCTGCGAAGAAGTGCCTCCTCATCAGTCATTCTCATGATTGCCTTGTGATGGCAATGCCCATGGAGAAGCACCTTTCCTGAGAGTTGCGGGGGCAGATAGCCAGGAGCATGATGCTGCAGGAACTCGCTGAGCAGGAAAGTCTGACGCCGCAGACGGTCTGCGCGGGCATCCTCAGGGAACAGGTTTCGTAATTCGTCGCGAAAGACCGAAGCACAGCTTGGCTCTAGAACCACGATGGGCAAACCGGCGTCGATCTCTGGCGCAAGCACCTGCATGATGTGCTGCAGGTATTGCTTGGCCTTATCGAGCATGCCAAAGTCGTACAAGGGCCGCCCGCAGCATAGATGATTCTGCGGGACAATTGGGCTGAAACCTGCATGCGTCAGCACTTCGAGTGCGGCCTGGCTTGTTTCTGGGCGGAAATAGTTATTGAAGGTATCCGCCCAAAGGATTACGCTCTGTCCGCTGGCTACGGAAGCGGGGATTCCACCAACCCGATGCTTGCGTGCATACTGCTGAAAGCTCACGTTGGCGAGCCGCGGCATCTGCCGTTGGGGCGCAAGAGCCAGAGCTTTCTGCATCAGGTGCTTCGACCCCGGCGCACTGCTCAAGAAGTTGGCGATGCGCGGAGCGAACGACCCCAGCTCCGCCCAGCGGTCGATCATGCCGAAGGCGTACGCATGGAGCGGGCGTCGCTTCCCTTCGTAATAGTGCGACAAGAATTCTGCTTTGTACGTGGCAAGATCAACGTTCGCCGGGCACTCCGACTTGCACGCCTTGCATGCGAGGCATAAGCCGAGTGACTCCTTGACCTGCTCGTTCTTCCAGCCGCCGCCGACCACCTCACCTTGAAGCAGCTCGAAGAGCATGTGCGCGCGCCCCCGCGTGCTATGCTCCTCTTCCAGCGTAACCATGTAACTGGGGCACATCGCACCACTGTCCAGCTTGCGGCAAGCTCCGAGCCCGATGCATCGCGCGGCGGCGTTCGCGAAGGAGCCGCCATCCTCAACAAACTTGAAATGCGTCTCCGGCTGAAGCGGTTTGTAGTCCGCACCCAGCCGTAGATTTTCCGTGGGCAAGTAGGCGTCCACGACCTTATGGGGATTCAGTTTGTTCTGCGGATCCCAAACGGCCTTGAATTGGCGGAAGGCGTTCATCAGTTCGGGGCCGAACATCTTGGGCAGCAAAGCACCACGCGATTGCCCGTCGCCGTGTTCCCCGGAAAGTGAACCTCCGTAGCTGACGACCAGGTCGGCAGCCCTCTCCACAAACTCACCATACTTGCGGATCCCGGCTTCGCTTTGCAAGTCAAAGCTGACGCGCATGTGGATGCAGCCATGCCCGAAGTGACCGTAGAAGGCTCCGACATAGCCATACTCGTCCATCAGAGCGCGAATATCGCGCAAATAGCCGCCCAGCTTTTCCGGCGCAACGGCCGCGTCATCCCATCCTTCCCACTGCGGCGCCGCTCCTGGTGCGAAAGCTGCTGCCCTTGGCCCGGATTCCCGCAGAAACCAGACATCGCGCGCCTCAGCCGGCGTGTAGAGCCGGGTGTTCGGCGGATCCGGCACACGCTTCAACCGATCCATCAGTTGTTGAGCCAGACTTCGCACATGGTCCGGATCGTCGGAACCGAATTCAACCAGCACGATGCCGTGCCCGTCGGGCAGCAGATCGAGTTTGGGAGCGCCCTTGCGCCGCAATCCGTCTACGATGCTTCCCTCGAAACCTTCAAAGCCGATGGGCTGAAAACTCAGGATCTCCGGCACGTGGTCGGCCGCGACAAAGGCATCCCGATACCCAATTCCCACCAGCGCCCGATGTTGTGGGCTGGCAATCAGCTTTACCTTGGCTTCGAGCACCGTCACGCAGGTGCCTTCCGTCCCGACCAGCGCGCGAGCCACATTGAATCGCTCCGGCAACAGGTCATCGAGGTTGTAGCCAGAGACACGCCGGGGAATTTGCGGAAATCGTGCTCGTATCTGATCCGCATATTGGCTACCGATGGCGCGCAGGGCGGTGTAAATCTCGGCGCGGCGCCCTCCTTCTTTAAGGATGTGATCCAATTCGCTCTCCGTTGCCGGTCCAACGGTGATCTGCGTTCCGTCGTAAAGGAGAATGCGCAGCTCTTCGACATTGTCGACCGTCTTGCCGCCCAACAATGAATGCGTGCCGCAAGAGTTGTTTCCGATCATGCCGCCGATCGTGCAGCGGTTGTGCGTCGAAGGGTCGGGCGCGAAGGTTAACTTGTGGACCTCAGCCTGATTGCGGAGAGTGTCCAGAACAACCCCAGGCTGTACCCTGGCAAATCGTTGCTCCGCATCGAGCTCCAGGATCCGATTCATGTACTTGGTGAAATCGATCACGACCGCGACATTGCAACACTGCCCCGCCAGGCTTGTGCCTGCTCCACGCGCCAAAACCGGAGCGCCGTATTTACGGCAGACCGCCATGGCAGCAACCACATCGTCCGCATCGCGGGGAACCACCAGCCCGATGGGAATCTGGCGGTAATTCGATCCGTCGGTCGAGTACATGGCGCGGCTTCCGCGATCGAAACGGACTTCGCCCTTGAGCTCCCGCTTTAGCTCCCTTTCCAGATCAGCGGCTTGGGCAAAGGTGTCGACAGGTTTCGCGTGGGAGCTCGGCGGAAGGGGCGTGAGTGTTTGCATGTCATGGCCGCCAGAAGAAGAAGGCGTCATCAGCTGGCCATCGACGCCGCGCGCTTCGTTTCTGCAGGGGCAAGGGCTTGAAGCGCTGCCGTAACCCCGCCCGCTTGGTGAGGCACGCCGGCCAAGCGAAGGCCCATCTCGACTCCGCTGAGCGTTCCGGCCAGCATCAGATCGTTGAAGCTGCCGAGATGTCCGATGCGAAAGACTTTGCCGGCGAGTTTTGAGAGGCCGGCTCCGAGGGACATGTCAAAGTTCTCGAGGATGATGCTCCGCAAGCGATCCGGGTCATGGCCTTGAGGCATCAACACAGCGGTGAGGGAGTTTGAGTACTCGCGAGGATCTTCACAAACAATTTCCAGACCCCATGTCCGCACCGCGGTGCGAGTCGCTTCCGCGTGCCGCCCATGGCGGCGAAATACATTGGGCAGGCCCTCCTCGTGCAGCATCACCAGCGCCTCCCGCAAACCGTAAAGCAGCGTGGTTGCGGGCGTAAACGGAAAATAGCCGTTGCGATTGGGGCCCAGCATGTCTTGCCAGTCCCAATAGGAACGCGGCAATTTGGCACTCTTGTTGGCGGAGAGGGCCTTTTCAGAGATAGCGTTGAAACTCAAGCCGGGCGGAAGCATGAGCCCCTTCTGTGAACCGGCAACTGTCACATCCACTTCCCATTCGTCGTGACGGTAATCGATGGACCCGAGAGAGGAAATCGTATCTACCATCAGCAACGCCGGATGGCCGGCTTGGTTCATCGCCTGCCGTATGTCCGCAATTCCACTGGTCACTCCGGTTGAGGTCTCGTTGTGTACCACCATGACTGCTTTGAACGTGTGACGAGCGTCGGCACCCAACCGGGAAGCGGCTTCCGCCGCGGCCGCGCCCCTGCGCCAGTTGCCCGGCACATAATCCACCTGAATGCCGAACCGCTCCGCGATCTGCCGCCAGAGTTGCGAGAAATGCCCGGTTTCAAACATCAGCACACGGTCGCCCGGGGAGAGGGTATTGACGATCGCTGCTTCCCATGCTCCCGTACCCGAAGCGGGATAGATCACCACGGGACCCGCGGTTTGAAAAACGGGGCGCAGATTTTCCAGAACCTCGGAGCCTAACTTGGCAAACTCCGGACCGCGATGATCGATGACCGCAGAATGCATCGCCCGCAGGATTCGATCGGGAACATTCGTGGGTCCGGGAATTTGGAGAAAGTGGCGGCCGGTGTGTATCAAAATTGGGGGTAACCTGCCAGCATTTTAGTTGATTGCATGAAGCGCTCGTCAACAATCTACAGTATATGACCGTGTGCTGCGCCAAGGGATTGCGGCAGAATGGGAGTGAAGCATCCACGCAGGTGTAGTTCCCGCCGGGGAAGATCGTTGCGCACGTTGTATTTTGCCGGGCGCTTCTCTTTTGAGACTGAATATCGGTCTTGCCGGGGAAATCACGCAGGCTATAGGATTGACCGCGCGTTCCTTTAGGTCTCTTTGGGCGAGGAACACGATCCCTGGCTGGGGGAGCCCTTATGGCAATGGTCCGCGACGAAGATGCGTTTGATTATCACTCATCCAACCCACCAGGAAAGCTTGCGATCGTCGCCACAAAGCCCTGCCTGACACAGCGGGATTTGAGCCTGGCCTACACCCCTGGAGTGGCGGCGCCTTGCCTGGCAATCCATCGCGAGCCGGACCTGGTCTACAAGTACACATCCAAGTCGAATCTGGTAGCTGTGGTTTCGAACGGAACCGCCGTTCTCGGGTTGGGGAACATTGGTCCGGCCGCAGGCAAGCCGGTGATGGAGGGGAAAGCAATCCTCTTCAAACGTTTTGCGGACATCGACGTATTTGATCTTGAGTTGGCCGCTAACGATCCCCAGGATGTCATCCGCGCTTGCCAGATGCTGGAGCCTACGTTTGGTGGAATCAACCTGGAGGACATCAAGGCACCCGAGTGCTTCATTATCGAGGAAGAACTGCGCCGGACTCTGAAGATACCTGTCTTTCACGATGATCAGCACGGCACAGCGATTATTTGCGGAGCGGCATTGCTAAATGGACTCGCCGTCGCTGGTAAAGAGATCAAGCAAAGCCGAATTGTCATCAATGGCGCTGGGGCGAGCGCCATTGCATGCGCGGAGCACTTTATTCTCCTCGGCGCACTGCGCGAAAACATTCTGATGTGTGACTCCAAAGGGGTTCTCTATGAAGGGCGCCAGGAAGGGCTCAATCCTTACAAAGCGCGGTTCCTGCGCCAGACGCGACTCCGCACGCTGTCCGAGGCTTTGGTGGATGCCGATGTTTTCATCGGCCTGTCGGGCCCTAATTGTGTGACTGTGGAGATGCTGCGTCGCATGGCGTCGAGTCCCCTCGTCTTTGCCTTGTCAAACCCCGATCCCGAGATTTCCTACTCTGCGGCGGTTGCGGCCAGGCCCGATGCCATTGTTGCCACCGGCAGATCGGACTTCCCTAATCAGGTGAACAATGTCCTCGGCTTCCCGGGAATCTTTCGTGGGGCGCTTGACGCCCGTGCAACCGTAATCAACGAAGACATGATGCTTGCAGCGACTCGTACCCTTGCGATTCTGGCAAAGCAGGACGTTCCCGAATCCGTATGCAGGATTTATGGGGTCGATGACCTCAGCTTTGGCCCGCACTACATCATTCCAAAACCATTTGATCCCCGGGTTGTCGTTCACGTAGCAGCGGCCGTGGTTGCCGCCGCCATGCAATCAGGGGTGGCCCGGGTAAACGTTGACCCGAACGAGTACTGGCACAGCCTGGAGAAGCGTCTGAACGTCGATCCCGGCGTAACCAGGATACTCATTCAAAAGGCGCGTGCGCGACTCTGCCGTGTTGTGTTTCCGGAGGCAGAGAATCCGACTGTTCTGCGTGCATGCCGCGTTCTGGCTGATGAGAAGATTGCCAGGCCTGTGCTTCTCGGAAACGCGCAAGAGATTCAAGCGCGCGCAACCGCGCTTCACCTTGATCTAAAGGCATTGGAGATTGTTGATGCCGAAACCCATCCCCGGCTACCGTTTTATATCGATGAACTCTTTCGCCTACGCCAACGGAAGGGGGTCACGCGCACGGAAGCGGTTGGGCTCGTTCAAAGCCGCAATATTCTAGGCGCCTTGATGGTGCAGCTGGGAGACGCAGACGCCCTGGTTACGGGTCTAACGACTCACTACCCGGACACGATTCGGCCGTTGTTGCAAGTAATTCCTCTGCGGCCTGACGTGCGCAGAGCATCCGGTCTGTACATAGCCATCACGCCTCGAGGCAAACTTTACTTCCTGGCCGATTGCACAGTGAACATTCAACCCTCTGCCGAAGATCTGGCGGAAATTGCCATCTGTGCAGCAAACACCGCCCGCCGTTTCGATGTTGAGCCTCGGGTCGCGCTCCTGTCGTACTCCAACTTCGGCAGCAGCCGGCATGAATCCTCCAATCGCGTCCGTCTGGCAGTCGAGATGATTCGCCAGAGGTGTCCGGAACTTCTGGTCGATGGTGAAATGCAGGCGGACACAGCAGTGCTGCCCCAACGGATGGAAGAGACGTATCCTTTCAGCCCGCTTCGCGGCGGAGCCAACGTTCTCGTCTTCCCAAGTCTGGACGCCGGGAACATCGCCTACAAGCTGCTCGCCTCGATCGGCGGAGCGCAGTTAATCGGACCCATCCTGATGGGTCTTTCGCGACCGGTTCATGTCTTTCAACGGGATTCCTCCGTATCGGATGTCGTCAAACTGGCAGCGCTGGCCGCAATCGAGGCACAGGAGAACTTGCGTCCCAGCTAGGCCGAATTTCTCAGTGAGAGGCTAGGCCTGGAGCTACGATGTTGTGTTGGCCGGGATGACAAAGGGGAGGGCGGCGCTTCGATGCGAAGCAGATGCTGGTTGAGAGAACCGCAGATCCCTCCACTTCGGCCGGGATGACAAAGGGATGGGGCACCCGCAGATTTGTTGCAGGGCCACCCAGCAATATCGAGCCCGGCTCTCAATTGCTCTGACCTGGTGAGAAATGCAGGCTTCTCAGGTCCATCAGGCGCACCAGCATTGGCCTGTACACTTCAACTGACGGAGAACGCGAGAGCATGGCGGCGGATACTGTATCTACAATGCAACGCCGGGACTTCCTGAAGCTTACCGGGGCGATGACGGCCCTTGGTCTCACGCATAGCGCGCTAGCCGGTCCAAGCCGCCGCATTTCCGTCATCCTCGATGCCAACGATCCAATTGCCTCCAGTGATCAGGTGAAGTGGGCTGCGGGCCAGCTTCGGAAATCGCTCCTCGCTAAGGGCGTGATCTGCGAAATCGTCCAGTCTCCGGAGCAAGCCAAAGGCTCCGGTTTTTGCGTCTTAGTGGGCGGCGCCGGCTCAGGCCTGGGCAAAAGTTTCCCGCAAGCAGGCGCGGCGCTCACAAGCCCGGAGAGTATCCGCCTGACTCCCGGAGGCCTGGCGGAAACGCCGGCCACTTGGGTCTCCGCGAGCGGCCCCAGAGGCTTCATCTACGGGCTCCTCGAGTTAGCCGAGCGGGTTCAATTCAACCCCGATCCCGCAGCCGCATTGCATCTGACCGGGACGATCGAGGAAAAGCCCGCGAATGAAGTTCGCAGTATTGCCCGCGCGTTCTGCAGCGAGATTGAAGACAAACCTTGGTATTACGACAAGGACTTTTGGCGAGGCTATCTGGATGTGCTCACGGCAAGCCGGTTCAACCGCTTTAACTTCGCCTTTGGATTCGGATACGATTTCCCTCGCGGCGTCACCGACGACTACTTCCACTTCCCTTACCCATATCTCGTCGAGGTCCCTGGATACGATGTGCGGGTTGTCCGGCTTACCAATGAAGTGGGAGAGCAAAATCCCGCTCCATTTAGCGCGGAAGAACGAGAAAAGAATCTTGAAATGTTACGTTTTATTGCCGCCGAGACGGGTGCGCGGGGGCTGCAATTCCAGTTAGGAATTTGGACCCATGCCTACGAGTGGACCGATAGCCCCCACGCACATCACCGTATCGAAGGCCTGACACCCCAGACGCACGCGGCGTATTGCCGTGATGCGTTGGCAATCCTTCTGAAGGACTGCCCTGAGATTCAAGGGCTCACGCTTCGCGTACACGGAGAGAGCGGAATCCCCGAAGGAAGCTATCCGTTCTGGAAGACGCTGTTTGAAGCGATCTCGGGCAGTGGCCGCAAGATCGAAATCGAGATGCATGCCAAGGGAGTCAATCAGATCATGATCGACATGGCGGCGGATACTGGCATGCCGGTGAAGCTAGGCGCCAAGTATTCCGCGGAGCACCAGAGCCTTGGCTATAACCAAGCGGACATCCGTGAACTGGAGATACCACGGCCCGACCGCAAGGAAACGGGCCTCTTTAGCGTCAGCAACGGCGAACGCCGATTCACACGCTATGGCTACGCAGACTTCTTCCAGGAGGGGAGCCGCTATCAACTGCTCTTTCGTCTATGGCCCGGAACGCAGCGGCATTTGTTCTCTGGCGATCCGGAGATGGCCGCGGCTTTCGGACGCACTTCTCACTTTTGCGGCGCGGCCGGGCTCGACATCTGCGAGCCTCTCACCTTCAAAGGCCGCGAAGGCTCCGGACTGCCGGGCGGACGCTGTGCTTACGCGGACGCATCTCTCAATCCAAAATCTGGCGATTGGAAAAAATTTGAATACTACTATCGTGTTTGGGGGCGGTGCCTCTACGACCCAGACGCTCATCCAGAGACCTGGCGCAGATACCTGAGAAGCGACTTCGGGCCTGGCGCAAACTCGGTCGAAACCGCTGTGGCCAATGCCGGCCATGTTCTGCCGTTGGTGACATCGGCTCATCTTTCATCGGCTTCCAATCATGCTTTTTGGCCCGAGATATACGACAACATGCCCATCGTGCTCGGGAGCGAACGTTCGCCCTACAGCGATACACCCACTCCCAAGTGTTTCGGAACGGTAAGCCCGCTCGATCCACAGCTCTTTTCTGCGATCGTCGACCACGCCGGGGACTTGCTCGCCGGCCGGTCCAATCCCAGGTATTCGCCGATCGAAGTCGCCCAGTGGCTGGAAGACTACACGGCAGCATCCGCCCAGGCCCTGGCCAGCGCGCGCCTGCAGGCGACCTCGCATACCTCGCCGGAGTTCCGGCGCATGGAAGAGGATGTTCTCATCCAGAATGGTTTGGGCCGCTTCTTCGCGGCCAAGCTGCGGAGTGGGGTTCTGTTTGAGATCTACCAACACACGGGCAATCCGGAGGCCGGGAAACTTGCGCTTGCGCAGTACAAAAAAGCGCGCGAGGCATGGGCAACCATGGCCGCCCGCGCCAACAGCGTCTACCGTCCGGACATTACTTACGGCGATATTCCCCAGCGCCGCGGGCACTGGAGCGACCGCCTCCCCGGCATCGATAAGGACATTGCGGCCATGCAGGACAAGCTGCAAACTCCGCCCACGCCAGCGGGCCCCGCGCAAAATATCGAGGGGGCAATTCGATCCGCTGCGGGGAAACCCAACCGGCCATCGGTCCGTTGCACGCACGCACCGCCAACGAGCTTTCACCCCGGGCAGCCGCTCTCGTTATCCTTGCTTGTACCCGGCATAACTGCACACGATGCGCCCAATGCAGTCCATCTTTACTACCGGCACGTCAATCAGGCGGAACGCTGGGTGTCCGCGGAAATGCAACGCGGCCACGATGGATACAGTGCCGCCATTCCAGGGGATTACACCAACTCCGTCTATCCGTTGCAGTATTACTTTGAGCTTCAGCGGGGAGCCGATGCTGCTTGGCTCTATCCGGCATTTAACGCAACCCTTTCGAACCAGCCTTACTATGCGGTCTCTAAGAGAAGTTAGTTCTCGTAACAGCCGTGGTTGGCGTAAGTAACCGGGCGTGTTCTCGGCGGGGTGCTGCTTATCGAACCGGCGCAGCATGCTTACCCGGCATTGAGTTCGCGTACCGTTTCGCAGGCTCCAGCCAAGTTCAGGCTGCCGGCCGCGGCTTGATCTTCTTCAGCCCCTTGTTTGTACGGGCCAAGCGCAGGCCGTAATCGGCCTGCAGATTCATCCAGAATTGCGCGGGAAGACCGAAATAGGTACCGAGACGGAGAGCGGTATCTGCGCTGATGGATCGCTTGCCGTGTACGATGTCGTTGATCCTCGGAAGCGAGACATGGAGTTCCTTCGCGAGGCGATATGGTGTAAGCCCCATCGGCTCCAGAAACTCCTTCAGCAAAATCTCTCCAGGATGAACAGCAAAAACCGGCTTGATCCGCGGTGCTGCGTAAGACATGGCGTTTCCTCGGAGTTTCAGTGGTAGTCAGTGACTTCCACTACCTGTGCGTTGCCGGCGTTCCATACAAAGCAGACTCGATATTGATCGTTGATGCGAATTGAGTGTTGACCCTTCCTGTCCTTCGTCAATTCTTCCAATCTATTGTTTGGGGGAACCCGCAAGTTCTCCAGCTCTAAAGCGGCGTTAAGGATCATCAGTTTCCGCAGCGCGATGCGCCGAAGATTGGCGGGAATTCTGCGGCTTCTGCCAGTTTCCCACAGCATTTTCGTATCCGCGTCTCTAAAGCTGGCGATCACGAACGATGGTATCGTTACGCATTAGTATTGTCAAGCGTTACTACTGAATGGGAAACTTTGACGGAGCACAGATCTCACCCCGTGCGCTCCAGTTGGGCATTCAGCATTGAGATCGATTTGACGCACACCTTTGGTCCGCATTTGAGGACTATACTGGAGCACGATCATGTGGGATCGAGATGGCACGCGTGGCATCACGGCTCCTAGCGCAATCATCCACTACCGTGTGACAACAAGATAAGCGTGGAAATCCGGGTTGCTCCAAGGACGGTTATGAGAACAGAAATATTGCGTTATCTTTCTGCGGTTCTGGGCGCCACGTTATGCTTGTCGTTCTTGCCAGTGTCCGCGCAGTCCGCTCAAGCGGGAAATGCACCCGGGCAGCAGGGCGCACCCCGGCCTCCGGGCCAGAATCCAAACGGTATGCATATATACCTCCGGGCGGGCCTGAAGAGCCACGGACCGGGCCTGCACGACTATCCCCAGTTTCTCGCTGACTGGAGCAAGATCCTGACCGAGCACGGGGCGGTCGTCGACGGTTCTTTGCATGCCCCCAGCGCTGCCGAGCTTGCGCATACTGACGTCCTCGTGATCTATAAAGGAGACGCCGGCTACATGGACGATAACGAGAAGGCCGCACTGGAAGCGTTCGTCAAACGCGGCGGCGGTCTGGTCAGCCTTCACGATTCTTTGTGCGGGCCGGATCCAGCCTATTTCGCGAGCCTGGTGGGCGGCGGGAAGAAGCATGGCGAGGTGAACTACACCTTGGGTGCGGACATTCCCTACACCATCGTGGACAAATCAAATCCCATCATGCCGGGCATGTCTGACCTCACGATTTTCGATGAAGCGTTCTACAACATGACATGGGCGAAGGATCCCGCCATCCATGTGCTGGCGACCGCGGTGATCCCGGGAACTCCGAGCGCCGGCAAGCACAAGGGCGAGGTCGTACCACAGATATGGACCTATGAACACACGCTCCCCGGCGGTCAGCCCGCTCGAGCGTTCGTGTGGATGCAGGGGCATACCTATGCCGATTTCGCTAACCCGCAAATTCAAGCGATGTTGCTTCGTGGCATCGCCTGGGCCGGTAAAAGGCCAGTGGATGAGCTGGTGGATTACAAACCTCCGGCTCGCACTACTCCGAGTCCTTACGGTCAATAGAGTTGAGGAAAGAAGTTACGCGTCTCGTTGGGCAGCCCTGGGTCTTGACTTTACCGTTCGTCTTCCCGCGGAAGTTCTCAACGGCGCTGACAGTAATCGAGACGATAAACGCCGCCGGCTTCGGACCTCCACTGCATCGTCATCACGAGGCTGAAGTCTTCCGTGTAATGGAAGGCGCCCATCTGTTTGAGGTTGATGGCTATGGCTTCCGTGCCGAGGCCGGGGAGGTCATCTGCGTTCCGGGCGGCGCTGCTCACGCCTTCCTTAATGTATCGGATCACCCTTCGCGGCAGATGGTTATGATTCTGCCGGGGATGGATGCAGAACACTTTTTCCTGGGGCTTGCTGAAGTTCTGGCATCGCCACACTCTGATAAGGCTGCCCGCGATGCTTTTGGCGTGCCGTGGGGAGTGGAGTTCCTGGGTCCACCGCTCACCCCCTAAACGCAAACCCCAATTCCCTTGCAATAAGCTCTCGGAGGAGCCAATAACGTCGATGTTCTTGTCATAGGCGTCGGTCGGGTGGGACTGGCGATGGCGGCCGAACTGGCCCGATATGGTATCTAGGTCAGGATCGTCGAGCGCGGTCCTGTCTGGTGCCGCGTAACAGGAAATCCGGGTGCGCTGGGGCGAACGTGGGGCACCCCACGCTTGGGCCGGTGATGGAACGGGTTAGCGGCATTGTGCTAAAGTCCATGGGTATCCACGACATGCAATTTGCGACTCCTAAACTTGGGGTCGAGGCCACTCTCACGGTCAGGATAGAAGCGGATTCGCTTCCCCGGGCAATGCCCCGCCGATACTCCTAGCCATATGCAGAATAGCGACTTAACGAGGTTGGGCCCATGCAGCGAGACTTCTTGATGGCGTTCGTCCGAACCGGAAGTCCGAACCAGGAGTGGCAATGCGATCTGGACCTAAGCCTGAATCCTTCCAACGCTACAAAGGCATTTTGGGAGCGCTGCTTTTAATCATCTTTCTGTCGGGGTGCAAGGCCAAGGAGGTGGCTCCGGAACCGGGGCCTCCTGAGGTCGAGGTCACGGAAGTTGTCCAGCGGAATGTTCCTGTCTATATGGACTGGGTGGCGCAGCTAAACGGACGCTACAACGCCCAGATCACGCCTAGAGTTCAGGGCTATTTGCTCACGCAGAACTACCACGATGGCTTTTTTGTAAAAAAAGGACAACTTCTCTACGAAATAGATCCGCACGCTTTCGAGGTGGCTGTTGCGCAAGCCAAAGCCCAAGTGGCCGTGGCGGTGGCGAATCTGTCGAACGCGGACACCAATGTTGCGCGAGACAAGCCGCTCGCCGCACAGAGCGCTATTCCGCAAAAGCAACTGGATACCGATATTGCGGCCCAGGCGGCGAACCAGGCCCAACTGGACGCAGCCAAAGCACAGCTGGCACAGGCGGAGTTGAACCTGTCCTGGACCAAGGTCTACTCACCGATCGCTGGAATCGCGGGGCTATCTGTGGCCCAGATCGGCAACCTTGTGGGAACGACTACCACCATGACCACGGTCTCCCAGGTCAACCCCATCTGGGCATACTTCAATATCAGCGAGAGTCAATATCTCAGCAGAGCGGAGACGATTTACCAATTGATTAGCGGTCAACGGGTGGCCAGTCCAATCCTGGAGTTTATCCAGGCAGACGGCACGACCTACCCGCACAAGGGCCGGATCATCCTGGTGAATCGAGAAATTACCAGCCAAACGGGAACCATACAGCTTGCCGCCGAATTTCCGAATGCGGATGCGATCCTTCGCCCTGGCGGATTCGGACGCGTACGATTTCAGACCAGCATGAACGAAGGCGCGATGTTGGTGCCGCAAGCAGCCGTCATCGAGGTTCAATCGATGTACCAGGTTGCGGTGGCCGGTGCGGACAACAAGGCCACCTTCCGGGTAGTAAAAGTTGGCGATCGAGTCGGAACAGATTGGATCATTAGCGATGGATTGAAGGCGGGCGAAAAGGTCATCGTCCAGGGCTTCATGAAGGTCAGGGAAGGCACACCGGTTCGTACCAAGCCGTTCGTTGCCGCGGAGCCTAACTGACCATGTCAAAGTTCTTCATCAATCGGCCGATCGTGGCCATCGTTATATCGATTCTGACGGTCATTGCCGGTGTAGTGGCCCTGCTTCGTCTCCCCACGGCGCAGTTTCCGGAAATCTCCGATCCGCAGATTCAAGTCGTGGCCAACTACTCCGGCGCCGATGCAATCACTGTTGCCCAGTCAGTGGCCACCCCCATTGAACAACAAATGGCGGGTGTGGATGGGATGAACTACATGTCCTCGCAGAATGCCAGCAACGGACAGATGGCTCTCACCGTGGACTTCGGCATCGGCACGGTGACGAATACCGACCAAATTCTTTCGCAGATGCGGGTGTTACAAGCCAATGCGCAACTGCCGAGTGCGGTGCTTAATAATGGCTT
Source organism: Acidobacteriaceae bacterium (assembly GCA_003152195.1). Classification (GTDB taxonomy): domain Bacteria; phylum Acidobacteriota; class Terriglobia; order Terriglobales; family Acidobacteriaceae; genus PALSA-350. The sequence continues at coordinate 21,757 of PLZN01000426.1, forward strand.
GACGGTGCGGAAGTCCGCGTCCTCGCCGTTGATGCTGATTGATCTCTCTTCCTCCAATAGCGGCTTCAACAATATCTTTCTGGCGAACTATGCGTTTATCAATCTGAATGACGAGTTGACCCGGGTGCCGGGCGTAGCGTCGGTGTCGATCTTCGGCGCTGGGCAATATGCGATGCGCTGCTGGGTCGATCCTGACAAGCTGGCCAATCTGGGCGTGACCGTCCCCGAGATCATCAATGCCATCCGGTCGCAGAATACTGTTAACCCAGCCGGCCAGATCGGAGGCGAGCCTGTTCCACCAGGACAGCAGTTCACCTATACCGTTCGCGCGCCCGGGCGCCTGCCATCGGCCGAGGCGTTTGGAGAGATTATCGTACGGGCGCATAGCGGCGGGGGGATCCTTCGTTTGAAGGATGTTGCCCGGGTGGAGCTGGGGGCGCAAGACTACAGCGTGATTGGCAGGTTCAACGGCCAGCCAGCCGCACTCATAGCCGTCTACCAGGCCCCGGGAAGCAATGCGGTCACTACGGCGGCCGCAATCCGCAAAGTCATGGAGGAAGCGAAGACCAGGTTCCCCCAGGGATTGGATTATGTCGTCGCGCTCGACACCACGCTCGCCGTCACCTCCGGAATCAAAGAGATCGAACACACGATCTTCGAAGCCTTGGCATTGGTCACTTTCGTGGTTTTCCTTTTTCTCCAGGGCTGGAGAGCCACGATCATTCCTTTGCTGGCGGTCCCGGTGTCGCTGATCGGAACATTCATCCTCTTCCCCATGCTCGGCTTTTCCATCAACACGCTCTCGCTCTTTGGCCTGGTGCTGGCGGTCGGCCTGGTGGTTGACGATGCGATCGTCGTGGTGGAGGCGGTTGAGCACCATATTGAGCAAGGCAAGTCGCCGCACGATGCGGCGGTGCAAGCGATGGAGGAGGTTTCCGGGCCGGTGATTGCCATTGCTCTCATCCTGGCCGCCGTCTTCGTCCCGACCGCTTTCATCCCCGGCATCACTGGCAGGCTGTACCAGCAGTTTGCCGTCACCATCGCGGTTTCCGTAGCGCTGTCGGCCTTCAACGCATTGACGCTCAGCCCGGCGCTCGCAGCCATGCTTTTGCGCCCCAAAAAAGAATCTCGCGGACCCTTAGGGGCGTTCTTCCGCTGGTTCAATCGTGTGTTTGGCCGGGCCACCGATGGCTACGTAGACACCTGCCGGCATTTGATCCACAAGTCCTGGTTGGCCTTTCTCCTGCTTCTCGTGCTGGTCGCGGGTGCGGTCTGGTTCGGCAAGCAGGTTCCCGGCAGCTTCCTCCCCGACGAAGACCAGGGGTACATGTTTGTCGGGCTTCAACTGCCCCCGGCAGCATCGCTGCAGCGCACATCAGCGGCCTCGAAAGAAGTGGAAAACATCCTTCTGAATACACCCGGTGTCAGGTATGTCAGTTCTGTGGTGGGATACAGCCTGTTGAGTGGGGTGGGGACGACGTACAGCTCGTTCTTTTTCGTCTCCCTCAAGCCCTGGGATGAGCGGACGGCTCCCGCCGAAAGCTATGCCGCAATCAAGAGGCACCTGGCCGAGGCTCTCTCCACGGTGACCTCGGGATTTGCCTTCTCCTTTCCTCCGCCAGCAATACCGGGCGTGGGGACATCTGGAGGATTTAGTTTCGTGCTCGAAGACCGGTCCGGCGGAACTACCGAATTCCTGGCGGCAAATGAGCAAGCCTTTCTTGCCGCGGCCAATAAGCGGCCGGAGCTGGCGGGAGTGATGACGACCGCTCTCCTTTCTGTTCCTCAGGTCGGCATCACGGTGGATAGCCCAAAAGTGCTCACGCAGCAAGTAAGTCTGGGCGATGTGTACCAGACCCTGCAAACCTTCATGGGCGGAGCCCTGGTGAATTACTTCACCCGCTTCGGCCGTCAGTGGCAGGTATACGTCCAAGCGGAAGGGAGTTCTCGCACGTCGGCACGTAACCTGGGTAAGTTTTACGTCACCAACGCTGGTGGACAGCTGGTCCCATTGAGCACGCTCACGGCAGTCGATAGCCGCAGTGGCCCGGAGTACGTGACGCGATACAACCAGTTTCAGGCGGTTCAAATTAACGGAGCCGCCGCGCCTGGCTATAGTTCCGGTCAAGCCATCGCAGCCCTTGAAGATGTGTTCAAGAAAACGATGCCACCGCAGATGGGATACGACTGGACGGGCATGTCGTACCAGGAAGTCAAAGCTGGACAAGGGGTGAGTCCGGCCGTGATCTTCGCTCTGTCGCTGGTGATCGTCTTCCTGATCATGGCCGCGCAATACAGTAGTTGGACCCTGCCCTTCAGCGTGCTTTTGGGAACGCCCATCGCTATTTTTGGAGCCTTCGCCGCGTTGTATTTCCGAGGTCTCGACAACGACATTTATGCGCAGGTTGGTCTGGTGATGCTCATCGGCCTATCTGCGAAAAATGCGATTCTGATCGTGGAATTTGCCAAGGACGAATACGACAGCGGCAAGTCGCTGCTCGACGCTTCTCTGGCCGGGGCGAAGCTGCGACTGCGGCCCATCCTGATGACTGCCTTCGCCTTCATTCTCGGCTGCGTTCCGCTGTGGACTGCCACCGGTGCAGGCGCAGTCTCCAGGCGCGTGCTGGGCACTGCGGTCATCGGCGGTATGCTCGCAGCCTCGCTCATTGCCATCTTCTTCATCCCGGTTTCATTTGATGTTGTCGAGCGTGCGGGCGCTTTTTTCGACCGCGAAGATCGGAAACCTGAGGCCTCATCGGAGCCGGGGCTGGCAAAATGAGAGCGAGCGTACTCACTGCCGCCGTGTTGCTGCTCACGCTCTCCGCGTGCAAAGTCGGGCCCAACTACAAACGTCCTGCGCTCTCTGTGCCCGGCCAGTATCGTGGCCTCGCGCCGGGCCTGGGGGGGCAAGCCGCAGGCGGCCCCTTTGGGGAGATGAAATGGCAGTCTGTTTTCCAGGATGAAGCGCTGCAAAACCTGATCAAGGAAGCGCTTACCAACAATTACGACATTCGCATTGCGGCAACTCATATTGTGGAAGCGCAAGCCTCTCTCGGAGTGACTCGTTCCAATCAGCTTCCGGCGGTGAACGGAACATTCGGAGTGCAGAATCAGCGCTCTGCAGCCTATCTTCAATCTCCCACGTTTGACACCGCAGATTTGCAGTTGAGTTACTTGGCCGATTTCTGGGGACAGTTCCGCCGAGCGACTGAGGCCGCCCGCGCCCAACTTCTGGCAACACAATACGCCCAACACCTGGTTGAAACCACGCTCATCGCCGATATCGCGGCCGCCTACTACCAATTGCGGCAATTAGATTCACAACTTGATTTTTCGCAACGGACGGTGGCGTCTGATCAAGACAGCCTCCGCATCAACACGATTAATTGGAAGGGCGGCGAGTACGCCGTCACGGACGTGTATCAGGCACAGTTGCTTGTCCAGCAGGCTGAAGCGGAAGTCATCACTCTCAAGCAGTCGATCGAACAAACCGAAAACCAGCTCAGTATTCTGCTGGGCAGAAATCCAGGCCCGATTCCGCGCGGACTATCCCTTATCGATGAGCCGCATCTGAGCGAGGTGCCAGTGGGGTTACCGTCAGCCATCCTGGAGCGCCGTCCCGATGTTCGCCAGACGGAAGAGAGTTTGGCTGCTGCCAACGCGAATATTGGAGTAGCCAAGGCGGCTTTTTTCCCACAAATACCCTTGACCGCCAGCTTTGGAGCTCAGAGCACGGCGCTGACAAGCTTTCTGCAAGGTCCAGCCACTTTCTGGGCCCTGGGAGGGGAGCTGGCACAGCCGCTGTACTCCGGAGGGAGAATCACAAGCCAGTACCATCTCGCTTTAGCGCAACGAGACGAAGCTGAACTGACCTATAAGCAAACCGTGCAGCAGGCTTTTGCCGACGTCTCCAACAGCCTGGTTGGATACAATCAAGCCCGGTTATACCGCGTGAAACTGCAGGAGCAGACAGCAACGTACAAAGAGACCTCGCGCCTGGCCAATGTTCGTTTCACGGGAGGAGCTACCAGTTTCCTCGAAGTGTTGACGACGCAGCAGCAGTACTTCAGTTCCGAACTGATGACGACGCAAGCGTGGTTCGCGGAGATGCAGAACTACGTGCAGCTCTACCAGGCGCTAGGTGGCGGCTGGTAGCAGGGGCGGCCATGACAAGACCATGCGAACTGGATCGAATCCCCTTTTTTGCGGCCTGCGGCCTGTTGGCAGTCGCCGCTGTCGCCTGCGGTAGCTCGGCTCCGGAGGTGGTATAAGTGATGATATCGATTTATTAATCAGGTAAGGTAACAGACTGCAAAATCAGGAAAAGAGGATGGTCATGATCAAAACAGTAGCCCTGATGAGTGCCTTGGCGCTTTCCACTTCGCTGAGCTTCGCCGCACAGGACGTGGTAAGTGCAGTGGACGGAATGGTAAAGAAAATCGACTCAGGTACAAAGACCTTCGTTGTCGCCACCAAGGACGGTACAGAACACACGTTTCACTATGCGTCTGACGTGACTGTAGACGGGGCTAAGGATACGGATAAATCCGCGAAGGGGACGCTGAACGGAGTGAAGGAAGGCAGTAAAGTCGCCGTGCATTACACGGTCGTGGGAGGGAAAGACACGACGCACGAGATCGACAAAATTGGGGACGATGGATTAAAAGCAACCGAGGGCACCATTTCCCATATAGACAGGGGAGCAAAGACGGTTGCGGTCAAAACCGCGGACGGCACCGAAGAGACCTATCACTTGACCGATCGCGCCGCGAAAGATACCGGCAAGGATATTGCCGAGGGTGTTGATAAGTCCGCTAAAGTGACGGTCTACTACACGGAAAAGGCCGGCACCAAAACGGCTCATTTCATTAAGAGTTCGTTTTGAAATGGCCCTTGGGGCGAAGCGCGCATAACCCAAGCGTTTGCCTGTCGGCGGTGTCTGTCGACGATCGGCTCTTGTGCCGCCAAGCTCGTGGCGGGCCGCGGCCTGAGCAATTCTGTTGCTGACGAGCTGATGGCATGGCCGTGCGGCAACGAGAACGGAGAATGCTGTGAAACTGCTCATACTGTTTGTGATGACGGCGAGTATGTTATTTGCTCAGGAAACGCGGCGCGAGACCATCAATGCTTCCCCCAATCCTGCTGAGGATACGAAGGCAAACAGCGGCAAAGTTCCCGATGTCTACGCCATAACAGGTCACTTTGATCGAATTGTGGTTCTCCGCTTCAAGTACCAGACCGACTTGCTTGCGGGCATGGAAAAGATGGTGAAGCAAGAGAAGATTCGAAACGGAGTCATTCTTTCGGCAGTCGGATCAGTGCGCGGCTATCAGCTTCACATGGTCAGCAATAGAACGCTTCCCTCCCATGACATCTTCGAAACCAATCCCACCGAGCCCGCGGACCTGGTGAGCATGAATGGGTACGTCATCGAGGGCAAGCTCCATCCGCACATGACGCTGGCGACTCCTGAGAAGGTGATCGCTGGCCATCTGGAGCCCGGCACCCAAGTGTTCACCTTCGCTATTGTGACCATTGGCGTGATGAATGACGTAGATTTTCGACGGCTCGACGACAAGACCTATCGCTAGAGCCATTTCACTACTACCGTGTTTGAGATCGGGCTTGATGTCAAACGGCGGAAGATGCAACAAATCCGCGGGTGCCCCATCCCCCCGGGGGGATGGGGCACCCGTCGTTTTGTGACGCTACCTACCGTGCCCGGCCCAATGTTGCCGTTGTCATGCGAACAAAGAAAGCAAAATCGCGCGTTAGGAGTGCAACTTGGACGAGTTTAATTTGCATGGCAAAGTGGCCGTCGTCACCGGCGGGGCAAGCGGAATTGGCAAAGCCATCGCGAAAGCCCTGGCCGCCCTCGTGCACGGGTGTGGGTGTTGGATATCGACGACATGGCCGCCAAGGCGGCTGCCGAAGAGATAACGCATGCAGGCGGCAGCGCCCTCTCGCTTCAATGCGATGTAGCCACCCCGGAAAGTGTCAGCCGGGTGTTCTCATCGATAGCCGCTCAAGGTCCAATCAACGTGCTCATCAACAGTGCGGGTATTGCGCATGTGGGTACGATTGCGACGACAACCCTCCAGGACTTTGAGCATATTTTTAGAGTGAACGTTACCGGCACTTATCTTTGTATGCAGGCTGCAATCGCGACGATGCTTGGACAAAGCGGCGGCGTCATCCTGAATCTGGCATCCATTACCGCGGTCTCAGGGATCTCGAGCCGCTTTGCATACTCGATGAGCAAAGGCGCGGTCCGTGCCATGACGTTTTCCGTGGCCAAGGACTTTTTGGACAAAAATATCCGCTGCAATTGCATTTCTCCTGCCCGGGTACACACTCCCTTTGTCGATGGATTCATAAAGCGGAACTATCCCGGTAAGGAGACGGAAATGCTGCGCGAACTTTCGCTCACACAGCCTGTCGGCAGGATGGCTAGACCGGATGAGGTGGCGGGACTGGCGGTTTATCTGTGCTCCGATCTGGCCAGCTTTCTCACAGGAGCGGATATTCCCTTTGATGGTGGCGTTCTCAATTTGCGAGGTTGAGGAATATCTTGCGTTCTACCCCGCTCTGGTCTAGAAAGAGTGGGGATGTTGGAGGAGGTTCCGGAGTGAATGAACGCCTATCGAGGGGAGTACGGATGGCTTTTGAACGAGGACCTGTTGGGAAAACAGGTGGGACCTTGGCGCTGGTTGGATTTTTATTACTGGCCGCGGCGTTGCTTCCGCGGGTGGCTCGCGCCGCTGCGAAGAATCTGCCGGCAGCCCGCTCCTATTTTGTTTACGTCGCCTCGGGAAGCAAGGGGATCTATAACTACCGCTTCGATCCTAAGACCGGCCAGGTCACTCCAATGGGCGTCGTGGCACCTGCGCTCCCGGGCCTTTCATTCCTGATCACGGACCCCCAGCATCGCTTCCTGTACGCGGTCACGGAAAGGGGCCACGCTCCTGGATCGGATGCTACCAAAACAGAAGGCTTGGTCATCAGCTTCTCCATCGACCCCAAGACGGGCGCTCTTAAGTTTCTCAATAAGGTCGATTCAGCCGGGCGCGGCCCATGCCATCTATTGGTGGACGATAGCGGCAAAACGTTGTTTGCCGCAAACTACGGCAGCGGGAGCGTTGCCTCGTTCGCGATCAACGCGGACGGGAGCATCGGCGCAAAGACAGGCTTCGATCAGCACACCGGCAAGGGCCCGAATCCTGAGCGACAAGAAGGGCCTCATGCTCATGCTACGGTGCTTTCACCGGACAATCGCTTCCTGTTCGTGCCCAACCTCGGCATCGATCAGATCAAGATATATAAGTTCGATGCGGCAAAAGGTACGTTCGCACCCAACGATCCTCCGTTCTCTTCAGTCAAAGCGGGTTTAGGACCGCGGCATATCGTGTTCGGTCGAGGGGCGAAGTTCGCCTATGTGGTGTGCGAAATGGGATCGAGCGTCGCTGTCTTTTCCTACGATCCGGCGAAGGGATCGCTGACGCCGGTGCAAACCATTTCCAACTTGCCTTCCGATTTCACGGGAATCGATAACTCGTCAGAGATAGAAGCCGGCCGGTCAGGCCGGTTTCTCTATGCCTCCAATCGCGGCAGCGACAGCATCACGGTATTTGCGATCGATCCCAGCAAGGGGACGCTGACAAGGGTTCAGGTCGCACCCACGCTGGGGAAGATTCCGCGGAATTTTGATATAGATCCGATGGGCAAATACTTGATCGCGGGGAACCAGCTCTCTAATCAGATGGTCGTCTTTGCCGTTGATCAAACGAATGGCCAGTTGAAGCCGACTGGCCAGGTTCTGGATGTTGCAGCGCCCGTCTGCATCTTGTTCGTTCCGGGTCCCTGAGTCTGGAGCTTTATGAAATTCTTTCGCACAAATATCTCAAGACGAACTCTGGTTCAGAACGCCGGTATGGTGGCCGGCGCTGGACTTCTCGGCCTGGCTGCCAGCGAGGACGTTCAGTCACAATCGGCTCCAGCTGCCCGGGGCAACAGCAAACCGCGTGCCTTGGCGCTCATCGGAGACCGTTACCATAACCCCGATTACATTCGAGTCAGTTTGGACAAAGTTTTCAAAGACCTCGACATTCCCATCGACTACACCATCCAGTACGACTCGATCTCGGCAAGCTTGCTGAAAAACTATCAGTTGTTGGTGATCCTTAGGGACGGCATGATCTGGCCCGATGGTTATCTCGGCCCGGATGCATACACAGCTTACGAGGCGGATCTGGAGACTCCCAAGACCTTTCCAGATCCAAAGCCGGTAACGTGGATCACGGAAGAGCAGGGCACGGCGGTCAAAGAATTCGTGTCCGCGGGCAATGGTTTTTATGCTTTCCACAACTGCAGCCATATCTCGCTCAGCTCGAAAAACTACCGCGAGGTTATGGGCGGAGCCTACATCAGTCACCCACCTCTTCGTCCTTTCCAGGTGCACGCCACGGAGAACAAACATCCCATCACAGAAGGGATGAGTTCATTCATGGTCAACGATGAGCAGCATTACGTGACCTACGACAAGGATCCGAAGTACATCATTCTGGAGGCGGAGAACATCGACGGACTCAAGTTCGAGGAATTAGGCACGAAGTCAGTTTCGGGGTGGGCCTACGACTTCGGCAAGGGACGGGTAGTATTCACCGCTGTGGGCCACACGATCCACGCGATGTGGAATCCCCAATACATCGAAATACAGAAAAAATCCGTGCGATGGCTGCTTAAGGATATTTAAATCATGCCTCTGAATGAAGCAGAGCTGATAGCCGCATGGGAACAGCACACGAAGGATGAGTTCGAAACGCGGGATGTGGAATCCACGCTGGAAACGATGGTGGAGGACGCATATGTCAATCACATACCCGTAATGACCGGAGGGAGCGGCAAAGCCGCTCTGCGCGAGTTTTATGGGACGGATTTTATTCCGGCCATGCCGCCTGATACTACGCTCACCCCGATTTCACGGACTGTTGGAAAAGACCAGCTCGTCGACGAGATGATCTTTTCGTTCACGCACACCAAGGAAATGCCTTGGATGCTTCCTGGTGTCGCTCCCACGAATCGCCGAGTCGAAATTCCGTTGGTGGCCATCGTAAAATTTCGCGACGGGAAGCTTGCTCACGAGCACATCTACTGGGATCAAGCGTCTGTGCTGAAGCAGATCGGCCTTCTTACCGATCCCTCCCTTCCGGTATTCGGAGCAGAGACGGCTCGCAAAATAATGCCTGCGAATGGATGAAGCCTGCAGGGAGAACCGCAGGTCCCTCCACTGCGCTTCGCTCTGTTCGAAAAACATTTCCAGTAAAGGCCGGCTGAACCGCAGGTCCCTCCACTACGCTACCGCTCCGGTCGGGATGACAAAGGGGAGGGCGACGCTTCCATGGAGAGCGGTTGCTGAACAGAAGCCATTTTCATCCCCTTGGGTGGGCCGCAGGCCCATTGACCACTCCGGCCGGGATGACAAAGGTTAGCTTGGGTCAGGGCCTTTGGGTTTGTCTCGCCAACGGGATACCTATAGACACTTATCGCTAACCTTTGTCATCCCGGCCGGAGCGCACCCGGATTTCCTGCCGCGCGTCACCAAACATGGCCACGTGTGCGGCTTTCTATAAGGAAAGCCGCATCTGGAGTTTC
>PLZN01000562.1 GCA_003152195.1 Acidobacteriaceae bacterium
TCTTCAGCTTCTCCACGCGCCAGGAATACTATGCGCTGCCCGCGTTGCCCCCCATCGCCCTGATGATCGGCGGCTGGCTGGCGCAGGAGGAGAAATCCTCCGCCCGCGATCCGCACCGCATCGCCGGACGCCGCATCGCCGTTATTCTCTTCCTGTTGGGTGCGGCGGCATCCACGCTTGCCGCGTACCTGGCCATTCGCGGCCGCACTCCTGCGCCCGGCGTGGATATCTCCACACTGCTTACGCAAAACCCTGGCGACTACGCACTCTCCCTGGGCCATTTCCTCGACCTAAGCATGCGGACCATGGGCGCCTTCCGCCTGCCACTCATCCTGACCGCGATTGCGCTGGCGGCCGGAACCCTGGCCAACCTGATCCTGCGCTTCATCAACATGAGCCGGATAGCAAACTACGCGCTGGCCGCCATGATGGTGATCTTCCTGATCGCTGCCCATATGGCGTTGGTCACTTTTTCGCCCGTGCTTTCATCAAAAGCTCTGGCCGATGCGATCAGGCCGCGGCTGCAGCCCGGCGATGTGGTCGAGATTAACGGCGAATACGAAGCCGGTTCAACCCTCGGCTTCTATCTGCGCCGCCAGGTCCGCATTCTCAACGGCCGTTCTTCCAATCTCTGGTATGGCTCATTCTTCAATGATGCGCCGCAGCTCTTCGACGATGACGCATCGTTCCGGCGGCTTTGGGGTGGCCCGCAACGGATCTTTCTCTGGACGGAACTGGATCAGATACCCCCGCTGCCAGGACCGGCTTACGCGATCGCGCAGAGCGGCGGCAAAGAGATGCTCAGCAATCAACGCTAACGAGCTAAACCGCCGTGAGCCGGCTCATCTTGCCGTCTTTCAGGGAGAAGCGCTGGCCGCGCCAGGCCACGGTATTTCCAGCGAAGCTCCAGATCCAGATACCCAGCGCCACCACATCGCGCGGGGCCAGCAGCCAGAGATCACGCAGTACCTGGCGATCACCCAGCACGCCCACGCCGACCGCCAGGGCCAGCGCTACCCGTGCCAGCAAGGTCAGGCTGAGCAACGCACAGCTGCTCAGGCTGGCGCCCGAGGCAATCAGGTTGCACAGTGCCCAAGGTAATCCGTAGGTGAAGACCATGCCCGTGTAGCCCAGCTTTCTTGAATAGCGCGTGCTGCGGCTCCAACGAATCTGGTGGGCCAGAAATTGCCCGAAGCGATACGCCGGCAAAAAGGTCTCGACGACCTCGCCGCTCAAGACCACTTCAAAGCCGTTACGCCACACCCGGGCGCCCAGCTCATAATCGTCCGCCAGGTAGTCGACCAGGGGCTCCAGCCCGCCAATGGCGTCCAACGCTTCGCGAGAGACCGCCAGGGTCGAGCCCAGGCCGAAGCGAATTCCGTCTTCGATCTGCCGCGCGGTCAATACTCCAGCAATAAAGTCGGTGGCGATCCCCAGCGCCTCCATACGCGACCCGATGGTGCTGTGCGCCTGGCCTCGATAGAGCGCCGTCACCAGCCCTACGCGTCCGCCGCGCCGCTTAGGGAGATGGAAACAGCCCATGATCCTGCGCAGGTATTGCGGGGAGACCTTGATGTCGCTGTCGTTGATCAGGATGTGATCGTACTGCGCACAGCCGAGCATCTGCACCAGGTTGCTCACCTTGCCGTTGGCGCCAAGCAATTCCGGGCACAGCACCAGGCGGATCGTCCGCCCGGGAAACTCTGCCTTGAGCCGTTCGATCGCTGTCACCGCCGGATCCGCCATGTTGCTTACGCCGAACAGGATCTCGTACGGACCCTGATACTGCTGGAGACAATGGCTGGCGAAGCTGGCATACATCTCCGGGTCGAGACCCTTTACCGGTTTGAGGATGCTTACCCCGGGCTGGAAGTCAGGCAATGGCCGGCGTAGCTGGTGCTGGAAGGCGCGCGCGCTCCACAGCGCCAGCAGGTAGTAACCCAGGCCGGCAAGGGTCAGCGTGGTGGTGACGGTAGCGACAGCGATCGGCAGCATGAGAACGCTTTTAGTTTAGCCGAGGCGGGGACCAGCACCGCTTACTCGTAGCGTAGGGCAACGATGGGGTCGAGTGAGGCCGCCTTCCAGGCGGGATAGATGCCGAAGAGAAGTCCGATGGCGCAGGAGACGATGAAGGCGGCCGTGGACCACGCCATTGACATTTCGGCGGGCAGGACCGCGCCTAGAATCAGCTTGAGCGCAAGGGTAAGCAGACCGCCGACGAGGATCCCGGTCACTCCGCCTAGAGCGCACAGCGTGACCGCTTCGAGCGTGAATTGAAACATGATGTTTTTCTTGGTTGCGCCCAGCGCCTTACGGACGCCAATCTCCCGCGTCCGTTCGGTAACGCTCACCAGCATGATGTTCATCACGCCGACGCCACCGACCATCAGACCGACGCTGGCCACCCCCACTAAAAAGATGAACAGCCCACCGGTGAGGGAATTCCATAACGTAAGCAGAGCATCCGAGCTGAAGATGGCGAAATTGTCCGGTTGGTCCACATGGACCTTACGCCGGCGGCGAAGCAGTTCGCGGATTTCGTCTTCAACCGCGACTTTGTTTTTCACATCGTCGTACTTGACGCTGATCCAGTGATCGAGGATCTCGGGATGAATTTTGTGAAAAGTAAGAACGGGAAAATGGGCGGAGTTGTCGTTCGGGTTCTTGCCCCCGCCAAAGGGTGTTTTCTGTGGCGCCAAAACGCCCACCACGGTAAACACGTCACCCTCGATCTGGACCTCCTTGCCTACCGCGGGGTCGTTGCCAAAAAGTTCTTCGGCCGTGTCCGAGCCCAGAACCACTACGTTGGCAGCTCGCTGCGCCTCCTGCCCGGTGAAGTAGCGACCCTGGGTCATTTCGAAATCGTAGACCACCAGCTGATCTTCCGTCTCGCCTTGCAGGGTGGTGTTCTGTACCTTATGGCTACCATACTTGACCGAGAAACTGCCCTGTGCGCCGCTGGGCGAGCGGTATTGCTGCGATGCAACAACCGCGACGACGTGCGGCAGCACTTTCATGGCCTCGCCGTCTTCGTAGGTTAATTGCTTTCTGGCCAGCATCTCCGAAGTGGGCCGTGAACCGAAGACAGGAAAGCGGAAGACCCAATACACATTCGATCCCAACGATTTGACCAGACCATCGACGTTGTCCGTCAAGCCGTTGATGACGGACGAAATCAGAATCACGGTGGTGACCCCGATCATGATGCCGAGCATGGTCAGGCCGGAGCGCAGCTTGTTTGTCCGCAGCGTGTCCATCGCCATCCTGATGGCTTCATTGGTGTCGGCAATTCTCATAGTCTCCGCTCCTGAAGCAGCTGCTGTATCAACGCTCTAAAGCTCCGAGCGCAAGGCCACGATGGGATCAAGCAGCGAGGCCTTGCGGGCCGGATAAACACCAAAGAAAACGCCCACCGCCGTGGCCACAAACAGGCCCAGGGCCACTGACCATAACTCAATCTCGGAAGGGAAGCCGATCAACAGCGTAATGGCTTTGGCAAAGACCACCCCGGCAATGACGCCGGCGAGGCCGCCCACCAGCGACATGGTGGCCGATTCGATGAGGAATTGCAGCAGAACATCGCTGCGCCGCGCACCGAGCGCCTTGCGCACCCCAATCTCCCGCGTCCGCTCGGTGACGCTCACCAGCATGANNTGTTCATGATGACGATGCCGCCGACCACCAGCGAAATGGCAGCGAGAGAGACAAAAACAGCCGCAAAACTCGAGCTGATACTCTGCCAGATGCCGACGAACGTCCCGTTGGTATCCGTGGAGAAGCTGTCCTCCGCCCCTGGCAGGTCGTGGCGGTGGGAACGCAGAATGGTGCGCACCTCGCCTACCGCCAGCTCCAGCGGATCGCCCACTCCGCCGGCTCGCGCATAGATGGTCAGGCTTTGGTTCGATCCGTAAGTGTTGAGAAAAGTCGTCAGTGGGACAGCTACCCAGTTGTCCTGGCTCTGCCCTAGCGTTTTGCCCTTGCGCTCCCCTACGCCGATCACCGTATATTGGGTCCCGTCGACCCGGATCTCTTTGCCGATGGGATCCTCGGATCCCATCTGATTGTCCACGATGTCGTAGCCGATGATGGCGACTTTGCTGTTGTGCTCCTCGTCGACGGGCACAAAGCCACGGCCTTTGTCGATGTCGATGTTGTAGATCGGAGGCATGGTCCAGGTCCAGCCGCGGATACTCGTGTCCGTGCTCGAGTGGGTTTGGTATACCACCCTGCCGGTCGCCGTTGCCATGGCCCCGGTGCTCGTGCAGTCCTTACATTTCGCCGCCACCTCGCGGTAGTCGTCGATCTTTAAATTCTTGCGCTTCTGGTATTTGTTGTACTCCGCGTCGCTGAAGATTACGGAAGGTTCTTTGGACGCGGTAAAGACGTCCGCGCCGTAGCCGTATACCTTCGTAGCAACAAATTTATTGGCGCCATTGACCAGCGTAATCACCATGATGACCGCGGCCACGCCGATCATCACGCCCATCAGGGTGAGAATCGATCGCAGCTTGTTGGCCCATAAGGATTGCAGCGCAACTTTTACGGCTTCGGTGAATTCCATAATCCTTGCTTATCGTAGTACGAGTGTAGAACTTTCCCGGTTCCGCTCTGGAAAAGCGGAGGCCCCGCATCTCGGTCAGAGCTGCGGGGCCGCGTTTGCAAGTGGCCTGTAAGCCGAATTCTGTCGAGGACGATCATTCCTCTAGGCGACGNNGCTCAAGCGACCTACCCGGAAGTTTCCCGCCCGTCACGGCGAACCGCGACGGGAACCCGGGTTGGCGCGCCGGGCCAGCACGCATCCGCGGCCCGGGTCTGGCCGTCGGATTCCTTCCCTATTTGGTCTTGCTCCGTG
>PLZN01000099.1 GCA_003152195.1 Acidobacteriaceae bacterium
GCTTTCTTTAAGGAAAGCCGCATGAGGTTCGTTGAACCCCACCAAGCCTTACAGGAAATCCGGGGGGATGAGGCACCCGGAGATTTGTTGCACCTCAGAGCTATTCCATCATCACCGGTCCGCCGCCTGGCTGATTGCGTTTGAGTAAAAAGGCCATGGGCACCATCAGGACGGCGGCAAACGCCAGTACATAGTAGACATCGACATAAGCCAGGGCCTGCGTCTGCGCCTGAAGCTGGTCGTACAACTGCCCTTGCGCCAGGTGTAACGCATTGGCTTTCCCCGCAGTCACGTCAAAGGAGTTCCGCAACGCGTCGATTTGCTGCTGATAGTTACGACCTGACGGTGTGGTGGTCTTGGAAAGCAGGTTCTGATGCCACTGCGCCCGCTCCGTCACCAGAGCGTTGGTGAGTGAGATGAGAATGCTGCCACCGATATTGCGAACGAAATTGATGAGTCCCGCGACCTGGTTGTTCTTTTCCGGAGGAATTCCGAAATAGGCAGCCGTGGTTACGGAAATGAAAACGAAGGGAATGGCGACAATTTGAAAGACGCGCATCCACGACGCGAACGAGAAGCTGATGAGCAGGCTGATATGCGTCGCCGTATAAAAATACGATAGGGCGAAGAGGATAAACCCCAAAGCAATCACATTCCGCGCCGGGAATCGGCTCACCGCCTGGCCAGCCATGGGCATGGCGACGAGCAACACCAGTCCCCCGCCCGATAGGGACAACCCCGCAACGGTTGCCGTATAGCCGAGTTGCTGCTGCAAAAACTGCGGCTGCAGCACCGTGGTCGCGTTGAGCAGGCCTCCGGTCAGCAACATGAGAAAGGCGCATACGGCAAAATTCCTGAACTTGAATAGCCGCAGGTCCATCAGCGGCCTCTCGACATGAAACTCCCAAAGGATCAAGGCTATGAACGAGATGATGAACGTTAAGCCGAAGCCAACGATGAAGTTCGATCCGAACCAGTCCTTTTCCTCACCCTTATCCAGTGTGATCTGCAGCGCTCCCATGGCAACGACCAGCAGCCCGACGCCGATGTAATCGATCCGGTAGAGATTATTCCGGTCTGGTTTTCCGTACGGAGGATCTTCCACCAGCCGATTAGTGAGGAAAAGCGCCAATATGCCTACAGGGATGTTGATATAGAAGATCCAGTGCCAGGAATAGTTGTCCGTAATCCACCCGCCCAGGGTCGGCCCGATGGAAGGCGCCAGCACTGCGACTAGCCCGTACAGTGAAAACGCGAGGCCACGCTTCGCCGGCTCAAAGGAATCGGCCATGATGGCTTGCGCCATCGGCTGCAAGCCGCCGCCTCCCGCACCCTGAAACACACGAAAGAGCAGCAAAAGGCCCAGGGTGGGGGCGATTCCGCACAAGAATGAGCTGATGGTGAAGATCACGATACACAGCATGAAGAATTTCTTGCGCCCAATGACGCTCGCGGCCCAGGCGCCCATCGGCAAAACGATCGCATTGGCTACCAGGTACGAGGTGAGGACCCATGTGCTCTGATCAAAACTAGCGCCCAGATTGCCTGCAATATGGGGAAGCGCCACGTTCGCGATCGAGGTATCCAGTACCTCCATAAAGGCCGCGAGAGCCACCGAGGCTGCGATCAGCCATGGATTGGCCTTGGGCTTCCATGCGTACATCGCCGCATTGGAAGCGGCCGAATCGGCAGTCGTGCTCGCTGCGGCCATCCTTCTGCGTGTCCCCCTATGAGCATGTCTGGCCGGCCCAGCTCGGAATCAGTCTGATAGATGCACAGCTTACCCTGATGGACGGAAATTCTGCCGGCAGAAAGCGCGAGGACACCGGAATTCCACAGTGCCCTCCTGATGCGCTGCCTCAAGGGCAAGCCCGAATTTCCTGTGGAGCTTGGTGAGGCCAGCGAACTGCATGCGGCTTTCCGTGAAGAAAGNNCTCATTGCCCTCGGCTAGTGCCGCGTTGCAGGAAATCCGGGAAAAAACTCAAAGATGCTTGTTGAAAAACGCAAGCGTCCTCGCCATGGCCTCCTTGGCTGCCTTCTCGTTGTAGCTGCCGCGCATGTCGCAATTGAATCCATGCCCAGCGTCATACCAATAAATCTCCACCTCCGGATGCGCCGCGTGCACCTTGGCCACGTCGGTCTCCGGAATATGGTCGTCCTTCTTCCCGAAGTGAAGCATCACGGGAACTCGCGGCTTTTCCTCGACGAACTTCACGATGTGTCCGCCGTAGTAGCCCACTACGGCACCCGGCGCCAGCCGTGTCGCGCTCAGCCAGGCCAGCGTTCCTCCATAGCAGTAGCCCACCACGCCAGCCGGTTTCCCGGTCTCGCTGCTGGCATAGTGGAGCGCGGCATCCACATCCTTGACCGTGTCGTCGATCCCGATCTTTTGCAACAGAGCCATGCCCTTCTGCACGCCGCTGCCGTCGTAACCGAGTTCGACGTGCTTCTCCGCCCGATCGAAGATCGCCGGAGCCACGGCGAAGAAACCCTCTTGCGCGAATCGATCCGCAACCGAGCGGATATGTTGGTTGATCCCGAAAATCTCCTGCACCACGACCAGCCCCGCCCGCGGAGTACCGTTTGGTTGGGCCACGTAGGCATCGAATTCGTGACTGTCACTTGCCTGCAACTTCACTACCTTGCTCATTCCATCTCCTGTTCTTTGTCTTCCGATGCCCTGCCACGATCGCCGGTTCTAGAAGTGCGAACTGCAGATCCCGCCACCCGACGTAGAGCCGCGTCCGGGTTACGGAGTTGGCGAAACCGCTTCCGGCTGTTTTTCCAGTGCCCAGTAGCTGGTCCTGGCTACTACCCGGGCGCCCAAGTTGCGTGTGAGTTGAACCTCCAGTACATGCAGTCCCGGCGTCTCATCCTTGGGGCGAAAGCTTAACAGATACCGATTGCGGGCATGTTTCGCAACCTCCTGCACGCGGGCTTCAAAGCCTCGCTCGGTGGTAAAAGGCGCATATTCCCCGCCGCTCATCAGGGCAATCTCCCGCGCCACATTCTTGCGCATCGACTGCACAGCCATCATCAACGGAGTGAGCAGGTCAGCCATGCCCGCGCTCTGCCCGCCATCTTTCATATCGTGCAGCAGGAGAGCCTTCGAGGGAGAAAAAGTGACGCTTAGAACCAGCGTGTTGCTGATCCCGATCTGTTCCACTACACGCTGCGCATCCATATCCCGGCTGCCGTGGTCGCGGGTCTCGCTGATCAACAACAGTACCCGGCGATAGTCCTTCGGCCTCTCTTCCAGCAGCTTCACTGCGTAGCCCACGGAATCGAGTATGGCGGCTCCCCCGTCGCCCGGCTCCATGCGCCTCAACTCATGACCGAGACGATCTGCGTCCCGGGTGAAGGGCACCACCAGTTGAGGCTTCGAATCGAAACTCACGAAGGCCGCTTCGCTCGAGCCATCTCCCAGAAAAAGATCGATCAGGGGAGCCAGCCGATTAATCTTTTCAAACTCGAGTGCCGCCATGCGGCCCTTCTCCACCGCGACCACTACCGATACAGGTTCGTTGTCCAGATCATCGTCGACGTGGAGTTGCTGCAGCACGCCGTTGTCCATCAGCTGAAAGTCGGTTGGCCCCAAGCCATAAACAATCTCCCCCGAGGGCATCTCGACCAGTGTCGGCACCAGTACTTCCGAGGTCTGCACGCGGATCGTGGTCTCTGGCGAGGATGCCTGCCGGCCATAGGCAGGCAAGCCAAAGAGAAGCATGCAGGTGATCGGCAGCCGAAGGTCCAGAGGAAGAAAGGTCAAGAGCTTTGCCGGCTTCGCGTCCCGAAATTCCGCGTCCAGCCGAGAAAACGCATCAGTTGCGCTCTTTCCTTCCACAGAAAAAGCCAGAAGTAACTTGCGTCGATGGTGTCAGCTTTTCGGCCGGAGTAGGTTTCGATCCGCCATTTGAGGTATTCGCTCCGCCAGGGAGCAAAGCGATGGCCTCGCGTCGCATTCCACAAAAAGCGAATCGCCATGCCGAGGCCCCCTGAACAAAAGTATATCTACGATGAGAGAAGGAAGCCTGCTGCAAACGCGATCGCGCGGCAAAGAGCCGCGAGTGAACGAGCCTCGGGTCAGGGCTCCAGCATGTGCTCGATCAGCTTACGGGCCAGTTCTTCGGCACTGACGTTATAGGTTCCGTCGGCCAAAGCCTTCTTTAAGTTTGCAATTTTTTCCAGCCGCGCATCATCGATGGGGTCGTTTTTAAGATCGTCCTGGGTCGCGGCTGTGGTGGAGGGTGCTTCAGCCGAAGCGGAGGCGGCAGCATCGGGATCTGGCGAAAGGGCCTCGCTGAGACTCTCTGAAGAGTCGGACGGTGCAGCCGCGTCCCCTGCGTTCGCAAAAACACGAATGCGAGTCGACGGGTTGTCGAAATGATCCATGCCGAAGCTTTAGCGTAGCATCTTCGGCGTACAAAACGGCTAGCAAGCGTTTTTGGGAAATGGGGGGCGCCTGGAAGACGGCTCCTGCCGGGCTGGCCTGACGGCCGGCTCTTGTATGGCGAAATCGGCAAGCCGGGCGCGAAGGTGCAAGACGGCCGAGGCGTGAATCTGCGAGATCCGCGATTCCACAACGCCAAGGATGAGTCCGATCTCCTTCATGGTCGTCTCTTCGTAGTAGTAGAGAGTCATAACCAGGCGCTCACGCTCGGGCAGATCGCTGATTGCCTTTGTCAGCCGTTCCCGCATTTCGGCATGCAGGTAGCGGAACAGCGGATCGTCTTCGGGCCGGTTCGGCAGGTAGACCAGTTCCTCTTCACCTGAATCCTCAGAGCGCTCGGAATGCAGTGTGCCGATTTCGAGCCCCTTCAGTTCGCCCAGCAACTGCTGATAGGCGGCCAGATCAATATGCAGCTCGCGAGCGATCTCGAGATCAGTCGGGGAACGGCCAAACTGGGCCGTCAGGGTCTGGATCGCTTGCTCGATAGCCCGCCCCTTGCGCCGTAGCTCCCGCGGACTCCAATCGAGCGTCCGCAGACTGTCGAGAATCGCCCCGCGGATGCGGAATTGCGCATAGCTGCGGAACTGGACCTGCTTGGTGGGGTCGAACTTACCGAAGGCATCTAGAAGGCCTACCGCTCCCGCGCTGTAGAGGTCTTCGATCGGCACATGTTGAGGCAGCCGCTCATGGATGCGCCGGGCGATGAAGCGCACGATGGGCAGATGTTCGATCATGAGCTGTTCCTGCTCAGCAGTGAGAAGATCGCCCGGGCGCGCCCGGAACGCTTTTGTGGGAGAGTTGGCCGAAGATTCTTTCTTCGCGCCCTCAGGTGAGGCGAGGTTTACGGGGGGGATGTCTTGTGCCGGTCCTTGAGTCTGCCGGGAACGCTTCTGGCCTTTTCGTGGTTCCTGCATGATCACCATCCAGCCATCATTGAGCCAAAAATTGTCGAGAAGCCTTGAAGCAACAGGTAGCTTCCGAGGATAGGAAAATGTTGCGTGCAGCCGTCTCCCGAACGCAGCGACTCCAGGAAAACTGCCCGCGTGGCCCGACGTGCTCGGTGCAATACACTTCGTACTGTCGTCCATACCTACAAAGACGACTTGGTGTCTTATCGGCAATGCCCTGGGAAACTCGACCTCTGCGTCCTTTACTGTCTAGTGACAACTCGAAGGGACCAGTTCAGGAGTTCGTTTTCCCCCTGGATCTCTACCCTGCATCGCATTGAGTCGCGAAACAAGAACCTCACGCGGACAATTTCAGGGAACGTCTCAAGATGGGACGATGGTTCAGAAATGGCCCAAAGCGGGACACCGTTGATCGCACAATGCATAGGGGTGCGCGACCCTGTGCGCAGGGCCAGATTCTGACTAACTCAGAGCGAATGTGTTGCGTGGTGGAGAAAAGAAACCGCAGATCCCTGCACTGCCCTGGATTTCCTACTGCGCGCCCCCAACCATGGTCGCGTGTGCCGTTGGTGTTTGGCACGGCAGGAAGCACCACGAAAAGGCGGGTGCCCCATCCTTTGCGCTCTTTGCAAA
>PLZN01000097.1 GCA_003152195.1 Acidobacteriaceae bacterium
CAAATCGCTTGATCACTGGCCCGATCTTGGCAGCGACTTGGATCTGTACACAAATGCGAGCTCGGAAGCGGTATCCCAGCTTATGAGCAAGCGCTTCCAGGCGCAGATTGCAGCGCGAAGCTGGGGAGATCGCCTGGCGCGCAAATGGAACTTCGATATACCCGGACTACCCGAGGCGGTTGAGATTCACATGGGCCGCTTGGGCCAGACTGGAGAACAGGTCGCAATCGCCTCCAGCCTTGCTGGACGTGCCCGGTTGGTTCGGGTTGGAGACTATACGTTTCCCGTGCCAGCGGTCTCGGACCGTCTGATGATCTCCACTCTGCAACGAATGTACCGCCATTTCTATTTCCGGTTGTGTGACATTGTCGACTCGGCCGGGCTGGTGGAGTCGGGCCTCATCGATTACGAGGATCTGCGCTCGTCGGCGACCGTTGCCGGCATCTGGGAAGGAGTGGCAACGTATCTGGTGATTGTGTCGGACTACGTGAAACAGTACCGGGGCTCAGGCCTTGATCTCCCGCAATTCGTGACCGCCGCAGCGCGATTTGGTGGGGATGAGGTGTTCTTCCTCCGGAGTTTCCTCAGGGTTCCGATTATGCCGCAATCCGTCAGCCTCTACGGATCACAACTTACCGGCTTGCTGCGCAAACGGGAATTGCAAAGCAGTGCCCGGCTCAGTTTATTGCCGTGGCTTGCCACAGCGGCTGCCGTTGGGCAAAAGTTCACGGGAAGCGATAAGGGTATTTGGTAGCCCGCGATCCAAGGTCGAGCTAGTAAAGGCAAGGGCGCAGGCCAGTAGCGGCTGCGCCCGCCTTATTAGCGCGGGGAAAAAACGTCTCCGTTCCGCGGTACAACTCCAAATTGTCAACTACCAAGTACGTCCCGTTCATGTTCCGTTCAGCGAGAAGCTGAAGGACTACGGCATTGCGCCCAATCCGGAGCCCGAGGTGCTTTGGAACTTTGAAAAGTTTCTCGTGAGCCGGACAGGCGAAGTGGTGAACCGGTTTGCGCCGGACACGGTGCCGGATGAGCCTGCATTGGTCGCGGCGATCGAAGCAGAGCTCGCAAAGAGCTAGCGGTAAGATTCGATGATTCACATGCAAAAGCACAAATGGAAAAGTAAGGAGTATGATGCAGGGGTAAGGAAATCTGATCGCGATGGCGAAGACTGCAAAGATCACTAGCAAAGGCCAGATCACCGTGCCGAACGAAGTGCGCCGCGCATTGGGCGTTGGCGCAGGAGATCGGTTGGTGTTCGAGGAACGCGGTGGGGAGATGCGCGTCATGCCGATACGGTCGGAAAGCCCTTTCGCCCGCTACCGCGGCATCGGCAATCCGGAGGTGGGCTCCGGCAAGAAGGCCATTGTGAAATGGCTGCGTAAGCTGCGTGGAGAATGACGACAGCCATTGACACCAACATCCTGATCGCGCTATGGGACACAGACCCGCAATTGAATACCGCCGTGCAGAGGGCTCTTGATTCCGCTCAGGCGAGGGGTGGTCTCGCGATCACCGGGGCCGTTTATGCGGAGCTGCTGGCACTTCCCGGACGCACGGAAAAAATGCTCGATGAGTTTTTTGGTACGACGGGCATTCGCGTAGAGTGGGAGTCGAGCGAACAGATCTGGCGAACGGCGGGCAGGGCCTTCCAGAGCTATGTAGGCCGGCACAGCACAAAGAAAACTGAACTGCCCCGCCGGATTCTTGCCGATTTCCTGATCGGTGCGCACGCAGCCGTCCATCGCTACCGCCTGCTCACGCTCGATCAGCGGCTCTACAAAAGTGCCTTTCCTAAGCTGGAGATTGCGGCGCTCTAGGGCGCTTTGAAGATTTCTGGGGCAGATCCGAACTCGGCGAAGTGGCGCTTTCTTGGCGAACAGCCCCGCGCGCGGCATTTCCGCGGGCTACACCTATCGTGAAACCGCTTTACCTCTCGCGCTTCCCTTACATGGCTTGGGCCGTTCTTAGTTCATCTTCATCCCTGGCATGGCAGAATGATCCATGTTGTCGTGTCCCTTGTCGTCATCGTTTGTAGACCAGATCTTCTTCGCGTCTGCCTCATACGGGTAAACGTGCACCATCCATCCCAGCAAATGCGGATGAAACACCCCGCCTGCCGCATCACAAGCTTCTTTGGTAGTGATCGACCCTTGCAGCCCGAACTTTGCGTTGGGGCCAAAGTACGCCGCCCGTTGTCCAATCGGCGCCCGGCAGAAATTGATGTGCTTGTGCCAGCGCGCGATGCTGAGCGGAATCCGGTCGTTCAACTCGTCCTCCGTGGCACCCACCCGGTCCGTGTACATCGCTCCTACGAGCTTGTACCCACCGTCCGCCGTCTTCTTGTAAAGCAGCGAGGTCGGCTTAAGGGGATCGAAGTGGAATGCGGCCTCTAAGCCGTACTGGTACTTCGTAAAGTGATATTGGGATTGCGGGACATTGGGAAGAAATATCTCATAACCGTCGGCCAGGGCCTTGTGGTAATCCTGATATGGCGCCATGGCCGATTTTGCAGCCGCCACGATTGCGTCAGCTTTCTGTTGATCGCCGGCCTTTGGAGATCGGAGGGCCGTCAGATACATGTGGCCAGCCATGTGCGCCATCCCGCCATCCGCAGCCGCACCCTGTTGCGCGGCTTGTGCCAACGCGGGCGCCGCTCTTCCGGCCAAACCGATCGTCAGGCAAATTAACCAGCAACTCAGAGTAAGTTGTGACATCACGAGGTACCCCGAATCAGTTTGTGTAGTAATTTAGCAGCTTTGAGCACGGTAAGAGCCTCGCTCCAACGGCCGGCTAGGAAACGGACTCAATCACCGATGCAGGCTCTCAGTAACGGACGGGTGCCCCACGTTCGCCGTGGCGTACCCGGATTTCCTGTTACGCAGCATCAGACAGGACCGCGTGTGCGGCTTTCTTCTAAGGAAAGCCGCATGGAGTTCGACAACGCCACCAACCTCAACAGGAAATCCGGGCGTACGTGGGAAGAAAAAGACGGGCGCAGCCCACCATTGCTTTTTGCCATACGGGCGCGGAAGTAAGTGCGGTTGCGCCCTTCTGGGAAAGCAACGGAAAAAATCATCATCTTCCCAGGTACGCTGGGGCGATCGAGGGGCACCCAGCGCTTCGCTTAGGAACGGTNNATGAATGTCTATGGACAGGTCATGGCCTACCTGGTTTGTAGGTTTTGCTAAAACCGTTGCGCGTGTTGGTAACAGTAAATGTCCCATCGTTTTGAGCCGAGAGCTTGATCATTTTGAATTCATCCGGCCCATCGGGATTGGCGATGAAATCGGCGGGCGGATTGGTCTCCTTCGTTCCCGCCGCTGAGTAGTGAACCTGCCAGATGTCCTCGATCCCGGGCGTGGCGCGAAGAACGGGCCAGGTGGGAGGATCCGCACCCTTCCGCGCGCCGTTGCCCATGATCGCCACTTGCGGATGAACGGCTCCAATCAACTCCGGTGCGATTCCCTTAAACTGGCCGTGGACGTTGACATGGTAAGCACTCACGGTGCCGATCAGGTTGTTTGGGCACACCAGATCGCGGCTGAAATGAGCTTCCAGGTCGGCCAGATCAAGCATACGGAATTTGCCAAAAATGAAGACGACACCGACCGATTGATTGTCTTCGGCGTCGCGATCGATTACGGCAGCCTGGGAATTCGTCACGCAAAGAGGATTAGGAGCACCCGCGCCCTTGAGCGGCTTCCGGATGAACTGGTTTCCTGCCGCAATCACCTCGACATCCACGCCCTTGAGCGGAATCTTGTCGCCAGGCTTGACCACGGTGTGACCGACCTGGGTGCGGATCGCGTCGTATTGCTTGAAGCGCTCCCATGCGGCGTTGAGCGACGCGGTGTAGCGTGGGTCGGGAGTAGCCGGTGCAGGCGCGGGGTGGAACTCGCCATGATCAAATACGTGGCCGATGGGAACCCTCGATGCCAGTCGCGGCAGATCGCCAATGTGATCGATATCGAAATGCGAGACCAGTACATAGTCGATCTTAGTAAGGCCGGCGTCCTTGACTGCGTCGACGATTCGATCCACTGAAGCAGCGCGCGGCCAACCGGCGTCGATCAACATGGATTCACCGGCAGGAGAGACGACGAGAACCGACTTCCCGCCTTCGACGTCAATCGTGTAAAAGTCCAGTGTTTTGGCCGCCTCAACAACGGGTGCAACCAACACCGCCAGGGCCGCGGCAAGAAGGACGCCCATGGGTCTCGTTCTCACTTTGTCGAAAAGGCCAACAACACGTTGCCGGGCATACTGGAGTAGCCCGAATTGATATACAGAAAGCCATCCGCTACGGTGGCTCCGGTTGCGGCGAACGATCCGCCCTTGGCTGCGATGCCATTGGTTGTCGTGTAGTTGCGGACCGTGTCGAAATCCCAGATGACTTCGCCCGTCTTGATGGAAAACGCGCGAATGTGGCCATCCATCGAGGGAGCGATCACGGCTCCGGGAATCACCGTTGGCGGCGCCCGCTGCGCGCTGGAGCATCCGGGCTGGCCGGCGCAGAGAGGCTTCGGCGGAGGCGCGTGCCAAACCACCGTACCTGTTCCGGCATCCAACGCAAACAGGCCGCCGCCGCTCGATGGGTCGCCGCGGACCGCATCGGCGATCGGCGCGAAGACCAGCTTATCCACGGGGCTATAAGCGATGCCCCACTGGATGCCGCCGGCAGGGCCGCCTTTTCCGATGCGCTGCTGCCAGACCACTTTCCCCTCTTGCGCCGGGTCAAATCCCCAGACCACGGCCGACTTCTGGCCCGCCAATAGCATCTGACGTCCACCATCCAGATCCACCAGAATCGGGGATCCCCCGAAATCTATATCCGTGCCCGCGTTCTCCGGACAGTTGCCGCCGGCCCCTTGTCGTCCCGCGCAAGACCAATTGAACATGTCAGGATTCGCTTGCTGCGACCAGCGGATGGCGCCTGTCTTCATATCCATCGCCATGATGGCATCGGCGGTCTTAATGTCCGGATCCGAATAGCCGTTGCCGGTTACGACATAAACCAGCTTGCGTTTCAGATCGAGTGCCGGCGAATGCCAGATGGTGGCTCCGGAAGGTCCGTAGAATTGCACTCCGGTGGCGCTCTTCTTTGTGGGCTTTGCCTCCGGCGTCGTAAAGGTCCTCCAGATCTCTGAGCCGTCACTGGCTTTGATCGCCACTAAGTTGCCGCGAAATTTGCAGCACGAATAAAGAGGACTTGCGCCGGCATTTTCTTCCTGGGAGGCGATAGGCACGTACAGCCGGCCGTCGTACAGCTTGGCGGCGCCGGTAATGCGGGTGAACGGCTGGTTATCCAGTTTCTTTTGCCATATCAGCTTGCCGGTGTCGGCGTCCAGGGCATAGAAGTTCGACTCGAGATCTCCAAAATAAGCCCGCGAGTCTGGCCCGATGACCAGCGCATCGCGAACCATCGCCTTCGCCTGGTACATCCAGTACAGGCAGCCCGTCTGCGCATCGAGTGCGTAGACCGTGCCATCGTTGCTGCCGCTGTACACCTTTCCGCCGGCCACGGTCGGTTGCCCGTATGCGGCGGCTGTGTTCGGAAAACCAAAGGCCCACTTCAATTTGAGCGACGGAAGTTGTTCCGCGGTCAGGTCCCCGGCCTTTTCCGGCTGGTACCGGGTGTTCTGCTGGTCAGGGCTCCATCCGTTCCAGGAATCCCCGGAAGCCTTCGGTTTGGAGCCCGCGGGACAATATCCGGACATGGTTGGCAGTGCCACGGGTCCGGCCTTCCCCAAATAGCGGGCTACGGCAACGCGCTGTTCAGCCGTGAGCTCAGCCCCCTGGGCCCGCATGACCCCGGTTTCCAGCGTCTTTACGATGTCTTGCCAGGGGATGTTCGCGAGGGCCTCAGGGAGTGGAGCATGCGCACCGCTATTCTGATCGTGGCACTGCTGGCAATGCTGGAGGTAAACGGCGGAGCCTTGCTGTGCCATGCACAGCCCCGCGAACATGAGCGGGAGTCCTGACACGATCAACTTCATATTCATCTTCTGGCCTGTCCTGCTGCGTGGTAGCTCAGCCTGGGATCTTCTTAAGGTTCATCGTTCGTGCGAAGCAGCGAGCACCACAGGGCCTGCTCGATAGGATCTTAGCCATTTACGGCTGCGAAAGTGGAGGTGAGGGTAGCACATCGCATTCGTTTGCCATGATGGTGGCACAATTTCCCAACCCGGAAATCTTATCAATATCAGGTCGGCCTTGTATCTGGGCTGCTATACCGGACGCTTCGCCGTGTTAGATCCGCAGTTTTGCGGATGGCCTCGAAGGGGAGGGTTAATATGATCTTGCCTGGCTTCATCCAGACAGCAGGGCGCAATGAGAAGAGAGGCAAGAGAGCATGGCGCGCGCGTTCATCACCGGTTCTTCCGGCGGACTCGGCAGAATGGCTGCTCAATTACTCATCGAGCAAGGACACGGCGTGGTTCTACATGCTCGCAACGAGCAGCGGGGGAGGGAAGCGTTGTCCGCCGTGCCCGGAGCGGAGACCGTCGTCATCGGCGATCTGACGAGCATCGCCCAAACGCGCAACGTGGCCGATCAGGTCAACCGGATCGGATCCTTTGACGCCGTGATTCACAACGCGGGCATCGGGTATCGGGAGCCACGGCGCATTGCGACCGAAGACAGCCTCCCGCATCTATTCGCAGTCAACACACTTGCCCCCTACATCCTGACCGCGCTCATCCAGAGACCAAAGCGCCTTGTTTACCTGAGCTCCGGGCTTCACCGGAGCGGCGATGCGAGTCTGCAGGATCTTGCGTGGGAGAACCGCCCATGGCAGGGCCAGCAGGCTTATTCCGATACCAAACTGCACGATGTGCTCATGGCCTTCGCGGTTGCGCGCCGCTGGCCGGACGTTCTCTCCAATGCTCTCGAGCCTGGTTGGGTGGCGACGAAGATGGGAGGGCCGGGAGCACCCGACAACATGGACGCCGCGCACCGCACCCAGGCGTGGCTCGCGGCCAGCGATGACCCGGCCGCGGCCGTTACGGGTCAATACTTCTATCACCTGCAGCTTCGTCCGCCGAACCCTGCCGCCCGCGATACGGAGCGGCAGGAGCGCCTACTCGATGCGTGCAAACGCTTCTCGGGGGTGGACCTCCCGGCTGCTTAAAGCAGAGGAACGATGCTTCACCTTGTTGGCTTGCCGCCAGGCTTCGTACTTCTAGTAGACTTCGGAGTATCCGTATGCAGCGCAAACCGAGTCTTTCCGCCGTTTTTCTGCTTATCGGTCTTCTCCTCTTTCAGGGTCTTGCTCCCGGCCTTCAGGCTCAGACTGCGCCGCCTACGCCGCAAGAGCTGGATCAGCTGCTGGCTCCGGTCGCCCTCTACCCCGACTCCCTTCTCGCCCAGATCACCACTGCCTGCACGAATCCGCAGGAGATTCTGGACGTGGACCAGTGGCTGGCGCAGAATCAGAACCTCACTGTCTCTCAGCTCACCAGCGCCGCCCAGCAGCAGGGATTCGATCCGGCATTCATCGCGCTGGTCAGCTTCCCTCAGGTCCTGGAGATGATGGCGGAGAACATTGACGACTATGCAGCCATTGGCGCGGCCGTCTCCGCAAATCAGGATGAGGTGTCTGCATCGATCCAGCGTCTGCGGGCCCAGGCGTATGCATCGGGCGCGCTGCGCAGCAACCAGCAGCAACAGGTGGAGGTGCAGCAGTACTCAGGCCAACCCATCTACGTCATTCAACCCGCTAATCCGCAGGTTGTGTACGTGCCCCAATACGATCCAACGGTGGTCTACGCAGGAGGTGCCATCGGGACCGTACCCCTCATCGCTTTTGGCATCGGGATCGGCATTACGGCGCTACTGGTCAGCCAGCCCTGGGGATGGGGTGGCTGGGGATGGAATTGGGGAGCACGCCGTGTTTATTACAACCATGGTCCGTGGGGCGGATGGAATGGTGGCTATCGCCCCAGCCGGCCCTGGTATCGGCCCCGGCCGGTGATCTATCGCAACCGCCCCGGGTTTGGTGGCAACTGGGGCCACCGGCCGCCTAACTACCGGCCGCCCACCCCCATCAACCGCCCGGGCTACCACAGGCCCGGAGGTCGTCCGCCTTATACCCCCCCGGGGAACCGGCCTATCAACCGGCCCAATCCCAATCGTCCCGGAAACGGGCAGCCCTCGATCCAGCCGGTAAGACCCGGCACGCCAGGCAACCGGCCGCCAAACCGGCCGGTCAACGGACCCGGCAACAATCGTCCAGGAAATGGAGGGCAGCCGTCGATCCAGCCGGTAAGACCCGGCACGCCAAACAACCGGCCGCCAAACAGGCCGTCTGGACCCCGGCCAACGCAACAAAGGCCGGCAGCAACCCCGAATCGCCCTGCGCCCCGGCCACAGAACCAGCAACCGAGACCGCAGCAGAGACCGCAGGGCGGAGACGGCCAGCGAGGTCCGCGTTAAAGCATTTTCACAAATGGTTCAAAAGAGGAAGCGGTACTTTACGCAGGCGTTCCGCCGAAGCCGGGGTCCCCGGCACGCGGTCTTTGCGTGATGGGGTGGAAGGAACGCCTGCGCATAGCTACTCTCACCAGATCACAGTATTTGTGAAAAATGCTTTAGGATTCGGGGGCTGCTCGCCGCCGGCGGCCGCTCAACAGGTACACTGCGGCACGTAGCTCCAGCAGAGGGTCATCGGAAGCATCGATGCCATCTACGCGTGGAATCGGATCGAAGATAATCCGCTTCTGTTCATGTGCGGTGTCCGGCACCGGCTCAGTGAAGACAAGGCTGCCCAATTCGAGCAACGTCCGATCTGCCGGCCAGTGAACGGTCACATCGTCCACCGTATCCCCATCTTCGGCCAATTGAACCACCACGCGAAACTTGACGGGCTCCTTCGCGATCCTCTGCGCCAGTTCATCGAAAAGATAATTTGGTCCTTTCGCCGCGGCTGCCGCCGCATCCAGAGGGTCGTTCCCGGCCTCTGGCACAATGCGGTAGCGTCCGTAACGGCTCACGCCATCCTTGTTGATGAAGCGCACCGCGGTCAGGCCAAAGTACGATTCCCTGGCGAAGCTGGAAGGTGGCGGCTTCGGAGCCTGCACGAACGCGAGTGCCGCCGGGTGGGTGCCGAGGTACTTTTCCAACGGTGAGCCGGGAAAGTGAGTCAGATCGGTGGCGGCAATAGCACGCAGAAATTCCAGGAAGTCCTGTCCCGTTCTCGTAGGAAAAGCATTTGTCGAGTGGCTCACGATGTCCGTGTGCACGCGTTCGGCGAGATGGAACCGGATACCACAACCGCGTGGATCGGCGTTTGGATCGTTGTCCGGTATAACCGGAATGCCGGTGGAGTTCGAGAAGCGCACCGTGGCTGGAGTGGATGGGCGGTTCATGTGAGGCGCCCGGGTAAGCGAGGCCGATTCCGGCGAAGGCGTGAATGATCCGTTCAGCATGATGCCTTTGGCGTGGGCCGGTCGAAAGCCGGGGTGCACTCCGAAAATAGCGTCGAATTGCTGCAGCAGTTCCTGACTCAGAGCAACGATCTTTTCATCTGTAGGCAGCGGCATAGTTTGTGCTCCGTGGTTGGCTGGTAGGTAGGCTTTATGTTTGCCTCGGCAGGCCATGCCGAGAAGGACTGACCATGGCCCCATCGAGATAACAATACTCGAGGTTTGTTAAACCCAATCTCATGATGCCATTCTCGACCTGCTCCAGGGTCAATCGTAGTCGAATGGCCAAACAGCCTGGACTGTCTTATAAAGAATCTGTCTGCGGTCTTCGCAGCAGAGAAAGTCCAGGTGGTCGCGAAAGAGTGCGACCGCTTTGTCATAAGCAAGCTCTTTGAGCGAGACCGGCCAATCGGTTCCCCACATCAGACGGGTTGCCCCGAATTTATCGTAGAGGCGCTTAACTTGTATCGCGGCGTCTGGATAGGGATACGGCTCCTTCGAGAGCGACCACATGTGAGATATTTTGACAAAAACCTTGGGATAGCGCTGCAGCGCCAGCAGTAGGTCCAGTTGTTCTGGATGATCCAATGGCGAATCCGCCATGTGGTCGATCACGACATTCAGATCTGGGTTCTGTTCGATCCACGGCACGATATCGGGCAGCCGGGTTACAGGAGTCAAGACGGTCATCGGCACCCTGAGTTGGGCGCAGCGTCGCCACAGCGGGGCCATCAGCAGACCTCGAATCCAGTCGCCGCTCGCGGCAGCCGAGGGGCTGATACGAACGCCATGGAATCCGTGCTCTTCCGTCAACCGGCTCAAATGATCGGGTGCGGCAGGGTCTTCGGGATTGACCCGGCATACACCGCGAAAATATTGCGGATAGCGCTTCAATACATCGGCGAGATAGCTGTTATCCCAGCGGTAGTGGATTACCTGGATGATCACGGTCCGGGCAACGCCATTTGCCTTCATGAGACCCAGCAACATCTCGACAGAGGCGTCTTGCGGTGGAACCTGGGCTCCGGGGGCAAAAGGAAAGCCACGATCGTGCTTCCATACGTGAACGTGAGAATCAATCAGCGGAGTCTTCGTATTGGCACCCTGAACCAGAAGTGAAGTAAGGGAACTCGCAAAAGGGGCTGCTAGCGAGCCGGCAAGAAAACGACGGCGGCTCAGCATGGAAGGCTCCAAGCGATCTGTAGCTCCAACGTCACCGAGTTGCGCTTAGCGGATGAACTGATCGACGAAGCTCTCTCCGAGCCCTGCGGTTGTATAGTGACGGCGGCAAAGATCAATTTTCGTAAATACATCTTCATAACCCTGCACTCGGCCATCCGGATCGACGTAGATCATCGCGCCATTGACCTGAAATAGCGTAATCATTTCTGGAACGTCGGGTTCAACCACCAGCGTATGCGTCTCGCCTGGGGTCTCATAGACATAAGACCCTTCGGTGGCCGTCCAATCGTGTTCCAGATAGTGCCAGCTGCCCTTCAGCACGAAGCCGTGCACAGGTTGAGGGTGGCGGTGGCGGGAAAGCACCCCTGACTTGCGCACGCGCAAAAGGTTCATCCAATAGCCACGGGTTGCCGACAGGCATAGCGGGCGGAACCAGACATTTTCCTGCTGCGGCACCCACAACCGCTCATCTTCCGGGATGGCGTTGGGAATAACGAGCTCAGGTACGCATTCCTTGGGCTGCGGGTGCCGGTAGGGGATGCGTGCTTCGGCATCGGTTCGCTCCATATCCGAGCGGTTAGCGGCGACATCGTTCATGGTTGATCTCCCTTTCATACGGCTGAGTAGCCGCCATCGACGGGCAATATCGTTCCCGTAATAAAGCGGGCCGCCTCGGAACAAAGAAAAACAGCTGCTCCGCCAACATCCGCCGGCTCGCCCCATCGCTTAGCCGGAGTGCGTCCGAGAATGGCGGCAGATCGGCTCTCATCCTCAACAATGCTCCGGGTCAGCTCCGTCGCAATCCAGCCGGGAGCAATTGCATTGACCCTAATGCCCTCGGCTGCCCAGGCGCCTGCCAGGGCCTTGGTCAATTGCGCCACCCCACCCTTTGATGCCGTGTAGGCGGGTACCAACGGACCACCGAAAAACGAGAACATCGATGCGGTATTGACGATTGCGCCGCGGGCCGCGGCAAGTTTCGCATGAGCGCCGACACACATCCGCATGGTCCCTGTCAGATTGACATCGATCACTTTTTGAAACGTCTCGATGTTGTATTCGGCGCCATCGCGAAAAATCACGCCGGCGCAATTGATCAGCGCCGCCAATTCGTCGAACGTCGCCAGCACCGCCGCGATCGATTCAGGACGAGTGACGTCAAGCTTGACGACCGAGAGATGCTGCCTCCCTGGGACTGCAGCGACTTGCTCGTCGGTGAGCCCGGTCACAGTTATTTCGTAGCCGGCATCGGCCATCGCGATCGCGATGCCAAAGCCAATCCCACTCGTGCCACCGGTGATGAGTGCTTGCCGCCTCGCAGGCAATCTTGACCTCTTTCTACTTGGTTTTCCTATCTGGATCGTCTTCCGGTAATGCAGCTGTTCTGCAGACCCAGGCAGCCGCTACCCTGCGATAATGAGAGTATCCCGGAGCATTATCCCGGAAAGGTGGTGGATTTGTCCCGCATTCGTCTCTTTGCATGCTGTCTGTTAGTGGTCGTCGCCGCACGATGCCCCGCCCAGGCCCCCTCCCCGACGGGCCCAGCCACTTCGGTTCCGGCCAATTCCTCGGTCGATCGCCGGATCGAAACCCTCATCCGCTCGCGATTTTCCGTCCCGCCCGACTACGACCTCATCTTCGGTGGCAAGACCAAGAGCGATATCCCCGACTACGACAACCTGCCCGTTACCGTCAGCCACAAAGGCAAGCAGACCACCATCAACTTCCTTATCTCGAAGGATGGCAACACGCTCGCGCGCCTGGAAAAGTTCGATCTCAGCAAGGATCCGGCTCTGGCGATCGATGTGGACGGGCGCCCCACTCGCGGGGACGCTGCTGCCAAGGTTGAGATTATCAACTTCGACGATCTCG
>PLZN01000204.1:0-139 GCA_003152195.1 Acidobacteriaceae bacterium
AGCGTGCCGGAGCGGCATGGAAGATTCTTCAACTCAGCTGTGCGGATGAGGTGGTCGCCGAGCGCCTCAGTCGAGATGATCCGAATCATCCCGCGCGCAATCGCGATATGGCTCTCTACCGCAAAGTGAAGCAGGATTT
>PLZN01000204.1:267-25423 GCA_003152195.1 Acidobacteriaceae bacterium
CCCCTGAGGTACGTCTTTCCTACCCGGTCCTGAGTTTTTCCGCAGCCTGTGTAGTAGGTTGATAACATCGTGGCGTTCCACGACATGGGAGACCGGCGATGCGCATTGCAATCGTATCCGACATCCGTGGCAACCGCACCGCGTTTGAAGCGGTCCTGGCGGATCTGAGACAAACTTCTCCCGACCTGATCGTCCACGGCGGCGATCTGGCGAACAGTGGATCAAGTCCGGTGGAAATTGTGGATCACATTCGCGATCTCGGTTGGCCAGGTGTGGTGGGCAATGGGGATGAAATGCTCTTCATGCCCGAATCGCTACAGGAGTTCGCCAAGCCGCTGCCCCAGCTGCAATCCCTTTTCGCCATCATCGAGGAGATGGCGGTGGTGACTCGCGAACTGTTGGGACAAGGGAGGCTCGACTGGCTACGCGGCCTGCCACGCGCCCAGATTAACGGTTCGATGGCTCTTGTACATGCCAGCCCCGAGAGTCCCTGGCGCGCACCTGTTCCAGAAGCAAGCGATGCCGAGATTGAGTCGGTTTACCGGCCGCTCGGCGCGTCGATTGCCATTTATGCGCATATCCATCGCTCCTACATTCGAAGCGTCGCAGGAATGATCGTCGCCAATACAGGAAGCGTCAGTCTGTCGTATGACGGTGATCGCCGTGCTGCATATCTCTTGTTGGATGAAGCCAGGCCCTCCATCCGGCGGGTGGAGTATGACGTAGATAAGGAGATTAGGACTCTTTCCGATTGCGGTCTTCCTTACGCGGATTGGGTTGCAAAGACCCTCGAAAGTGGTCGCCCGCAGATGCCGGAAGCATGCGTTCCAGCCAAGCGATGACCTTTCCGGTACGAGATTTTCTTCTCACTCCTTCGATAAACCTATAGCCGACCTATCGGTTCCTACGCTACACTGGCGGCGCAACCGGCTCGAAACGGCGGCCGATCAGAGACACCGCTCCAACTTTGTTTGTGAACCCCCCTTTCGGGAAAGGCTAAGTTATGAAATCGTGCTTGACGCAGATACTGATGGGAATAGGACTGGCTTTGTACGCCACGACGGCCGCCGCAACTGATCTAACCCTCCACCTACTGGGCTCGGATACCATTACCCCGCAGACGGTCAAGTTCCAATGTGACGCGGAGGGAACGAAGATAGGTCTTCCATCGGGACCGTTTTCTGTGCATTACTTCAACGGCGCGGGGAACAGCCTTGCGGTTGTCCCGATCGGCGGCAAGTCTCTGATCTTCGCGAATGTGATGGCGGCCTCGGGTGCGCGCTATGCATCGGGCACCTATATCTGGTGGGAAGCGGGCGGCGCGGCCACGTTGTATTTGGACTCGCTCGAAGGAAAGGATCAATCCAGCTGTCATCCTGCCAAGACGGAACACAAGACCGATTGAGGCCCTCGACTAAGCTACCCAAACAAGAGGGGAACGGACTTCATGTGTCCGGGTCAATTTTCGACGGGTTTCCCGATCAATGGGAACTCCTTCTGCAGCTTTGGCCACAGAGTGCGGTAATGTCCGGCGGTTTGTGGTGCTACTTGCCTTTCTTGGACGCTGGCGGCGGTCTGAGCTTTTCTGAGCCTAGCATGTCACCCCGGCTTTCCAGCGATGCTCGTGACAAAGCAATGGACTCATGCAGCTTGCGCTCCAATACTTCCTTCGGTGGCAATTCCGTGAGGTACTGACCCACACGGATACCAGCCTCATCCAGTCGAAGTAGGGCGATACTTTCATGGCCTCCCTCGGCGCAAAGAATCAGACCCAGCGGGGACTGTTCGCCGGGTTCCTGTTCGTGCTGCTCCAGCCAGCGAAGATATAACTCCATCTGGCCTTTGTATGTAGCCTTGAATTTTCCCAATTTCAGTTCCACGGCCACAAGGCGCCGAAGACGACGGTGGTAAAAGAGCAGATCGAGGTTATGATCTTCGCCATCGATCACCATACGTTTCTGACGGGTGATGAAGCTAAAGCCGCTGCCCATCTCCAGCAGGAACGCCTCAATGTCGCGTAGAATCGCAGCTTCCAGATCACGTTCGCTATAGGTGTCGCTCAGTCTAAGGAAATCCAGGATATAGGGGTCGCGGAAGACTATGTCCGGCATCCACGGGTCTTTTTCGCGCAAGGCGTCCAGTTCTTTACGGGCCAATTCTTTAGGTTTGCGCGACAGGGCGGTTCGCTCGAACAACATGGAGTCGATCTTTTGCCGCAAGGTGCGGACGCTCCATCCTTCAGCACGGCAGAGTCCTGCGTAGAAGTCCCGCTCAAGTGGATCTTTCAAAGGTAGCAACGCAATAAAATGGGTCCAGCTCAATTGTCGTATCAGCGATACGACAATCTCTTCCTTGGGAAAGGTCTCAGCAAACTGCATCATGCGACGCAGATTCTTCTCACCAAAACTCTGACCATACTCATGAACCAATTGTCGTGACAGCGATGCGACAATCTGCTGGCCATAGACCGCCAGTTCTCCTCGGAGGATTCGACAATGATCCGATTGCCTATGCGCCAATAAAGCAAGGTCAGATTCGCATTGATCGTCGTCGCAACGGTTTGGCGTGAGTCGGCGATGAGTCGGCGAACCTCCTCGATCAGCACTGGTGGGATCATGCCGGATTCATTGCTACCCTCTATCTCTTTTTTTCGTTTGCTCACCATACCTCATTCCCCGATGGGTTCCAGCCATATCGCGATCGTGGTTACCGGGGCGCACCCGGCAATCGCTGAAGGGCGATGATCAGGTCGTCGCTGTCCTCAAGGTTTTCCAGGGCAACATACTCGGCCCCTAAAGCCTCTGCCAGCTTGCGTGATTGCCCGAGTGACTGCGCGGCGTTTTCGGTGTCGATCACGAGTGCAGGACAGCGCAGCTGGCTCGCAATTTCCATCGCTTCCTGCCAGGGGTCGCTCATCCGCAATGGCACGTTTGCGCGTCCATCCGTCAGCAGGATCAAGAGCGTCGAGGGCGTTACATAACTTCGCGCAAGATCCAGTGCGTGTGCCAAGGGTGTTCGTCCGCCGGTGGGAAGGTATTCGAGCGCGGTTATCGCGTCATTCATTGTGCGCGTCGGCTCGAGCACTACTTTGGCCTCAGTCCCGCGAAAGACAATCATTGCAACCTCATCGTCTTTTTTGAAGGAACGAGCGAGTAGGCCGGCAGCAGCGCCCTTTACAAGGCGCATTCGCTCCTGTGCCGCATGAGAGCCGCTGGAATCGATAACGAACAGATATCGTATTCCTGTTGTGGGCTTTCGCACTCGCTCATGCAGATCCGAAACACGCGGTTGAATGACTCCAGTTTCAAGCACTGCGTGGTTGAGGGTGGCGCGAAGGTCGAGTTCCGCCGGATTCTCGGCAAGGCGATTCCCCACGATCGAGCCAGTGTTATTTCCTGAAGCCGAAGCACTGGTCCCACGCATGATCTCTTGGCCACGCGTAGACTGGATCGCGGGAGTTTCCATTCGTCTTGGCGCGAAGATTCGCTCCATCGCCTCCTGCGCTGTGCCTTCGGAGGGCGGAGCCATCTGCGGTGGCTGCGGAGTGGGAGGAGGTGGCGGCGAGGATTGCCCCCGGGCGCGATGGGCAAGCACCAACGGCAGCACGGTTGCCACATGGTGCGGCTGTACAGACTGGTCAGCCACTAGCGCCGCGTATGCAACGCTGGCACGCATCGTAGCGAGATCTGCGCGAAGGGATCGCACTCCCTTCTCGCAGACCGTTACACTGATCTGCCCAAGGATCTCGCTCGAACAGAGGATGGAACTGAGCCGTTCTCTGGCTGCTGCGACCTGATCGCGTAGTAGCTTTTGATCCTGCGACCAGTCGTTCGCGAACTGAGCCGCATCCCGATCGAAAGCAATCCTTCGTTCCACCACGACCTGACGTTTGCTGGGATCGAGAGATGACGTAATGTCTACGCAAAGCGCGAAACGGTCGAGCAATTGCGGCCGCAATAAACCTTCCTCCGGGTTCATGCTGCCCAGCAATACGAACTCGGCGGCATGGGAGGCACTCAGGCCCTCGCGCTCAATTACATTCACGCCACTGGCGGCTGTATCGAGCAGCGTATCGCCAAGATGAGCAGGCAGAAGGTTGATCTCGTCGACATACAGGACGCCGTGGTGCGCCTCGGAGAGCAGACCTGGCTTCAACACCGGATCGCCTTTCAACGTGCGCTCCAGGTGTAGCCCGCCGAGAAGACGATCCTCCGTGGCGCCAATAGGCAGGTTGATGAACGGTGCAGGCTCCGGGAGAAGAGCGGCCAGACCGCGCGCGGCGGTGGTTTTGCCGGAACCCTTCTCGCCACGCAGCAGAACACCGAGACGCCAGTCCACGGCTGCCAGCAGCAAGGCCAGCTTCATCTCGTTCTGTCCAACAATGGCGGAAAACGGATAGACGGCCGGCTTCATGAGATAGCCCCCCGCTTGCGCTCGCCTTGGGCTTCCAAAAGCGCCTCGCTTTCGAGCAAGACGCCTCGCAGGGCGGCAAGCGTTTCGGGCGCGGGGTTTTCCCAAAGCTCGCGGTTTGCCGCTTCGAGTAGACGCTCCGCGATCGCGTTCAGGGCCCAGGGGTTTGCGGCGCCGAGAAAGTCGCGCATCTCCTGCGATAGCGCATAGTGCTCCGCCAACCCCTCGTAGACAAAGTCGGGGGCAATCTGCGCGGTCGCATCGAAACCAAAGATGTAATCGACCGTCGCTGCCAGTTCCAGTCCGCCTTTGTAACCATGCCGCTTGATGCTCTCAATCCACTTGGGATTGATCACGCGGGAACGGTAGACCCGCAAAGCTTCTTCTTTGAGATCACGGATCTGGACAGCATCCGGGCGGGAGCTGTCGCCGAAGTAGGCCTTAGGTTGTGCTCCCGTGAGCGCGCGGATCGAAGCGACCATGCCCCCGTGGAACTGGAAGTAATCGTCCGAATCGAAGATGTCGTGCTCGCGGTTGTCCTGATTGTGCAGCGCGACCTGAACCGACTTGAGACGTTCGGCAAAGACGGGCCTGGCATCCACGCCGTCCGCATCCCTGCCGTAGGCGTAGCCGCCCCAGGCAAGAAACGCGCGCGCGAAGTCCTGGTCGCCTTTCCAGTTGCCGGTTTCGATCAGTGGCAGGATGCCTGCACCGTACGCGCCGGGCTTTGCGCCAAACATACGGTAGCGTGCTTGCGCCTCAGCCTCTTCTGCCGGAAGATCCTTGTGTTTCTCCAGGTCCGCCAGGTAATGCTTGCGGGGAAAATTCTGGTCCAGCGGTTCGTCTTTCTCGATGACCAACGAAACCGCCTGGCCGAAGAGATCGATGAGGTGAGGAAACGCATCGCGGAAGAAGCCGCTGATGCGCAGCGTTACATCGATGCGCGGCCGGCCCAGCTTCTCCAAGGGAAGCACGGCGACCCCTTCAAGCCGCCTTGATTGAGCGTTCCAGACCGGTTCAACACCGAGCAGCGCGAAGGCTTCAGCGATGTCATCGCCGTGAGTGCGCATCTGGGAGGTTCCCCAGACACTAAGGCCCATCATCTCCGGGTAATCGCCCTCTTCTTTGCGGAAGCGCTCGATGGCCTCGCGCGCGAGCTGCTGCCCGACGCGCCAAGCCGCCTGAGATGGAAGTGCTCTTGGATCGACTGCGTAGAAGTTGCGGCCGGTGGGCAGGATGTGAGCCATGCCCCGTGTCGGCGCGCCAGCCGGGCCGGCAGGCACATACTTTCCTTCGAGCGCGTCGAGCAGGTGCTCGATCTCATCCCCCGCCTGTTCGAGCTTTGGCACAAGCTCTGTGCAGGCAAACGCTAGCACCTTCGCCACCTCACCGGATTCCAGACCAAGCACGGCACGTTGGACGCCGGCGATCACTTCCGCCCGGAAGCCAAGCGTCTCAAGCATGGTGTAAAGGTCGAGCGCTGCGCGGTCGAGTATCTCGAGCACGTCTGCACGCGTGTGGCAGGGCTGCGCGAGGAGTTGACGGTCCTCGTGCAAACGCTCACCAGGCTTCTCTAGCAACAACGTCAGATCGAAACCGAAGGCCGTCGCGAGACTCGCCTGAAGGCTTGGCACCCCTTCATTCGAAAGGCGGGTTAGGGAGCGAAGCATCTCTGCCATCGGCGGCATCTGGCCGAGAATGTGGAGGCCATCGCGAATCTGCGCCATGCCCAGCTCGCACAGATATCCGTCGAGGTCTTCGATCAGGTGCGCAACCTCGTTTCCGCTCATCTCGGCCAACGTCGCGGGAACGCCCTCAGGCGTCAGCTCATCATCCCACTCATGCTTATGGTCCCCGTGGTCGCGGGAAAGCATGTTCTTCAGATCAAGATCCGCCTGCAGATTTGTCTTCTGTACCAGTTCCCAGATTTGCTGCTGCAAGTAAGGGAGCTTCGATGGGTCTAATTTCTCGACCGCATAGTATTCGTTGACCAACTGATTGAGCTCTGCAAGCGCGCCATAGGTCTGGGCCGAAGTCATCGGCGGCGTGAGATGATCGACGATCACTGCGTGGGCGCGGCGTTTTGACTGACTGCCTTCGCCTGGATCGTTGATGATGAACGGGTAGATGAGCGGCATATCGCCGAGCAGCAGGTCAGGGAAACACTCACCCGATAGTCCGACGCCCTTACCGGGGAGCCACTCGAGCGTGCCATGCTTGCCCATGTGGACGATTGCGTCCGCGCCCCATCCCCCCTGCGATTGAGGCGTGGCAAGCCAGCGATAAAAGGCGGCATAGTGGTGCGTGGGCGGAAGATCTGGCGTGTGATAGATCGCATCGGGATCTACTCCGTACCCCCGCGGCGGCTGGAGTGCGATCAGTGCATTGCCGAAGTTCATCGCCGCGAAGTGATAGTCCCGCTCGTCTCCCCAGGGCTCGCCTTCCAGAGACGCGAGTTTACCCGCGAGAGTGCCCAGCAATTTCTTATCGGTCTTCGGCTTGGCGGCCCGAACGCTGAAGCCCCGCTCCTGCGGCTGTCCCCAGAAGTCTTCCATCCTGCGCCTTGCACTGTCGGGAAACGCCGAAAAGATTTTGTGATAAGCGGATCTTGAGAATCGCTCGGCCTGCATGGGATCGAGGGGATAACGGTCGTCGTAGGTTCCCCTTGCGAGCAAGCGCTGCATCAGCTCGTCAGAGGTCTCCGGCAACCCGTCGATCGTGTAGCGCCGGCTCTTCAAGGCGTGCAGCGTGGTCAGCAGGCTGGCCGGCGAATCGAGGCCAACCGCTCCGCCGACCTGGGATGCTTTCGCGGCGGAGTTCGTCAACACGAACGCTACTCGCCGATCACGATTAGGGGTGCGCTGCAGCCCTGCCAAGCGGGCGGCGATGCCGGCGACTCGATCGGCTCGTTCTTCGTGCGCAACATAGAGGCTCTCGGCGCTCGCGCCCCGTTCTTTGAAGCAGACCGGCACCGAGATGATGCGTCCGTCGAACTCCGGGATGGCTACGTTGACAGCCGTATCGAGCGCATTGAGCCCTCGGCGCGATCCCTCCCATGCTCCGCGCGGCATGCCGCTGGCAATCGCCTGGATAACGGGAACGCCCAGCCGTTCGAGCGAGCTCACCGCCTCTGCGCTCTGCGTCACGTTGCCGGTGTTGACTTCTCCCAGGGCAAAGGACAGCGTCGAGATCAGCACATCGGCACGGCCCTCGATCCATTGGAATGCCACCGGCCTGCCCGCTTCCTTCGATTTGAGACTGGAAGTAAAGATGCAGAGTGCGTTCACACCTTGCGCCTGCAAGGCTTGCGCAAGCGTGTCGATGAATGCGGTGTTGCCGCTCATGCGATGCGCCCGGTAAAAGAGGACGGCTACCGTCGGCTTTCGCGGGTCGGCCTGCCGCTCCCAG
Source organism: Acidobacteriaceae bacterium (assembly GCA_003152195.1). Lineage (GTDB taxonomy): Bacteria > Acidobacteriota > Terriglobia > Terriglobales > Acidobacteriaceae > PALSA-350. Next base: position 8,086 of record PLZN01000204.1, read on the forward strand.
TCGCCGATGTCCGCAACGTCCATGTCTGGTAGGTAGATTCCATGCTCCGGCATCTGAGCCGGCGGAGCGTAGCCATGCCCAGTCAATAGCAGCCGATCCGACAGGAAGCGAAACAGTTCCGCGAAGTTGTTGATGCCCCCGAGCGCGAGATAGCTTGTCGCCGTCTCCATAACATCACCCGGCACATTCGCCGTCTGAGAAAATTCCGGGCTTAGCTCACCCGTACCGCTCACCAACACCAGAGATTGCCCGCGTTCTACGCACATCGCACGCAGTCGATCGAAGCCGGGAACACAGCTTAGAGGGCCATGCACGCGCAATACAATCACGCGGGCGCTGCCAAGCTCTCCCCCAAGCAGAACTTCCATCTGCTCCTCGCTGTGCAATGCATTCAGCGAGTAAGCACTCACCTTGAGCTCCGCAGGCAGCACTTCTTTGGTCTTCGCCAACGTAAGCAGGTCCGTGTCCGCATGGGAGAGAAGCATGATGCCACCGGACAACTGCGGTTGACGCGGTTGCGCTGCATCCTCGATTGTTGCCGGCTGCCTTACATCCCAGTCGTAGTAATTGAAGACATATTCGCTCAACTCAGCCGGTGGCTTCAGGAATCTGTCGGCCTGCAGCATCGAGTCGATGTAATCGAAGATCTGGCGTACCTGCCAGGCACTATTCACCGAGTGGAACCAAACCGGCTTGCCATCAAATACCAGGCTGGCGACGTTGGCGAGAACGCACGGGCCCAGGCAACCACCTTTGGTGAGATGAACCGCATTTCGTATCTTGCGCCGCGTCCATTCCTCTTTGTAGACATCCACCGGCACTGCAGCATATCCGCGATCCGTGCGGCCACAGCAGCAGCCGGTGAAGCAGTAAGAAAGATGCGCCCGGTGCTGCACGATGTTGAGCGTGCGGCCGTCGGCGCGAATCACGCGCTGGCGATGAGAGGTCATATCTCCTCCACAGGTATTCGTTGACGTATCACCCAGACCAGATAGGGCCCCCCGATAAGCGCGAGCACAGCACCTGCGGGAATCTCTGCCGGCGGCATGACGATGCGGCCCAGAGCATCGCAAAACGCGAGCAGTGCGCCACCAAAAAAGAAGACACAAGGCATTAGGACGCGATGATCTGGACTAATGCGCGAACGCACAAGATGGGGCACGATCAAGCCGACAAAACCGATGGGGCCGGTCAGCGCAATCGCTCCCGCTACCAGGACCGAGCCGGCGACGTAGCCCCTCCCCAGCAGGCCTCCAACACGCACCCCTCGCGACGCGGCCCACCGCTCGCCGACCGCCAGCAGATTCCAGCTTCGTGCTTGTGACAGGATGAAGCCCGAGGTGATAAACACTACCGCGGCAAGCACGCCGAGCGAACTGTAGCTGGTGGCGTCGATGCTGCCGATCAACCAGCGGGCGATCGAGAAGGAACGTGACATACCGGCGAAGCTGCTGAGAATGATAATGAATGCAGCACAGACGCTATTGATCGCGATGCCTGTCAGCAGCAGGCTGAACGCCGAGATCTGCCTCCGCTTGAAAGAACCGCCGATCACCAGGACAAGCACACTGAAGGCGCCGGCCAATGCGCCAATCCAGGTCACGGGAATTCCAAAGAATGTTTCCCATCCAGCTGCGATGGTGGCGACTGCTCCGAGCGACGCACCCGCGGAGATGCCCAAGGTGTAGGGCGTGGCCAGCGCGTCGCGGAGCATTGCCTGGAAGAGTGCGCCGGCCAGCGACAGCGCGCCGCCCGCCACTAAAGCCAGAAGAGTGCGCGAGATTCTTAGCTGCACCAGGATGTCGTAGTCCGGAGCCTCATGCCGCAGGACTCGCGCCAGGCTGATGGGTCCCGCGCCAACCCAGGGCAGCACGAGTGCCGCGCCCATGAACACAAGCACAGAGAGCGCCAGGCTGTTACGAGCGACAAAGGAAAATTGCTGCGGTGAACTCATCGATACCAGATCCATGGAGTGCCGGCGGGTGTGCTGCCTATGCTCAAGCGCGAGGAGAACAAGGCCAGCCAACCCTTATCGGCATCGGAATGGACCTGCGAGGTCGGAATGTCGTGCGCAACGACGCCGTCCGCAAGCACAATCAGGCGCGTGCAATACGTCAACGCAAGATTCAGATCGTGCGTCACGGCGACACAAAGCTTTCCCATCCGGGCCTCTTCACGCAACAAAGTAAAGCAGTGAAGTTGGTGCTCGATATCGAGGAATGTCGATGGCTCATCGAGCAACAGGGTGGAAGCGTTCTGCGCCAGGCATGCGGCAAGCAGAACACGCTGCCGCTCCCCTCCGCTCAGCGATCCGAAGAGGCGATGGCGCTGCGCCCAGCAACGAGTCCGCTGCATAGCCTGCTGAATGAACCGGTGATCTTCATCGGACTCAAACCAACGATCCGTATGCGGATACCTGCCCATCCCCACCAGTTGCTCTGCCGTGAAAGGTAGATCGGAGTGGATGGACTGCGGCAGATGACTGACCTGTTGCGACATCTCGCGCAGCGTCCAAAGCCGCTGGTTGCGTCCGGCGATTGCGACCGAGCCGGTCTCCGGCCGGCGAAAGCCGGAGACGATGTCGAGCAGCGTACTTTTCCCTGCGCCGTTCATCCCGAGCAGCGCCAGGAACTCGCCTTCGCCGGCCCTGAAAGTCGCGGAGTGCAATACGGAGCGGCCTCCGTAGGAAAAGCCGACACCTTCGATCTCAAGCAAGTAGCTCAACTTTAATCTCCGCCACCGTGCATGTAATCGAATAATCTCTGCGCCGCCTCGACACTACGAGGGCCAGGAACGAGCAGCGCGTTCGACGTCCCAACATAGACCTGTCTCTTGCGAACTGCATTGAGCTCCCCATTCTGCCGCCACAAAGAGAGCGTTGCTGCGCGCGCCGCCTGACGTGCCGCTTCCGTTTCCTGTGAGCCACTCAGGTCGATGATGACATCCGGATTCTCGCGCAGTACCGTCTCGAGCGAGATATGCGGATACTGGGGCAGGCCAGGCTTTGCCAGCGCGTTGATACCGCCGGCAATCTCCAGGATCTGATTTACGTAGTTGTCCGGTCCGATCGCGACCAGGTCGGCGAGTATTCCCTGCCTGCGGTTAGCAATCACGATCACGCGTGGGGACGGCAGGGCCTTGGCTTTGGTCTGAATGGCGTCGAGCTCACTTTTGATCTTGCCCACGAGAGGAGCTGCACGGTCAGGAAATCCTGAAGCCCTGGCGATGATCTCAATCCCGGTATAGACATCGTTCAAGGTGCCATGCGGTACTTCGACGAAGGAGATGTGTAGTGCGTCCAGGCGATTGGTCAACTCGGTGGGATTCCCCTGCAGAATCACGAGATCGGGCGCCAGGCGTGCAATCGCCTCAGGATCCGGCTTAATGTAAGTCCCAACCTTGGGGAGTTTCTGCACTTCAGGGGGAAAGTCACAGAAGCGCGAGACGCCAACCACTCGGCTGCCCAAACCGAGGGCGAAGAGAGCCTCGGTAATGCTCGGAGCAGTCGAGACAATCCGGCGGGGCCTCTGTTGCGCTGGCAGCCACGGAGTCACCGCCGCCAAGACCATGCCCATGCCAAACGCTCGCCGAGTCAGAGGTTTGAATGGGAGACGGGGCCCAGAGACGACAATGTCTTGTTGAGTCGAGCCAAAGGTTAGACGCATGGTTTCTGTTCTCCGCAGAAATCCGGCAACTTATCCCTGGCAGGTCTCCTGGCTCAAAGACGGCACCTGAGTGCCGAACCGCTATCCTTCCCCGGCTTATCGCTGAGTGGTCTTGCTAGCGGATGTTCTTTGTTTACAGTGGCGGGACCGCGCCGGTATTGCACCGGCTTCCCTTTTAAGCCCATGTGGGCACCCTGGGTCAAGATCAGTTGTACCACGAGCAATCGCGAACCGGATACTGAGGTTACGGCTTACCATGAGGGCAAGCGCCATCGTCTGTGCCCCTGAGGCGCCCCGCAGGCATTCTGGCGGATCGACCTGGATCGCCGCGAGCAGCTTTCTCCTCTTCCTGGCCGCAGGAATCCATTCTGCTTGCTGAGCTCGTTCCTAGAACAGCACTTCTTGCAGCGATTTGGCGGCCGGCCGCTACAAATTTCCGGAGAAGATGCCATCGGATCTATTTTTCCCGTGCGACCCGCAGTAGCACGCATTTTGGGAATGTAATACTATGATCGTCGCGCGAGGTCCGTCGACGTTCGGGTCACGGTAGGATGTCCTGCGATGCCGGTAGCACGACTTGCGATAACGTAACATTGCTCCCTTGCCAATGACCTTAACTGTGGCAGAGCAAAGCCAAATCGCTAAACAACTGGGAAGCTATTCGATGCAATCCGTGCATATTCTCATTTCGAAGTCGATGCCTTCCGCAGCGAGAACGTCTTTTCTCATTCTGGTCATCCTATCTCTTGTCTTTCCAGCCCTGTCTTTGCACGCGGCAACCGGCGGCAGCATCTCTGGGACGGTCGCAGACCCAAGTGGTGCGGTGGTGGCAGGAGCCACTCTCAAGTTAATCAACACAGCTCAGCAAACCATCTATCAAGTCGCCTCCGACCGGCAAGGTCTCTATTCTTTTCCCAACTTACCTGTAGGCCAATACGATCTCACCATCACGGACACCGGATTTAAGGCGCAAAAGAAGACCAACCTTACGGTGGACACGGACTCAGCCCTACGGATGGATATCGCGCTCGCAATTGGCGCGCAATCGGACACCGTTACGGTCACTAGCGTTGCAGGAGTGCAGGCCGATACCGCGGCGACTCATCTGGGTGAGGTCGTATCCAGCCCGCAGATGAGCGCGCTTCCCTTGAATGGAAGAAGCTATACGGACCTGCTGGCAATTCAACCGGGAGTGGCCCCGATCTCGGCTTTGCTGCCCAATTCCGTGATTATGGCGGGTGTCACTGGCGGTCTCGATCCATCCGGCGATCTGAATCCCGGCAATCTCTCGATCAACGGCCAGCGCGAGTCCTCCAATGGATTCATGGTGAATGGAATCGATGTGCAGGAGCATATGAACGGTGGGACCTCCATCATTCCCAACCTGGATTCGATCGAAGAGTTTCGGGTCCTGACCAATAACTTCGATGCCGGATACGGCAATTACAACGGCGGCATGGTCACCGTCATCGGCAAGTCAGGAAGCAACGCATTTCACGGCAAAGCGTTCGAATTTTTCCGTAACACGGCCCTCGATGCCCGGGGCTACTTCGATCCCACCGTGCCGGCCTTCAATCAAAACCAGTTTGGAGGCGTAATCGGCGGACCGATCAAGCACGGCAAGCTCTTCTTCTTCACCGACTATCAAGGAACGAGAACGACGCAGGGTGTGTCGACGGGGAATATCTCTGTTCCCACTGTCGCCCAACGCAATGGTAACTTCGACAATCTCACCGGGTCCGTCAGTGGTCCTTACCTGGCGGCCTTGCTCTCACAAAAACTTGGCTACGCGGTGACTTCGGGGGAGGCTTATACCTCGGTGTTCCCGAAGGGAAATATTCCGCAAAGCGCATGGTCCGCACCTGGCAGGAATCTTCTTCAATACATTCCATCCCCCAATGTCGGTTCGAGTCAGTATGCGGCCTCTGCGTTCTCGCAAACAGTCCGGGACGACAAAGGTTCGGTGCGCATCGATGCCAATAGCCGGATAGGCCAATTCTCAGCCTATTACTTCGTGGACGGCTACCGGCTTGACAATCCTTATCCTGGCTCTGTGGCCGGAGCCAGCATCCCCGGCTTCGATGCGCTGTTCATCGGGAGAGCGCAACTGCTGTCGCTGGGGGATACCAAGTTCATCGGCTCCAATATTGTCAATGAATTTCGCTTAGGCTATCTTCGCAATGCGAACATCATTGGCCAACCGAAGGGCGGTCTTGGCGTCAGCCTGGCCTCGCAGGGCTTCACCACTGGCGCCGGCACGCCAGGCATCGTCGTGCAGGCACCCCAATTTGAGGGCGTGGAGAACATCACCTTCCCAACCTTTGTCATGGGCGTGCCGATCACGAACGAGACCCAGGTAAACAACACCTGTTACATGAGCGATGGTCTCTCCAGGGTCATAGGCTCGCATACGCTCAAGCTTGGCGGCCAATTCCATATCGATCAGATCAATGAACATCCGAACGCCACCTTCAACGGCACCTTCAATATCAACGGCACTGAGGCCGGTTCGCCTTACGCCGACTTCCTGCTGGGCACCCCGAGCAACTTTACTCAATCCTCCGGTCAGCCGTTCTACCTGCGCAACCGGTATCTCGGCCTGTATGCGCAGGATACCTGGCGAGCGCGAAGCGGCCTGACGATCAACGCCGGGCTGCGCTGGGACGTCATCATGCCTTTTTGGGAAAAATATAATCAGCTCCAGACCTACGTCGCCGGCGGGGAGTCCACGCTCTACCCTGGAGCACTGCCAGGATTGCTGGTTGCCGGCGACCCCGGTATTCCGAAGACGCTCGCCCCGATCAGCTATAGGAACCTTGCCCCGAGAATCGGCCTCGCCTATTCGCCAAGATTCGATCAGGGACTCGGGAGGGCGATCTTCGGAGGCAGCGGACAGAGCAGCATTCGAGCCAGCTACGGCCTCTTTTACACCGCGTTTCCCGGCTTGCTGGCCGGCATTATGTACTCCGTTCCTCCCTTTGGCTTCAACTATCTCAGCCCTGGACCACCGTTGCTGGAAACGCCGTTTATCACAGCTGCTACCGGCGTCAACAACGGACAGCGGTTTCCCTTTCCCTTTCCCCCGCACAATGTCTCCGCGTCCCATCCCGACACCTCGGTCAACTGGGCAAACTTCGTTCCGTTGGCCGCGGACCCGTTCTTCTACTACCGCAATAGCGTTCCCTACATCAACAACTACATGCTCTCGATCCAGCGGCAAGTTACGAGAGACACTCTGTTGACCGTAAGCTATGTCGGCAATCAAGGGCACCATATTCTCGCGCTTGTCTCAGCTAACCCAGGAAATCCTGCTTTGTGCCTCGGCCTTGATGGGTGCGGTCCCTTTGGCGAGGATTCAGCTTATACGATCAGCGCGGGGCAAACAGTGCAGGGGACTCGCTTAGGACAGGGACCGGACTACGGGGAAAATACAGCCGACAAGTCTATTGCCAACTCGAACTACAACGCACTCGAAACTACGCTCCGTTACCAGCGCCACGGCTCGCAGGTCCTGCTCAGCTACACCTATGCGAAGTCAATCGACCAGGGATCCAGTATTGGGGAGCAGCTGGATCCGATCAACCCCAGGCAGAGCCGCGCCATCTCGGCCTGGGATCAAAAGCACGGCTTTGTAGGGAGCTATACGCTGGCGCTGCCTTTTGAGAGACTCTTCCGAGATTCCAATCGTTGGACAGAAGAATGGAGCCTGGCCGGCACGACCCGCTTCGCTGCCGGATTTCCCGTTACATTGTTCGACAACTCCGATAATTCGCTGCTGGGCACGCTGGGCAACGGCGCTAACAACTACCTGCTCGACACCCCGCAATACCTGCGCGGGTCGCTCAAGATCAACACGGACGGTCGCAATGGCCGCCCTGCCTTCAATACCTCTTTGTTCCCTGAAGAGAACCTCGGTCAGTTGGGCAATGCCAAACGCAGAAATTTCTACGGTCCGGGGATTAGTAACTTCGACATCACACTGGACAAGAACCTGCGCCTGGCGGAGGCGAAATCACTTGAGTTCCGTTTAGAGGCGTTCAACGCCTTCAATCATGCTCAGTTCTACGGTCCAGCATCGGTGGACGGGCAGATCGAGGATCCCAACTTCGGCCGGATCGTCGGCGCCGCGGCTCCTCGCCTGCTGCAGCTCGCGGCAAAATTCACCTTCTAGAACCTGTATGGGGATCGATTTGACTGGTTCTGGTCTCCTGAGAGTTTCTTTTCCTGCAACAAAGTTGTCATCCCGACCGGAGCGTACCCGGATTTTCTGTTGAATTTAGTGGGTCCCGCGAGCTTCATGCGGCTTTCTTCACGGAAAGCCGCATCGGGATGACAATTCTTTCGCAAGAAATCATCAACTCAGCAAGCTAGTGCTTTGCACCCTTGAGATCCTTGCCGGAGTTTGTCAGGACGAGTTTCCCTAACTCGACTCCGCGTAAGGCCAATATACGATCGGCGATTCCTTGAATTTCCTTGCTTCGGCCCTTCATGATAATCACTTCCAGACAATAGTGATGATCGAGATGAACGTGTGTGGCCGCAAGAACCATTGCGCCGGCTGAGTGTTGAGCGTCGGTCAACTTCTCAGAGAGATTCGGAACGTGGTGGTCATACACCAGCGTCAAGGTGCCGACGACAGGTCTGTTCAAGTCAACAGTCTCTGATAGTAGCGCCTCACGGATAAGATCACGGAATGCCTCAGAGCGGTTTTTGTAACCGCGCTTAGTAATCAACCGGTCAAATTCATTTAAAAGCCCTTCGTCCAGCGAAACCCCAGTCCTGCTCAAATGTGGCATCGTCCGTCTCCACCCTGATTGTAGCGATGCACGGAATCCAAACGGGGGCATTTCTACCGGGTTAGGCTCGCTTGATTGCGGCGGTTGTTGGGAGTATTTTGGTAGCACTCGTCCGTTGAGTTGGAGGCCAGACATGAACCATGTGCCTGCGGTATCTCTCGTACTCTTATTCGGTTCGATGACAGTAACAGCCCAAAGCCTGGTGCTCGACAAACAACCGGCCGTCCTCAACCTTGTGCCGATGAGTTCTAGCTGCCCAGTTGGGATATCGGTGCAGCATAGGAGCGGCTTGGAGCGGTTGGAGGCAAACCAACCTCAATCCAAGGAGATTGCTCAATACCTTCAAGTGACTATGAGCAACTCGAGGTCTGTTGACATCGTTGCAGCGCAGATCACGGCCCATGGCTTCGATGCAAAGACCCGCTACTTACCAGCGCAATTTCCTCGGACCGCGTCGCCCGGCCTTACCAAGACTGTCAACCTCGATCTTACGGTGAAGAGCAGGGGCAATGAGTCTACCGATCTAAGGCTGGCCCGCTTTACAGCGGTCAGCTGGATAGACCTTGATTCTGTGACCTACGCGGATGGTACAACATGGCATTCCTCGGCCGGCAAAACCTGTCACGTAGTTCCGGAGCTAATGAGGCTAGTTGGTAGCCGTTGAGGACTGGGTCGCAACTTCGCCCTGCGGTGGGCGGCTGATTCTCCTGCCTTTTACTCCGCCTCGTGGTGGCATTCCCTGGCGGCACGCGGCGGGCACATTCGTCATCTGTTTGGCGAACACCCGGTAGCTTGGCCGATCGGGCCGCAGCGTAACCCAGTAGCTCAACGATGTAAGCAGTGGCCTTCTCTGCGTTACTATCTGGTTTTCGAGGATTTTTACCCCGCAGGTCAGATTATTCCTTGGCTGCAGAATCGTTTTCGCCGGATCGTGCTCCGGTAACGCCTTATCTTTGCCCCAGTCGAAATCGCAACCATACCGCGTTGCGTCCATATACGTCAGCTGCAGCAGTCCCTCACTGCGCACCATCCGCTTGGTCACGGTGTCCACCACCGCCACCTCGGGCTCGGTATGGCGCACATCGGTGGTCGGCTTTAGCCCCGCCTCCGCCCCTGCAAGTGCCTGGAACAAATAAGCCCAGAAGACGCGTTTGTCGCCATCGCTCATCGCGGCGAACCTGGGACAGGAGCTTCTTACCCCCCGCGCTACCCTGGCCGACAGCATCTCCGGGGAAAGCGCCTCCTCCACAATCTTGTCCCACTGCGGGTCCCATGACTGCTCCCCAAGTTCTTGCTTCTGCTCTGCAATTGGCGTCGGAGGAGCCTGCTTCATCTCTGGCTGATATGAGGCCGGGGCCGGGGCCGGCTGCTCCGCTCGTCTTGCGCAACCCGGCAGCATAAGTCCCACGTAGAGTGGTAGTCCGGCGATCCTCAACCTTGTCATCACCCGCGTCATAAGTCTTTTAGATGCAAAGATTCGCGTCTTAGTAAACACAAACATCAAACAAACCTTTGACTCGTACTCGCTCCCGTCACGGGATTTAGGCTGGTTGTGGTCTGGGACGCCGCAAGAGCAAGGATGGAAGCGATGCTGAAAAAGCTGGTGAAGTCAGCAGCATGCGGAAGGATTGGTTACCCGACGCCTTTTTGGTGTGAAAGATGTGAAATAAGCGCTTACTCCGGTAACTTATTTCGTTTATTTCGTAGCCCCGTGTGAGCGGCGCCGGGGCGCAGGGCGGGTCGCCGGGTGCGCTGCTGGTGGTGACCAAACAGTCGCATGCGCGCTAGAGGACTTCACGATGGATTTCAAGCTGACCCGGGAGACGACTCCGTTTTCCTCGCGGCTCAGCGAGACATCCAGCCGCCATCCACGACAAGTACTTCACCCGTAATGTAGTTGCTCGCAGACGAAGCCAGGAACACGGCAGCGCCCGCGATATCTTCCGGTTCACCCCAGCGCGCGGCTGGAATGCGCGCCAGGATTTGGCTGCTTCGCAGCTCGTCGTTCCGTAGCGCAGTCGTATTTTCGGTGCGAAAGTATCCGGGAGCAATTGCGTTTACCTGGACATTGCGCTCCGCCCATTCATTGGACAGCGCCTTGGTCAGTTGCGCCACGCCGCCCTTCGACGCTGCATAGGCCGGCACACGGATACCCCCTTGAAACGAGAGCAGCGACGCGATATTGATGATCTTTCCCTGCCGCCGGTCGAGCATGGTGCGGCCGGCGAGCTGGCACAAGCGAAAAACGCTGGTCAAATTCACCTGCAGCACGGTCGCCCACTCCTGCGCGTCATGATTCTCCGCCGGCTCGCGATAGATTGTGCCCGCGTTATTCACCAGTACATCCGGTGCGCCCATGGCCGCAAACACAGCTTCGTACAGTGAATCCGCTCCGTCGGGCTTACCCAGGTCGGCGGCAAAACTCCTGGAGGCGCGCCCCAGCGAGCGAATCGTTTCACTCGTTTCATCGGCAGGGCGGCGATTGCCGTGGCATGCCACGGACGCTCCGGCCTCAGCCAACGCGAGAGCGATCGCGGCGCCAAGGCCGGTGGCCGATCCCGTGACCAGCGCAAGCTTTCCGTCCAGACGAAACCTATCGAGAATTCCCATTGTTTGCCCGCCTGTACCATTCTTCTTGTTGCAGACAGCATAGAGCGAGACAACACAGTCACCCCGCTTTCCAGAAAAATAATATCGAAGCCGCAAAAGCTGAGGTAAACTAAGTCAGTCTTTTAGGAAAAGTGCTATGTCGATAAACCCACAGGTGTACTACCTCGCCCAAACAGTCCAGCCCGCCGGCACATCGGACTTTATCGGCTTGAAGGATGTGGAGCGCCCCTAGCGCACTTCGTTTTGCAGATTTACGAAGGCCCTGAGGCGCAGCCTCAGGGCCTTTTCTCATTCCCGCGAAGGGAAACGGCACTCGGGGCAGCTTCCTTTGTTGAGCACATCCGGCTCCAACTCCTCGCTCAGGCGCAGATGCCTCGCGATCCACCGTTGTCCCACCGTTGTCAAGGATGAGTGACCTATGCGTGTTTCCCGAAATAGCCACAACGCGATGCGCGACGTTCTTTCTTTCCTCTTCCGCCACTGGCGGCGCGAGGCATGGCTGGTGACTGGCATCGCGCTCTCCATGATGATGGCGACGATTGCCGACCTGTTCATGCCAGTTTTCGCCGGGCGCATGGTGGATGCAGTTGCGATGCATGCCGGCACGCACCGGCAAGCATTGCAGGCTGCGCTGTGGGCGTTGGCCACGATGCTTGCGCTGGGCGGCATCCTGGTGTCCGGACGCCACTTATCGTTGATGGGCATCACCCGCCTCACGGTGAGGTTGATGGCGCGGTTCGCCAGCGATGCGTTCTGGCGTGTGCAGCGGTTCTCGACCGATTGGCATGCGAACAACTTTGCCGGTTCGATCGTCCGCCGCGTTACGCGCGGCATGTGGGCAGTGGACATGATGGACGACACGCTGCTCCTGGCCCTGCTGCCGGCAGTGATGGTGCTGGGGGGCAGTTCGCTGCTCCTGGGTTGGCACTGGCCGTCCATGGGCCTGATCGTGGCCATTGGCGCGACGCTCTATGTCAGCCTTTCCATCACGCTGTCGTTGAACTACGTGTCGCCGGCAGCGCGGCTGTCGAACGCCCAGGACACTCTGGTGGGCGGCTCCATGGCCGATGCCGTGACCTGCAACGCGGTGGTCAAGTCGTTTGGTGCGGAGGCGCGTGAAGATGCACGCCTCGCCCGGGTGCTCAACAAGTGGAGCCGCCGCACCTATCGCCATTGGACGAATGGCACGCGGAGCGGGACCACGCAGATGGTCGTACTGCTGGGTCTAAGGGGCTCGGTGACTCTGTATGCGCTTTGGTTGTGGTGGCAGGGCCGCGCCACGCCGGGCGGCGTCACCTTCGTGCTCACCAGCTACTTCATCGTGCACGGATATCTGCGCGATGTTGGCCAGCATGTGGCGAACTTACAGCGCAGCGTGAACGAGATGGAAGATCTGGTCGAGATGCACGTGCTGCCACTGGGCGTGGCTGACCGGCCGGGGGCGGGGCCGATCCAAATCGGCGAGGGTGAGGTGGTCTTCGACCGCATCACCTTCTGCTACGGTGCGCATGCGCAGCCGCTTTTCCATGACTTCACGTTGCGTATTGAGGCAGGCGAACGCGTGGGCCTGGTAGGCCACTCGGGCTCCGGCAAGACGACCTTCGTAAAGCTCCTGCAGCGGCTCTACGACTTGAATGACGGCCGGATCCTGATCGACGGGCAGGAGATTGCCCGGGCTGCTCAGGTGTCTTTGCGGGCGCAGCTTGCACTGGTGCCGCAGGAACCCTTACTCTTCCACCGTTCGCTGGCGGAAAACATCGCCTACGCTCGTCCGGAGGCAACGATGGCGGAGATCGAGCGCGCGGCACGGCTGGCCAATGCGCACGGCTTCATCATTCGCCAACCGAAGGGCTACGCCACGTTGGTTGGTGAGCGCGGGGTCAAGCTCTCCGGCGGTGAACGCCAGCGGGTTGCGTTGGCCCGTGCCTTTCTGGCAGACGCGCCCATTCTGATTCTGGACGAGGCGACATCCAGCCTCGACTCCGAATCGGAAGCGCTCATCCAGGAGGCAATGGAGCGGTTGATCGTAGGCCGCACGGCCATTGTGATCGCACACCGCCTATCGACGGTGCGCATGCTCGACCGCATCCTCGTCTTCGAGCAAGGCCGCGTGGTCGAGGAGGGTACTCATGACGCACTGGTCCGCAGAACAGAGGGCACATACAAGCGCCTGTTCGAGCGGCAGGCGCTGGGACTGTTTGTCGAGGAGTCTGACATGGATGAAGCGGAAGAGCTGCGCGCCTGAAGGAGCCGCTCTGTAACATCGGGTGCCCCACGTTCGCCCCAGCGTACGTGGGACGAGAAAGACGGGCGAAGCCCACCATTGTTTTTGTCCTAACGGCGCGCAGGTAAGTGCGGTTGCGCCCTTCTGGGAAAGCAATGGAGACAAATCATTATCGTCCCACGTACGCTGGNNGGCACCCAGCGCTTCGCTTAGGAGCTATTAGGACCCTGGCCTTGCAACTTTCGGGTCGAAAACCGCGACTCCGACGCGGGAGTCAGCGCCGCCGTAGTAGAGGAACCACTTATCGTGGAAAAACACCAAGCCTTCCGCAAAAGTTGTCCCCGCGACATACTGGCCGCTTTGTTCCCACGATTCCTCGGGCTTGAAAAACGGTTTATCTGTGCGCGCGATGAGCTTTCGGGGATCATCGGTTGAGAACAGCGCTTGTCCGTCAGAGTAGGCGTTGGCAGCAATTCCGGGTGCCCCGTCGACAGCTGCGTTCTTGCCGTTGTAGATAAGGAGAATACCGCGACCGGTGAGCAGCGAAGGCGGCCCAACTTCGGGGAACGCGCTGTCGAAGTGCCGCGGCCGGTTGTGCAGCAACACGATAGGCTTGCCGGACGAACCATCGACGGGCGTCCAGTGGATTAGATCCGGTGAGGTTGCGAGCCGCACCTGAATCTCTCCCCAGTACATCCAATACTTCCCGTGGATTTTGGCGGCGATAAGGCGGCCATTCGTGAGCTGGGTGACGATGCTGGCCGATTTGTAATCGAAATGCTGGTATTTTTCACCCACCAAAGCGGGTCCCTGCTTTGCCCAGTGAATCAGATCAGTAGATGTGGCGATTCCGATATCGGTCGCGCGGCGATTCCACTGGGTGTAGGTCAGAACATAGGTACCGTCTCCGCGCTCAACCACGCGAGGATCTTCGACGCCTCCTGGCCATTCCCTGTCCTGCTGGGAATCAACAGCAGGATAGAAAACCGGAGCCGGCTCGGTTGTGAAATTGATACCGTCCTCACTTGAGGCCAAGCCCAAGCGCGACGTGTGCATGCCGATGACCATGCTCCCGGAGTCGTCCTCGGCGCGATANNTGAAGGTGTGCAGCGCCTCCCAGTGCACGGGTTTCCCGGTAATCGGATCGGTGAAGACCGATTTCGCGTTGGGCGCAATGATAGGCACAGTTACCGGGCGCACGAAAGGACCCAGCGTCCAGCTGAAATCATGCGTCGACTGGGCACACAACAAGCTCGCCGACAAGAGGACACTGGAAGCGAGGGTGACGCAGTAAGAGAAGCGGCGAACAGACATGTGACGTTTCACCAGCACCGGCCCGGCCGCGTTGATTTTATGGACGATGGAAACGACCCTCCAGAACACCCTTCCCCAGGATATGTCCATCCATCGCCTTCATCACGTCCGCCTGGGTGGCGTCCGGTCCAAGGGTCAGCTTGGTGTCCAGGGCAAACAGATCATACGTGTAGTGATGATACGGTCCGGCTGCACGCGCGCCCATGCCCATATACCCCACCTTTTTGCTCAGGTTCAGGGCCTGGATCGATCCGTCAGGCAGCTGCGCGGTTGCCGGCATACCTTCCGGCAGCTCACGCGCTGTGCCGGGAATATTGAAGATCATCCAGTGCAGCACCTCGTTGGTTGTCTTTTGCAGCGAGGTATCCGGATCGTGCAGGATCAGCGCAAAACTCACCGTGCCATCCGGCACATTCGTCCACGTGAGCTTGGGAGAAACTGCGGCGCCGTTCTCCGCCGCCTGCGTGTACTTGTTAGGAATGATCCCGCCGTCGTCAAACGCCGTGGTCGTCAGGGTTAGGGTTGGCTTATTCATTGCTGGCGCAGCAGCCGGGGTCTGGGCCGCCGCTCCGATCGTCGAGCTCAGTACCAAACTGATCAGTAATTTCTTCATCGTCGCTCCTGAATTGCCAAAGATTTATTTGCCAACGAAATGCATTTCTTATTTCTGACCGCGGTAGAAGACGTGCCAAACCTTTCCGTTCCGGCTATCGGTAATAAAGATCGAGCCATCCGGAGCCTGCGCCACTCCATCGGCACGTGCGAGCGCATCCATGGGATTGATTAAGGGGTCCTTGCCGGCGAAGCCACCGGCAAAGATCTCGTACTTACCCGGCGGCTTCTCGCCGGCGAAGGGCTGGAAGGTTACGTTGGAAGGCGCCTGCGGCAGAGGAGCACGGTTCCAGGATCCGTGGAACGCAATGAACGCTCCACCCTTGTAGCGCGCCGGAAATTGGCTGCCGCTGTAGAACATCACATCCACCGGGGCCCAATGCGCAGGATAGCTCGCAATCGGCAGCGCGAATTGGCTGCAGCGGCCCACCGTTTTACCGTCACCGCCATATTCAGGGTTCAGCAGCAGCTTCTGTTGGCCGTAATCGAAGAAGCAGTAGGGCCAGCCGAAGTTCAGTCCCTGGGTCGCGCGATACATCGGCTCGGCGGGACGCTCCGCATTCTCTTCCGCGGTAAATTTGCCCGCCCACAGCACGTCCAGCTGGTCGCGGCTGTTCATCACGATATAGACCGCCCCATCGTGCCAGGTGATGGCCGGCTCCTGGCGAAGACCGGTCACGAACCGCTGGCCGTCCGACTCCTTCTGGTGCAGCTTGTTTTCGTCGAACTTCCAGATGCCGCCGTGGGTTTCCAATAGTGGACACGGGTCTTGACCCGCGATGCCTTTCTGCCGGTCCTGTGACTGGCAGGCGTTCGAGGGGGAACCGATATTTATGTACAGCGAGCCCTTGCCATCAAACGCAATACCCTTGTCATGATGCTCATGCTCTGTCGGCAGGCCCTCGACAATGACTTCCGGCGGACCGTTGGGCTTTAGCTGTCCCGGCGTCATCTTCCATCGTTCGACCGACTCGGTCTTCGCCACGTAAAGGTAGCCATTGCGGAGCGCAATGCCGCTGCTGCTTCCGTCGCCGAAATTCTCCTTGGTCTCGAAACGGCCATCGCCATTGTCATCGCGCAGGGCCACCACGCCGCCGGTCTTGCCCTTGCCGCTCTGCAGTGCTACATATAAGTCGCCATTCGGCGCCACCACAGCGTGCCGTGCTGTACCTAGCCCGTCCGCCGCCACCAGCGCGCAGAACCCGGCCGGCAGCGTCAGCCCGCCGTTGTCCTGATCACACGCCGGCTGCGTTGCCGCAAACGATGCCAGGCTTGTCGCGCAACCCGCGGCTGCGAAAAATAATCCTAGTGTCCAACGATTTAATGTCATTTCCTATTTCCAACTGCTCTTAATTCACTATATCGATACGATGCCCTCATAGGCCCAAACGTAGTGTAAAATCTCGCAGGAGGCGACTTGGTGCTGGTAAAAAAGATCTTCATCCCCTGCCTCGGCCTTATCATTGCTTCACTCTCGTACAACGCTGTGTGCGGTCAAGCAGCCGCAGCACCGGACGAGGGCGTCTACACTGCCGACCAGGCCCTACGCGGCGGTACGGCCTATCAGAAGCAATGCGCCTCCTGCCACGGGAGCGAGCTTGATGGCGTCGGTCCCTATCCGCCGCTCAGCGAAAGCGAATTCCTCTCCAAATACGACGGCCAGCCCATGCTCGTCCTGTTCGATAAGATCCACACCACGATGCCGGCCGATCATCCCGGCTCGCTCACCCGCCCGGAAACCGCCGACATCCTGTCATTCATTCTCAGCTTCAACAAATTCCCCGCCGGGAAGACGGAGCTGCCGAGCGACGAAGAGAGCCTGAAAAAGCTTCAGCTGCAGAAGCCTGCCCCGAAGTCGTAAAGAAACCGCAGATCCCTCCACTACGCTCCCCCGGTCGGGATGACAAAGGTTAGCGACAAGTGTCAATGGGGCATACTTCGGCAAGACGAACCATGAGGTCCTAATCCAAACTAACCTTTGTCATCCCGGCCGGAGCGGACCCGGGTTTCCTACTACGCGGCACTAACAACGGTCACGTGTGCGGTTTTTTTTAAGGAAAGCCGCATGAAGTTCGCTGAAACCACCAACCCAGACAGGAAATCCGGGGTAGCGTAGT
>PLZN01000361.1 GCA_003152195.1 Acidobacteriaceae bacterium
GTGGATGCCCGTGCGCCGGTCCAGCCAGTTCACTAACCGGGTTCCGACGTTGGACTGGGCGGGCGGCTCGGGTGGGATTTTATTCGTCATAGACTTTCCTGCACCTCAGGCCATTGCTTCTTTGTTAGGAACTAATTGGCGAAAATACTGGTAGCGTACCTTCAATACGCCGTCCTCAACTTTGGATTCGAGTGCGTCCAAGGAGCGAGGCGGTGGGCCTGCAATGCGCTCTCCGTCTGCCGTAAACGATCCTGAATGGCACGGGCAGATGAATTTGTCTTGATCGCCCACCCAGCGCACCGAGCACCCCAGATGCGGACAGATAGGCGATAATATGCGGAATTGCCCAGCCTTGGATGGCAACACGTATACCGCCGTCTGGGATGAGGTGGTCTGCCACGCATCGCGGCGTTCCAGGGTAATGGTTTTCGCGATTGGCGCGGTGAGCGAGGCAAAGTCCTGCACCGGTCCTACGTCTGACCAGGTGGTGTCTGTTGCGCTTTTGCGCAGCGGATACGTAAGGAAGCGCACGAGAGGAAAGGCCAACAGCGCACTCACCGCCGCTCCGCTCAATCCGAATAAGGCAAGTAAGAATGAACGCCGCCCGGAGGTTTCGACTTTGAGCCCGTCATTCTTCTGGGGTGTGAATTCCATCGATCCACTCCTTGGTTTGCGCCAGTTGTGGCGGATGTTGTTCTTGCGGCTGAGGCTTCGCGTTTGCGAGTTCTGTCACTTCTTCTGCAATGTGTGGATGTACGCCACGACGTTCGTGATTTGTGCGTCGGCAACCTTGCCGGCAAAGGCAGGCATCTTGCCCTTACCGTTCTTGATAACAGCGGCAAGATCAGTGTCCGATTCTTTTAGAACATCAGGCGAGTTGAACGGACGTGCCTTCATGGCCTTACCGGCAGGTGTGTTGCCGAGCCCGTCAGGGCCATGGCACATCTGGCACTTCGCTTTGTAGGTATCGGCTCCGGGGGTTTGAGCGAGGCTCGTGACGCTCGCAAAGAAGACGAGCAGGCCAATAGCCCCGGCATGAGTAATGTGTTTCAGCATGGTAGTACTCCTTATTGATGTAAGGCGGGCAAGAACGACGCTCGCACGGGAAAGCTAGAAAGCATAGCGAACTGCGAGAGTGTAGACATTCCCCCGGAAGCTGCGAGGAAGAGTGGGTCCGATCGGCGTTCCTTCGCCAAAGCTATAGTAGTTGTAGTCCGCCTTCCAGGTCCAGCCTGGTGCCAGATCGAAGGCGAGATGAGCATAGGGGGTTTGATATTGCGACTGCAGGGCGCCCGGCACCTGGCGGGCGTTGATGAAATCACTGTTGCCGTTGACGGCGCTCATGCGATAGCCAGCATTGACGTGGACCCGCTTGACGGGCGCCACCATGAATTCGATAGCGCCGTATTGCCTGGGCTGGTTGTAATAGCCAGTGCTGAGCAGCGGGGTTCCGGCTGCAACGCAAACAGGCGGCGCTGTTCCGGCAGAGGGCAGAGCGGGTGAAGCCGTATAGCACTCAAGGGTGCTGGAGTAGACGCTGTCATAGGCGTAGTTCAGGTCCAGAGACCAACGGTCGCTGGGAGAGATGGAAGTCCCGAAAGAGAAATCGCGATTGTGCTCCAGATGGTTAACGGTCTGGACGTTGTCGCGGCTCTCGAGGATATTGGCAGTTCCGGCAAAGCTGAGCCAGGTTTGCGGCTTGTAGGTCGTCCGCAAAACGTAGTGTTGCAGCTGGCGCGGGCTGATGCGGGTAAAGGAGTTATCCGCGTACATGGCATCGGCATTAAAGTTGATGCGCCACTGAGCCGTGGGCCTGAGCGCGGCTCCGAAGAGCCCCCAGTCCTCGTGGATAGGGATGAAGTCGCCGCCGGCATCGGTGATGATGCGGCTGCGATAGCGGTAACCAACCGAGAGGCGCGCGCGCGATGCGACATCCCAATCGACGATGAACGTGTTGGTTTTGGTCTTCTGATTGAGGGCCTGATAATCAGGCGTTGTAGTCGTGGTGGCCGCACCGGGCGGCTGGAGCATCGAGGTTCCGGCGTAGTCGGTCTCGGTAAAGACGTTGGTTGCGGGCTGACGGAAATACCAGAAGTCGAAGACTTCGTTGAGGGAGATGGTGGGAGTAACCTGCCAGGTGGCGCCGTAGTCAGCGTTGACGTTGATACGGCGGGCGCTGGCAGAGCCGGTGACATCCTCCACGCGCTTTTTGGCGCGGGCGTCGAGGCCGTTGAAGTCCTCATTGAAGTTTGTGAGGTGGCTGGTTGTGCCCATGTAAAGGACGCGTCCATTCATGGTGAAGCGGGGGATGGACGAGCTCTCGAAGTGAAACTGCTCGCTGGGGAAGAGCGTGCGCGTGGGCGCATACCGGGTATACGACAGAAAAGCGTTGCAGGTTGGGTTGACGGTTCCATTCGGATTGAAGGGCGAAGCGCACGGAGAAGCCCAGACCGAAGAAAGATCGATGCCGAGGCTGACGGGTGTGCCACCGGAGAGCGTGTTGTTGAGCCCCGTGAGCTGCCAGCTGGTGTTGCCCTTGTAGTGGGTGATGAACTCGTCGTAGCTGAAGGTGGTGCGGGCCAGCGGCTTCCAATCGATACCGCCGTTCCAGACATCCGTGGAGTGGCGCCAGTTCTGCGTGAGCAGGGCCTCGGCGCCGACATGGATCGTGCTATTGGATGGTCCTTGATTGACATTCTGGAAGTAGCCGAAATGTGCGCTGACAACGGAAAGCGGCGCCACCGTCATCTTTGTGTCCGTCATGCGGCGCACGGTGTTGTAGAGGTGCGGCGAGTTAAGGATAGGAACAAAGGGTGTGGACGTAGGCGGAATGAACGGATTGGCCAGCAGATCATAGTCGAAGTACAGGCGATCGCGGCGGAAGCTGGAACGGAAGTCGTAGATGCGTCCCTTGGAAACGTCCAGAATCGTGACGTTATTGGGATCTCCACCGTAACCGAAACTGGTAGTCGAAAGGCGATCAAATATGACCGCGCGGGCCGGATCTACCGCGATCATCTCCAGGGACTGGTCGAGAACGCGAGGCCCGGACTGGAGGTTGACCAGCGAATCGTAGACCGCGCCACTACCCGAGTAATCCACGATGCGGCCGCCGAAATCGATTGACTGATGGATAACGTATCCGTAACGAATGTTGTCCCCGGGCGATGGTGGCGGAGGGTCATGCGCGACGGGCGGCGCAGCGGCCTGCGCCAGGGCTGAAGAACCGGCAGCCAGGCTCGCGGTGATGGCCACGGCTGCGATAACCAAAGCATTGCGCCGGAAACTCAGCGGGAGCGATACGTACGAAAACCCGCTCATCATGCGAGGCCATCCCTTACTTGAAGAAATAACTGCTGGCGTTTGAGCCATGTATCTGCACGTGGCAGTTGGTGCAAGCCTGGTACTGATTCGCCTGGTTATGGAACGAAGGGGTACCGGGCGCGGTAAAGTTCATGGAGGCCGTATGGCACTGCAGGCACATCGAGTTGATGTTGTTGCGGGCAAGCAGGCGAGGGTTCGGCGATCCGTGCGGCGAATGGCACGAGGTACAGCCCTCCGTCTTGATGGGCGGGTGCTCGTAGACGAAAGGCCCCAGGGTGTCGATGTGGCACTTGGTGCAGATCGCGTCCTGGGTCGTATTTATGTGGAGCAGGTCAGCCTGGAAGGTGCCATGGGGGTCGTGGCAGTCCGTGCACCGGATTAACCCCTCGTTAACCCGGTGGTGGAAGGGCTGCATAAAAGCCGCCTTGATGTCCGTGTGGCACTGATAGCAAAGGCCCGGCTGCGTCATTTTGAGCAACGGCGTCTGCGCTTCGAACTTGTGGTTGCTATGGCAGCTGGTGCAGCTGATACCTGCTTCGCCATGAGCGGTGCGCTCAAAGTTGGGGTGCTCACCAACATGGCAAGCAAGGCACTTCTCACCCACCTGCTTCGGTGTTGCCGTTGAAAATTGAAATATCTTGGTTACGTCCCCGCCCGACTCCACGTGCGCTTTGCCGGGTCCGTGGCAGCTTTCGCAGGTGACGCCTTTACCGCCGTGCTCGAGCTCCAGCTTGGCATGCGGATTGTCCTTGAACCCCTTTACTTCGTCCTGATGGCAGCTGGCGCAGCTATCGGCGCCGACGTAGTTGGACGTGGAAGCGGGGACCGTGTCCGCGCTCTGAGGTGTGTTGACTTGTTGTTTGTTCTCATCCGCAGCATTCACCCACCGGGTTTTCCAGAACCCCGGGAGCAACGCAATCAACGCGACACACACCAGCACACGTCTCATCCAGGCGCCCCACCGAGAGGGTTCACAGCCTTCTTGCCCTAAAGATCTTCTACGTGGCCCATGGTGCACTTTTCTCCGAATCGCATGAGGATAGAACAATTCATTCGGATTCCCGTGTGACGGGCATCACACGGCACGCGTCCGATCAGTGATTTGTGTCCGTTGGTTTGGAACCGGCAAGTGAGGTGACAAGCACAATCAGAACAAGGCCTCTAGCGCTTCTTTCCTCAGGATTTTCATCTTGGTTCCTTCAATCGAGATGACACCTTTGCGTCTGAAACCATTCAAAACTCTCGTGATGGACTCTCGTGAACTGCCGAGCATGGAGGCGATGTCTTCATGCCTGAGGGACATGTGTATTTTCGGTTGAGCATCCTGCGCGGTTTTGTTCTCAACGGCCAGCTCTAGCAGAAGATGAGCCACCCTGCCCGCAACGGAACTGGAAAGTGCTAAACGGCAGAGGCCACACAAGGCAGAACGATATTCATTGCTTAGGCTTTCGGCGGCATGCAGACTGCCTTCCGCATGGCGCCGAATGAAATGAAGAAAATCCTTCCGTTGAAAGGTTTTTATCCGAGTAGGTTCCATCGCCTGCGCGGTGACTTCGTAGGGCGTCTTTGAAAGCGCCGCACTCAACCCCAGCACATCTCCGGGTCTCGCGATCTTCACCAGTAACGTCTTGCCATTTCGCGAGGATCTAGTTAGCTTCACCCGTCCATCGCAGACCACCGATACACTGCGTGGCGCGTGGCCTCCAGCAAATAAGATCCTGCTCATCGGCAACACGACTTGAGTACTCATCGCGTCAAGCTCAGCCAGTGCCTGAGGCGGCAGACTGCAGAACCAGCCGGGCTTCCTGGCTTTGCACAACAGGCAACTTTGGAGCATCGAACATCCTCCTTCTGAGGGCCTTACTCCGGGAATTTCCCGTCGCTTCCATTTCGTCCGTAGTCGTTCCGCCTGTCTGTGCAATGTTGCTCGCATCTGTTTCGCCTGGTCTGTTCAATTTTGCTCACGTTTTGGTCGGTTCCGCTGTTGGCCCACCGGAGCCGTCGCGCCCGGGCGCTAGCGGGGTGCGCGGGCAGCGGAGCAAGAGACTTCTTGCAGATTATCGCCAATATAACAGCAGAACTTTAGACCGGTTTGCACCCACGCAACATTACCTCCGGCACCCTCGCTGCGGCNNGCGGCGAAAGGCGTACCTGCGTGCATCGAATGCCGCATCGCCGCCGAAATGAATCCCGATGTCGGCTTTGTGGCTTCGTTGAGCAGTACCGGCTGGCGATCCCGATAGCGCCGAAATGAAGATTCGAGGGCGAAATGGGTACGCCGCCCCCACAAAATGGGCCCGCGCACAAGCGAGTGAGCAAAATGGAACAGATTTCCACTTCCCCCGGGTGCAATGCTGTTCTAAGTTGGGGCAGCGCTGTGCTCCAGCGTCGGATCCTTGTGCGGCTCTGGGACTTTGCACTCACACATCGCCGGCATGGGAACTGGATTCGATCGCCGCGCGGACATCGATATGGGTTCGGCGTACTTAACGAAAGCATCGCGCACGCAAGGAGGCGACTCTGATGGCTGAGCAGGAAAACGACACCTTTGACCCGGCCGCCTTTCTAGCCCACGCTGGGCTGGGACGAAGGATCGTCCAACTTGAAGCAGGAGAGCCCTTCTTTTCGCAAGGGAATGCCGCTGACTCCATATTCTATCTTCAGAAGGGCCGCGCAAAACTGACTGTGGTGTCAAACGCCGGTAAGGAAGCCACGATCACTCTGTTGTCCGCCGGCGACTTCATTGGAGAGGAGTCTATTGCCGGGGTCGTGGGGCTTCGCCTTACGACCGCAAATGCCATCACCGCCTGTACAGCGCTCAAGATTGAGAGGAGCGAGATGATCCGCGTGATGCACGAGGAGCATTCCTTCTCCGACCTCTTCTTGGCGTTTCTGTTAGCCCGCAGCATGCGAACCCAGGCAGATCTTGTCGATCAGCTTTTCAACTCCAGCGAGAAGCGTCTAGCTCGAATTCTCTTGTTGATGGCTGAATTCGGGAAGCCGGGTGAACCGGAAACGCTGATTCCGCAGATCACCCAGGAAACCCTGGCGGATATGATTGGGACCACCCGCTCGCGCGTCAGCTTCTTCATGAATCGTTTCCGCAAGCTCGGCTTTGTCGAATACAACGGCCGCATCC
>PLZN01000297.1 GCA_003152195.1 Acidobacteriaceae bacterium
AAATGTAGAAACTCCAGGGGCGGGGCTTCAGCCCCGCCTTGAGACCGGGCCCATGGGAACGGCTTTAGATGCTGAGGGATGGGATCTACTCATTGCTGGTGATGAAAGACTGGCCGTCGCTCAACAGTCTGAGCGCTGACAAAGTACGTCCGTCCGTTTCTCCTGACTGTCTCTCTGTCCGGCCGCATGATTTCCCTCAGAGGCTAAAGCCTCAACCTTTGGGTCCATCGATGGACGGGCTAAAGCCCGCCCCCTTCAAGACCAGGCAGCTGTAGACTCCGCGAGACCAGTTTTAGATACATTGTTTCTAACTCAGCACACTATTTCGCTATCCGTCGAGCCGGTGGAAAGAGAAATGCTCGATCACCACAACAAAGTAACTCTAATATTGCTCTAGGGCGAAGCAGACTTCTTATGACCATTGTCGAGGGTGAAACCATTACCGGGCTGCACCCGATCGAGCTTCGTCCTTTGCCGGCCGAACCGCTGGTTTCGATTCTGGTTTCGAATTTCAACTACGCCCGCTACATCGGTGAATCGCTGCAGAGCGCGCTGGAGCAGACGTACTCCAACATCGAAATCATTGTTTGCGACGACGGGTCGACGGATGAATCGGTGCGCATCATTGAGGAATATCAGCGCAAAGACCCGCGCGTGCAGCTCATCCGCAAAGCCAATGGGGGACAGGCGTCGGGCTTCAATGCCGCCTTTGCCGCCAGCCGAGGCGAGATTCTTACCCTGCTCGACTCGGACGACCTTTTCCTGCCCCACAAAATCGAGCGGATTGTGGCTGATTTTCAGGCGCACCCGGACTCTGGCTTTGGCGTCCATCGTGTGATCCGTGTGAGCGCCGAGCGCCGCCGCCAGGGAGTGTGGCCGATGTCTGACCCGTTACCCAGCGGATGGTATGGTTCCCGCCTTCTGGAAGACGGCGGCATATTGCCCTTCATGCCTCCGACCTCGGGATTGAGTCTCCATCGCGATGTCGCTAGGAGGCTCTTTCCCCTGCCGCTGGAGGCTCCGCTGGTAAGCTGTCCCGACCAACTGATTACTCGCTTGGCTCCGTTTATCACCAACGTGACCCGCGAAGATGAAGCCTTGGCCGAGTACCGTCTGCACGGCGGAAATAACTATGGACCCGACCGGGTCACGGCCGCCTCGGTCAAGCGCGAGTTGCAGTACTGTGAGGCCTTGTGGGGCGCCCAGAAGCGCTTTCTCGCAACCATCGACGAGGGGCTGGCGCAAGCATTTCAGCCGGTTAACCTGCATCCATATATTTCCTTTTCAAGTTACATCCACTCCCGTCTTGCCCGGGATCCCGCAGTGCGGAGTCACTATGACCGCTACATGGAGTGCCTGAATGGGCCGGGCGCCAGGCATGTATGGTTTTGGAAGCTCTCGATTTACCTGCCCGGCCCTTGGTTTGAGTTCGCCGTCAATTTATTGATTCGGCAAAGCTGGCTCAAACAGAAGATTGCGCGTTTCCGAAAAATGTCTTAGAGCGCCTGGTGGTTCCTTCGCACAACAATTTTGGTGATGCTGCAAACTTCTGACTCACCCCCCTCCCCCCGATCGGAGCAAAAGCTCAATGAGCACTACGCCTCGCGTCAGCATCGGGCTGGTTCTTTACAACCGGGATCGTTTTCTTGAAGCCGCCCTCGATTCTTTTCTGAATCAGACGTTTAAGGATTTCGAACTCATCATCTCCGACGATTGTTCCACCGACCGCGGTGAGGAGATCTGCCGGCGGTATGCCGCGCAGGATTCCCGCATCCGGTATTACCGCAACCAACGGAAGATGGGTGCGGGGTGGAATGTCAGAAGGGTTTGTGAGCTGGCCACCGGCAAGTACTTCATGCAGGCCGCACATGACGGCATGGTTCAGCCAGACTTCCTCAGCCTTTGTCTGGACGCACTGGAGGCGGATGATTCTCTGGTTCTCGCCCATAGCCTGATCCGGGTGATCGGCGAAGACGGACAACTCCTCGAAAATTACGATGACCAGTTACGCACCAGCTCACTTGCGCCGCTGGTACGCGCACGAGACCTGCTGCTCAAAAGCCACAGATGCCATCCGATCTCCGGTCTGATCCGCCTGGACGCGCTGCACAAGCTTCCGCCCCCAGGCGGCCATGCATACAGTGACCGTGTGCTTCTGCTGCAGCTTGGATTGCTGGGACGTTTCTACGAAGTGCCGGAGTACTTGTTTATCAGCACGAGACATTCGGGCCAATCTGTTGGGACCATGCCAGCGAGGACCGAGGCCCGCAAGATTGCCTTGCCGGAGTGGAATGTGGCGAAAGCGTTCATTCTCTCCGTGACTCATTCCCCGCTTGGCCTGGGGCAACGGCTGAGATGTTACGGCTTGATTGCGAGTTGGGTATTCAAATATCACCGCCGCATCGCCAGGGATCTCTTCATCGCATCCCAGGCCGCAGCCGCCGATACGCCGGCAAAGATACTCTCCCTCGATTTCAACACTCGTAGAGGGGAATCCATATGAAAGTCGCAATTCTTGCAGGGGGTCCTGGCTCGCGCCTTGGGGAAGAGATAGAACCCAAACCAAAACCGATGGTGGAGATTGGCGGAAAACCGATTCTCTGGCACATCTTGATGCATTACGCGCATTACGGGCACGAAGACTTCCTGATCGCGCTGGGGTACAAGGGCGAAGTCATCAAGAAGTACATGCTGGACTACTGCGCACTGAATCGGGATCTGAGCGTGTCGCTCAAAACCGGAAAAGTTAAGATGAACGGGGGAGCCGTTCCCGACTGGATGGTGGAGTTGGTCGATACCGGCATGAAGACCCAGACGGGTGGCCGGATCAAGAGACTGGCTCCTTACCTGGGCAATGAGACCTTCATGCTCACCTGGGGTGATGGAGTATCAGACATCAACCTGCACGATCTGCTTACATTTCACCGCTCGCATGGAAAGCTGGCCACGCTGACTGCTGTCAGGCCAACAGCGAGGTTAGGGCACCTGGAAATGGAAGGCGATCGTGTCGTCGAGTTCTCCGGGAAACCGCAGACCAGGGAGGGCTGGATCAACGGCGCAATTTTTGTGCTGGAGCCGGAGATCTTTGATTTCATTGACGGCGATGACACGCGCTTGGAGAAGGAGCCGCTGGAGCGGCTGGCCGCCGCAGGTCAATTGATGGCTTATCGCCACCCCGCCTTCTGGCAGTGCATGGATACCATCCGCGAGAAAAAATACCTGGAAGGTCTATGGGAAAGCGGCAACGCACCATGGAAAACCTGGGAGGAACCAAATCCCAGTTTTAGTCACGGGGAACACGGGATATATCGGAACGGTTTGAGTATGGTCAGCAGGACGTGAAGTCGTCGAGCCCAGCACTTTCAAAGCGGTCTCACGATACGTGCACGGGCTTTCATTAGGGAAAATCGCTTGGTTTTAATTGAACAATTCGGTTTCAGTGTTTGCAGTTCGCGATTGGGCGGCGGTGCCCTACCATGCGAGGAAGGGCGCTTAAATTGCTGAATTTGAATCCCAAAAAGCTGCTCCGCAATGGCCTCGTACACAATGTAATCGCCCTTTATGGTGTGCAGGCATGCACCTATGCTCTGCCCCTGCTTACGTTTCCTTATCTGGCACACGTGTTAGGGCCCTCGGGGTGGGGGGTCGTGGTGTTTGCGCAAGCGATTGGGGATGTGATCGCGAGCGTGGTGGAGTACGGCTTCGACATCTCAGCATCGCGTGAGACTTCGCGGCAACGGGATGAGCCCAAACGGCTCTCCGCACTGATCTCCGGGGTTTTAGGAGCGAAGTTTCTGCTGGCCGTATTATGCATCGGCGGGGCGATCTTCTCCCGCCGATTTACCCACCACGTCGCACCTTCCCTGGCGCTGTTTTGGGCAAGTACGATCTGGGGCGTCTGCCAGGGCATCAATATGCTCTGGTTCTTCCAGGGTTTGGAGCGTATGCGTTTGGCCAGCGCTCTTGAAATAGGAGGCAAGGTTCTAGCTACACTGAGCATCTTTATCCTGGTCCATAAGCCGTCCGATGGATGGAAGGTCATGGCGGCCCAGTGTGTAGGCTGCGTGGTGGCGCATGGAGTGACGGTCGTTCTGGCCTACCGCGAAGTGGGTTTTCAATGGCCCACCCCTTCGTCGGTGTGGAATGCGCTTCGATTGGGCGGGTCCATGTTCTTGTTTCGCGCGGTGCAAGGCCTTTCCGGTTCGGTCAACCGGCTGGTCCTTGGTTCTGTCGCGCCGGTAGCCCTCCTGGGTGAGTACGCGGGCGCCGAACGAATCACGCGGGTCTTTCAACAAGGGCTATGGCCGGTCAATCAGGCGCTCTACCCGAGATTGACGAAACAGGTGCAGGATAATCCTCAGGGTGCCATGAAGACAGTGAGGCTCAGCCTGTTTCTTCTGGGTGGCCTGGGCTTAGTCTTCGGCTTAGCTATCTTTATGGGGGCCCCGCTGCTAGTGCACCTGATCCTTGGCCCTGCCTTTCGGGATTCCGTGCCCGTGTTGCGCGTCTTCGCCCTGTGGATTCCGTTAATCGCACTGTGCACCGTGATGATCTTCCAGTTGCTGCTGCCGAATCAACTGGACAATCAATTTAACTTTGTGAACTTCACCGCCGGCTTGCTCGGCATCGTGGCTGCTTTGTTGCTTGCTCCCAGGTTTAGAGCGGTTGGCATCGCATGGTCGGCAGTCGTCGCTCAACTCTATACCCTGATTGCCTTCTCCGTCGTGTTAGGGCGAGCCGGGTTGAATCCTTTTGCGCATGCCGCCAACCCATCTGCTGGGGCAAGAAGGGTTCGTGATCGAGCTGGGTTAGCTGGGCGAAGTCAACAAGAAGTACTTTCCGAACTACTGCTCACGGAATCGGGGTCTGACCGTGTCGTTCCGGAAAATTTATGATTATCTTCCCCGCCTTCCTCAGTGTTATAAACCAGAATCTGGCCATTGCCGTGAACTCGATCTTGTGAAGATGGGCCAACTGAAGTTCTCTCCCTCTGATTCCAATCCTGTCCTGCCAACGAGCAGGGGCATTCTGAAGGCACTGTATGTATGACTTCGCAATTATCGGTGGAGGCATAGTTGGTCTTGCGACCGGCGCCGCTCTTGGTCGCCGCTATCCCTTCGCGCGAATTCTGCTGGTGGAAAAGGAAGCTGGCTTTGCGCAACACCAGACCGGCCGCAACAGTGGCGTCATTCATTCCGGCATTTATTACAAACCGGGAAGCCTGAAGGCGGAGATGGCACAGGCGGGCAACCAATCGTTGCGTGCCTTCTGTTACGAGTACGGTGTACCGTTCGACGTTTGCGGCAAGCTGATCGTGGCCACCACGCCGGAAGAAATTCCTGCGCTCGAGGGTATCTTCGATCGTTCGCTAAAGAACGGCGTACCGGCGCTACGGCTCCGGCCGGAAGAGGTGAAAGAGATCGAGCCGCACGTTGCCTGCCTGGCCGCCATTCGCGTGCCCACGACCGGCATTGTCGACTATCGCCAGGTATGCCATGCGCTGGTGCACGAAATGCAGCAGCAGGGAGGGGAACTCAAGCTTGGCACAGAGATTCTCCAGGTTGTTCCCACCCCTCTGGGCCACCTTCTCGAAACTACATGGGGTTCGCTCGAAACTCGCTTTCTCATCAACTGTGCCGGTCTGCATAGCGACCGGGTGGCGCGATTGGGGGGCATGGAACCGCAAGCCATGATCGTTCCATTCCGCGGTGAGTACTTCGAGCTCACGCCCCAGCGTCGCCATCTGGTGCGTCATCTCATTTACCCCGTCCCTAACCCGGCTTTTCCCTTTCTCGGGGTACACTTCACGCGGATGATGGATGGAAGCATTCACGCCGGACCCAACGCGGTATTGAGCTTCAAGCGCGAGGGCTATAAGAAGTCGGACTTCAGCTTGCGCGACTTCACCGAGGTCATGACCTACCCCGGCTTCTGGAAGCTTACCTCGCGCTACTACCAGGAAGGGTTCCAGGAGATGTTCCGGTCCTGGAGCAAGGCGGCATTTACCCGCAGCCTGCAGCGGCTGGTACCGGAGATTCGAGCCGAAGACCTGATCCCCAGCAAGAGCGGCGTGCGTGCGCAGGCGCTTCTTCGGGACGGCAACATGGTGGACGACTTTCTGGTGATGGAAGGTACGAATTCACTCCACGTCTGCAATGCTCCTTCGCCGGCAGCTACGGCTTCGTTGGAGATCGCAAAGAGAATCGTCAGCAAGGTGCCGCGTCCTGGCCGTCTCTCGCTGGTGAAAAGAGCCTGAGATATCTGCACTTCGGGAGTTCTTACCTGGGGCGCACCAGCGCCCGTCCTCAGGCGAACAGCCCGATCACCTAAAATCTCGCTACGACTATCCCTAGCAGTCCGTGGTTAAAGTCTAAAAT
>PLZN01000252.1 GCA_003152195.1 Acidobacteriaceae bacterium
GACCGGTCGACTGGACGCTCTCACAGGTGCTATCGCGAAGTTTACTTTGCTTCAAACAGGCGACGGAGTGCTTGCCGTACATTTGAGCGGAAGGAATCTCTGTCCTCTATTCGCTCCTGAGAGCCCGTATGGGATCGATACGCGAGGCAAGACGCGCGGGGATGAATGTCGCCAGCCCGGCAACCACGCAGAGCAACAACGCAGAGCAACAACGCAGAGGCTACTAGGGAAACGACGCTCGTACCGTTCGCGCCCAGCAGGGATGCTGTCCAGGCATGCATGACGAAGGTCAGGATTCCCCCAAGAATTACTCCGAGGCCGACTAAGCGGAAGACACCTGAGAAGAGAAGTTTCAGAATTCCGGACCGGCTAGAGCCAAGTGCAATCCGTATGCCGAATTCCCGCTGGCGTCGACTCACCGAATAAGCCATCACTCCATAAACTCCGATGCACGCAAGAAGAAGCGCCATAGTTCCCAGGATTGCGGCGACGAGAGTAGAGGTGCGCTCCCCGGCAATGTTCTCGTCATCAAAAGCCTTGAGCGTGGAGAACGTTTGGATGGCTTGGGCGGGATCAATGGACGCAACAACGCGCCGAGCGGATTCCACAAACGCTAATGGATCGCCGCCTGTGCGCAGCAGAAATGTGAGCCCCTGCGAGGAGCCTTGTTGGACGCTCATGTAGATTTCATCGTCTACTCGCTTCGCGGGCCCGCCATAGCGCACATCACCGGCAATCCCGACGATGAGAAAATCACCGCCCTTGCCCCAGAAGTGCAGGCGTTTGCCGATCGCATTCTGCCCTGGCCATAGCCTGTGAGCCATCGCGCGGTTGATGATGACAACCGCCGTTGAGCCGGGCCGGTCCTCTAGATTGAAGTCGCGGCCCTGCAGTAGGGGCGTCTGCACTATGGTGAAATAACCAGGCGTAACGAAGTTGAATCCGGCGACGAGATTGTGATCGGCTATTCCGCTCGGTTGTCCGTCGTAGCTGAACTTGAGGGTGCCGGATGCGCCCCAGAACGGCGTGTCCATGGTTGCCGCTACGTGTCTGACTCCCGGCAGTACGGACAGTTTTTCGACCAGGCTGTTGTAAAAGTGCCATCTTTCCCCAGGGTTGGAGTAACGATCTGGCGAAAGCCAAATGAGACGGTCTCCGCGGTCAACGTTGGACATGCGCTCCACTCCCATCAGGGCTACGGGTTCTCCATTTAGGTAAAACTTTGCGCCACGGGTTTCGAAGCGGCGAACCCCAAAGACTTCCTCGAGGGTATGTGGCCCTGCGCCCCCCATGAAGTGCAAACGTCGCTGTGAACAGGTGAGTATCGTCGAAGTGCCAAAGCTTGGGCGAGTTGACTTGAATTGGCGGAAAGTTGACTACCGCACTGCCGGATGCCGTGATTGTCGCTGACGTAAAGTCTCCTGTAAGGAGCGGAACCACACCATTCTCTTCTCGAATCGATGCACGGACGCGCGCCTATTGCGGAGTGCCGAGCGTGTTCCGAACAACTGCTCGCATCCCGACTTGGGCGCTCTTGAGTTCGGGTCGGGCGTTGCGTCTATCTCGATCCGCTCAACGAAGACATGCGGCGTGAGCAAGATGGTGGCTGGCCGGATGAGACCTCCGTCATTTGCCCAATCGAAGGACTTTAGGCGAGGCAACCTCGAGTCCGAATAACTGTTGTCCACTCGCACAACAGCGTGTTCGTCTGGCCATGGTTGAGCGTCGGAGATGCGTCACACGTGAGGGTGTGTACCCTTTGCCGATGTGCTCGCCAATCGGCACACCGTTCAGAAAGACCTGTGCGGTATGATAGGCAGCCTCGAATTCGATGCGCACAAACTGATTCTGCCACTCGGCGGGAGCGTCGAAATCCAACCGGTACCAGGCAACTCCGACGTAACCCCGAGTGTTGCCGAGGGTCTGCCAGGTGTGAGGCATCTTTACCCTCTGCCACTTGGCAGAGTCCGACAGAGCCGCGCGCGGATCCTGCGGAGCCAGCGGATCAACACGAAACTGCCAGTCGTGTTCCAACGGAATTCGTACAGTTTTGGATGGATTCGCATTGGGATGGCAGGCGTCGGCTGCTCGTCCAGGGCGAATGCAGCGCCGAAGGCAGGCAGCGCGGTGAGAAAGTTACGTCGTGAAGTCACTGGTCGTCTTTCACTGAAAGAAGCCTGTTGCTCGTTTGAGGTTTCGCATCAACTCCACATCTGCTCGATTGCCTCCAACGACTTCCCCTTCGTCTCTGGAAGGCGGAAGGCCAGGTAGACGAAGCCGATTGCACAGATGCAGGCATAGATCCAGAACGTTCCCGATGCACCCAACGCTTTATTGAGAAAAGGGAAGGTGTAGGTGAGCACGAAGCAAGCGCTCCATAGAGCTGTGACAGCAATGGAAACAGCTGCTCCACGGATCTTGCTGGGGAAGATCTCGGAAATGACAACCCAGGTTACGGGCGCGAGGGTCATGGCAAAACATGCAATCGCGGCAACGACCAGGATCAACATAGGAATACCGCGGCCGTGCAGGTGGTAGAGGAGACCGAGCAGCGCATAGATGACCGTGAGCCCCGCCGAGCCGAGCAGCATCAGTACTCTTCTGCCATAGCGGTCTACCGTGCCCAAGGCAAAAATCGTGAACAGTACATTTACCGCGCCCGTCACCACGATGTTGAAGAGGATGTCGGAGACCGGGAAGCCCGCTGCAGAGAAGACTTCTTCGGCGTAATTAAAGATAACGTTGATACCACACCACTGCTGAAGAACTGCGAGAGAAATCCCCAGCCAGAGTATCCTCCTGATGCGCGGATCAAGCAGTGTCCCCAGAGAGGCTTTGGAGCGCTCCGCAGCGATCGAAGATTGGA
This sequence comes from Acidobacteriaceae bacterium, assembly GCA_003152195.1. Taxonomy (GTDB): domain Bacteria; phylum Acidobacteriota; class Terriglobia; order Terriglobales; family Acidobacteriaceae; genus PALSA-350. The sequence goes on from PLZN01000252.1 coordinate 2,867, forward strand.
TCTCTGAGGAAACCGCCTGGCTATACGATTCACCACCGATACGGGTGAGGACGGCCTTTGCTTTGTTCAGCGACCCGTTGCGTGCAAGCCAGCGCGGACTTTCAGGAGCGAAGAACATCGCTAAGAGAAACAGCACGGAAGGAATGGCCGTGACACCGAACATCCAGCGCCATCCAACTTGCCCATTCCACGAGTTAAGAATCTCGCTCGCGGAAGCCGTGGAAGGGATTGGCTTCGCGATGAGCCAATTCACTACTTGGGCCAGAAGGATGCCGAACACGATCGTGAGCTGGTTCAAAGAGACGAGTTTCCCGCGGAGATGGGCTGGGGCAAGTTCGGCAATATATACAGGAGATAGGCTCGAAGCCAGACCAATTGCGAAACCTCCCAGGATGCGCCAGAGTACAAATACTTGAAAGTGATCGGCCATTCCTGTGCCAATAGAGGACACAGAGAAGACAACGCCGGCGAGGATCAAAGGACCTTTCCGTCCGAAACGCTCGCTGAGCGTACCCGAGGCCAGTGCACCGAGCAGGCATCCGATCAGAGCGCAGCTCATGGCCCATCCTTGCTGCGATGGCAGTGTTAAGGAGAAGAATTTTTCGTAGAAGGGCTTGGCGCCTCCGATGACGACCCAGTCGTAGCCAAATAGAAATCCTCCGAGCGCCCCAATCGAGGCAACTGTCCATACGTAGAGACTTTTCACTGGAGCGCCCGTCGAAGAATCCGCGCTCTCGTCGGCCAGAGAGATGATGTTCATTGACGGCCTACCTTGCGAGCCCTGATGTTGACTCAACGACACTGTCTCCTGCGCGGCTCATCTGTGCGAGCGTCATTTGCGCAGCGAGGTTGTTAGGGTCTCTGTCAAGAACTAGCCGGAGTTTCTCAGTTGCGAGTGAGTCGTTGCCCAACCCAAGTTCGACGAGAGCTTCACTGAAGGTGGATTCAATCTCGCTTCTTAGAACGAGATCGTCGTCAAACAGCAGGAAGTTCGGTAGGGAAGTAGCGAAATAATCGATTTTGGGCTCGGTTTTCCGTTGCGTATCTAATCGCTGCTTCATTTCCTGCAGGATCTCAACGGCACTTGAGGTCCTGCCTAGGCTCCGCAGAGCCAATGCCTTGTAGTAGGTCATCAATGGCGATCCGGGGTCGGCATCCGCCGCGGACGTAAATGAGGTTCGAGCCACTTCGTCCCGTCCGAGTTCGCGCAACGCTATTCCGGCGTGATAGTCGATGTCCACTTCCTGAGTAAGGAAATGCTTTCCTTCGCCGAGGTTGTGCGGATATGTTCTCGCGGCGTTGAAGTGTTCGAGGGCGCCTGCGAAGTCTCTTCCGTTCAGGCACGAAATGCCCAGCAGGCGATGCGCCCAGACGTATTGCCCGGAGACTAGTCCTTCGCCACCTTCCCATGGATGAAACCGTCTTCCCAGAAGAATCTCAAGCGCTTTCTCCGGCTCCCCGCTCTGGTTGTAGAGTGTGACGAGTTCTACGACGAGATCGTCTCGCTGAGCGACGAGATCTGCGCGTTTCTCCAAGAATGCCAACCGCTCCATTGGCAGAAAACCCGTTCGTTTGCGCAATTGATCCAATTCGTAAACCAGACGCGCGTCCTGAGGGTTTGCGATGAGCGCGCTTTCGTAGGCGCAGAGTGCCCGTTCTGGGTCGTGGCGAATATTGAAATACGCAATACCGAGGTTTCGCCAGGGAATGGAAAACCCGGCATCGACCTCGACGCTCTTTTCCCATCGGGAGATGGCGTCCTCATAGCGTTTCTTGTCGTAGTAAAGATTGCCAAGATAGTACTGGCCCTTGGCGTCCGAAGGAACCAGATTCAGCGTCTCTTCGAGGATCCGCATCTCCTCCAGCCTCGACGGGAAGCAGTAGTCGGGTGATGCCGCGGCAGCCAACGTTCGGTATTCAGCCGCCAAATCTTGATCGCCAGTTTGCACCGCCAAATGAGCCAGAGAGTAGTAGACCATTGGATAAGTCGACGGAGATGGGTCGGAAACGACACAAGACAACAGTGCCAGCGCTTCTGCGAAGAAGCCCGCGGCGGCGTAGTCGAAGGCCAGATCCAAGTGCAACTGTCGATCCTTGCGGGTCTGCTGCGCGAACTGGTGCCGAATGCTCTCGGGTTCTTGGCTCTGCAGTAGCAGGAGTTCAAAGCGGCCTAGGAAATCAAGGGGATCCCTTGATACTGTGTCCGAGGCGACCGCAAAGGCCTCGTCCGTACGTTTTAACCGGTGCAAGATCGCCGACTGCAAGTCTCTCGCGCACAGATGGTCCCGGTTCGTCGCGAGAGATTGGTCAAGATGCTCTAGAGCGCGTGACCAGTACTCCTCGCGGGCATCCAGACAGGCAAGCTGGTAATAAGCGGCTGACCTCCACTCGTAATTCCATGTGGCCTTGTAGAAGGCCGCATACGCCTCATTACACCTGTCCTGAAACAGTAATGCTAGACCGAGATTGTAGTGAGACGCTCCAGTTGCTGGATTCGGATTTCGCGCCGTGAGCCGGTGGACTGCGCGTTTCAAGTGTTCTTCAGCTTTCACGAAGAGACCGCGTCTAAGGAGCAGCGTGCCAAGCGCGGTATTGCAGCGGCTGTCCATCGGATCCCTGAGCAAAGCTTCTTCCCAGTACGGCTCGGGATTTCGCGTCGCATGGTGATACTGCTCCAGGTGGAGTCCGGTAATATAGAGTTCCTCGATTGTCTGGATCTCGTCCGGTGCTAGTGGTTCTGTGGCGGGCGTGGGAATATGTTCGGATGTCGGGCCCGTTTGGTTAGTCCATGCGATGAGTTCTTTTCCGTCAGGTGTGAAAACGCGTAGGGTAAGCGAGGCAGCCGGCCGTGCGATGTTCAGGCAGGAAATGAATGGAACTCCGGGCAGGATATCGGCAGTGGTTTCAAGCAGTGTTTGGTCCCCGGCGGAGAGCACGACGCGCGCCTTTTGAAAGCGCTCCGTGACGCTCGCGCCAATCCGAACGGCGCCGTCTTCTTCTTCAAGATTGATAGCAATCCTTTGGTTCGCATTCTTTGCGGGGCCGATCTGTTGAATTGGGTACCAGTATTGGCTGAACGATTTTGTTTCATAAGGCAGCAGCCAAGAAAAGTCAGGTTGGTTGTCGGTGTAAACACCGGCCATAAGCTCGATGTATGGCCCATCCGCGTCCGTCAGTTCGCGGTCCCACGCATATCCGAAGTCGCCGTTTCCCCAGGTCCAGAGCTTCTTACCGGGTGCAATGAATCGATCGGCGACGTGAACAATTCCCGCCTGGGCCTTGTAGTCATAGCCGCCAAAAAAATCGCCGTGGGACTCCAGGACCATATAGGAAGTTGGAACAGGAATATTCTTGTACCAGGAAATGTCGACGCCCCTGCGGTAGTCCACGCCGTAGTAGAGATTGTGCGCAATGGGGAACGAGGATATCGCCCGCTTTGCATGATCAGCTACGAAGGCCACGTCAGGAGGGAAAAATGCCTGGTACTGATCATGGACTCGAATGCCAACATTCGCCCACCAAAGAAACGTTTGCGTGAATGGCGTGCGATTGTAGAGACGGACCTTTGCTTCGACCAGCGCTTTGCCTGGATGCAGGCAGATCCCAACCATTCCCTTCATCCGATGCATCGGCTCATGTTCGCTGAGCCATACGGTTCTACTGCCATCGGGTGACTCCTCAATCTCCCAATGCACCGGCATATAAGTGGAAGGGCGATGATGCTGCGGCCAATTGAACTCGACTCCACCCGATATCCAAGGTCCGAGCAAGCCTACGAGCGCCGGTTTGATTACATTTTGGCGATAAAAGAAATCGTAGCCGTTAGTTTTGTCTTGCCCGATGTGAATCCGCCCGCCGATCTCGGGCAAGATCATGAGGCGCAGGTACTCATTTTCAAGGAAGACGGCCTGGTATTCCCGGTCGGTTTTCTCGTCTGAAACCCAGTCCGTGAAGGGATTCGGGTATACCCTGCCGCTGCTCCCCTGATAAACGCGCTTTTCCAGAAACATCGGGTTCGGATCTGCCGGTTGTACGGGGTAGGTCGGTATCACCACCTTCTCCTCCCACGCGCGTACGGATTGGGTATGGGAAGCCATCGTCTCGCTCATATCGCTCCGGCGTTGAACAGGTTCACTGAATCAGCATCGACGCGCATACCCGCAACGGCGACGCCAGGCGCAGCTACATCAGAAACGTTAACGTACCCGATACATGCTCACCTGTCAAGATCAATGAGAGCCGACGCCAACCGGATAGACGCAGCTGCAGTAGCGTCCCAGCACCCCTCCAAATCACGCGGCATTACAAGACATCATCCTGCAAAATAACCAGCGCCCTCTTCCAGGATCACGTTTCGGAAATTAAGGCCTTTTCGACTTCTGGAGTTGGGCTGGCGCCTCCTAAGTTGGCCTCAAGGAGGAAGCTTCAATCCAGCGGGCGCGCCCACGGCCGCGATTCTTGTTAGACGGGTCATTTTCGCGAACTACGGCCGGCACCGGCGCTGAAAGGTGCGTCCGGTGACGTTAACGAAAAATGCCTTGACAGACACGAAAACTCGTTCATATAGTTGCTGGTCTCGGGGCTTAGGCCCGTTAATCGTTGCGAGTATCGTATCCGGTATTAAATAGCGAGTCGTAGTCGGATGACGTGTTCATTTCTTAGGAGGGACGGCGCATTATGAACAAAATACCAAGCAGGCGTTGGGCGGCAGCATTGTTGGCAGTCTGCGCATTGACTCTCGGCGTTTCCACTGGAATCGCTCAAGTGGATACCGGCACAATTCTGGGAACGGTAAAGGATCAGACAGGTGCGGTCGTCCCTGGTGCCAAAGTGACGATTGTCAATCAGGGAACGGCAGACGCAATCTCCACTCTGACCCGATCGGACGGCACCTACATCGTAACGCCGCTCAAGATCGGCAGCTATCGAATCAGCGTCGAACTTGCCGGTTTTAAAAAGGAAGAGAATGCCGCATTCGACCTCAATATCCAACAACAGGCTGTCGTGGATTTCGTGTTGCAAGCTGGAGCGACAAGCGAAACCGTGCAGGTAACCGCCCAGGCTGCCCTGCTGCAGACCCAAAGCGCCACCGTGGGCCAGGTCATCGGCGCGCAAACCGTTGAGAACATGCCGCTCAACGGCCGTGACTGGACCATGCTGGCCACGCTTACCCCCGGAGTGACGCAACCGCAGCAAGGCGCCCGGGCAGGCAACCAGTTTGCCGCGAATGGCACCCGCCCTGCCCAGAACGATTACCTGCTCGATGGCATTGACAATAACAGCAACGATGTCGACTTTCTGAGCGGTGAGGCCGACGTGGTGAAGCCTCCGGTCGACGCCATCCAGGAATTCAATATTCAGACCAACAACTTTAGCGCCGAATTTGGGCGTGCCGGCGGCGCGATCGTGAATGCCACGATTAAATCCGGCACCAACGGCTTTCACGGCGCAGCATGGGAGTTTTTCCGCAATGATGCCCTCGATGCCAACACCTATTTTTCAGACCCTGCAACCCAACGCAAGCCGGAACTGCGGCAAAACCAGTTCGGCGCAGTCGCCGGCGGCCGAATCATCAGGGACAAGACCTTCTGGTTCGCGGACTACGAAGGCACGCGAATCAACTTGGGGGTGCTGCAGAGCGGTATCTGGGTGCCTACGGCGCCGCAGGTAAGCAGTGGCTACACCAACTTCGCCGATCTTTTGAACGCAACTGGAAACTTTAAACGCACAGACGCACTGGGGCGCTCTTTCAGCAATGGACAGATTTTTGATCCGGCAACGACGCGCGCGGTTACCGCGGGTCAAGTGGATCCTGTGAGTGGAATCATGGCCACCACGAATGGCTATGTCAGGGAGCCTTTTGCCAACAATCAACTCCCCGCCGGCCGCCTGGACTCCAATGCCATCAAGCTTCTCCAGCTCTTTCCGGCGGCAAACCTGAGCGGAGTGGAAAACAACTATCAGACGACCACACTCAATACGACCGGTCAAACTACGTTCGACGTGCGCATCGACCAGCATTTCAATGAAAAAAACCAGATGTTCGGACGCTACAGCTACATTAACAACACGCAACGCGTGCCCCCTCCATTTGCCGGAGTCGCCGATGGCGGCAGCTACGGCGACGGCACACAAAAATTCGATGTATACGGAGTGGCAGTCAGCTACACTCACGTCTTCGCGCCAACCCTTATCAACGAGGTGCGCTTCGGGTATGGCCAGGAACACACGACGCGCACGCCGACAACATCAGGCACCTTGGGTATTCCTGCCCAGTTTGGCATTGGTGGAATTCCCCAGTTTGCCGGCAACGGTGGACTTCCCTATATGAGTCTTGGTAATGTCCACAATCTGGGCGGCTCCGAGTGGCTCCCTGGCGATCGCTACAGCGATACCACCCAACTTACCGAGAACCTGACCAAAGTCTATAAGTCACACAGCTTCAAAGGCGGCGTTGAGTTCCAATATCTCTACTTCCCGTGGCTTGCGNNTGCGCCGCCGGAATCAAAGGGCGCCTTCGACTTCGATGGCAGATATGCGTCGATTCCCAATCAGACGGACAACCTTACCGGCACCGCCCAATTCCTGCTCTCGCCAACGGCAGCGGCGGTTCCCAACGGAGTCAACAACTCCGGCGGATCCGACCAGGTACAGGCCTCAAACTATGGCTACCTGCACAGCAACCGGAACTACTACGGGGTCTACTTCCAGGATGATTGGAAAGTAACGTCTCGCCTGACGCTGAATCTCGGTTTGCGCTGGGAATATTTCGGGCAGGTAGGCGATACCAATGGCGCCCAGGCCAACTTCGTACCTGGAATTCCAGGCTCCACTGCGCAATTCATCATGACTTCAGAGAACAAGACCAAGACACCGCTCTCCACCAGCTTTACGCAAGACCTAGCGAAGGACGGAATTCAGTTGGTCTATACGAATCAATATGGCAGTGGCCTCGGCATATCGCAAAAGACCAATTTTGGCCCGAGACTCGGAGTCTCTTATCAGGTGACACCGAAGCTCGTTGGCCGCGTGGGCTTTGGGATCTTCTACGGAGCATTCGAGAACCGAGGCGGGGATCCCAGTCTTGGCTACAACTATCCCTTTGAATATGTACTACAGTTTCAGGACTCGTCCAACGGAGGAATCGGCAGCGTGACTCCCACGATTTTCCCCAATGGCTCTTATGGCACACTGGAAAACGGCTTGGCGGGCATCAGCCTTACTCCATCGGACGTAAGCGGCAATGGGTTGCAATTTCGAGGTGTGCAACTCCACTACCAGACGCCCTATACGGAGGGATTCAACTTGATGCTGCAATACGAGTTGACTTCCCAAGACTCAATCCAGGCTGGCTACGTCGGTTCCGTTGGCCGTCATATCGAGGCCTTTGCCGGTACCAACAACCCATCGGAGATTCTGCCGCCGGGCACGCCCATAACTCCGTATCTCGCGTTTCCTGACTTTGCCAACGGCGCTTCTTACGACATTACCGCCGGATCCACCAGCTATAACTCCCTGCAAACCAAGTACGAACGCCGCTTCAGCCATGGCTTCAACATGCTGGCGGGCTATACCTGGGCCAGGACGCTGACGGACGCTGGAGACTTATTGAGTAATGGTGGTGTCGGAGGCTTCCGTGCTCCACAAATCACGGGGATCTCGTATGACCGGGGTCTGGCTTCCTTCAACATCAATCATTCGTTCGTAGCGAGCGGCACCTATCAACTACCGATTGGCACGGGCAAGGCCCTTCTGGGCAATCTTCACGGACCTGGTCAGTTGCTCCTTGGGGGCTGGATAGCCAATGGGATCCTGACTCTCAACAGTGGCCCTCCACAGGAGATTCCTTGCCAAGTCAGCACTACGGCCGATTTGGGTTGCTTTGCTAATATTGTGCCCGGCGTCACCAAGTATCGTTCGGGCGGCCCCGCGCACTACTACAACCCTGCAGCGTTCACCGATCCGCCTGTGGCGACGACGATTGGCACAAGCGATCTTGCCCCGCTGGGCGGATCAAACACACAAGTTAACGGTCCTGGCTTCCGTGATCTCGATTTTTCGATCTTCAAAGAATTTGGGATAACGGAGACGACACGCCTGCAGTTCCGGGCCGAGTCATTCAACCTGACCAATACTCCGAGCTTCAACTTGCCCTCCAACCCAAACTACAGGGACACGTTGAATTTCGGTGAGTCAACCGCCACTCGCAGCTCCCCACGTGAAATTCAATTCGCATTGAAGTACTACTGGTGAGTGCCGCGGCTCCTTTGGGGCAGCCAAGATGGCTGCCCCAGCCAATTTCTTTAAGGGCGCCCCTTTGCAAGTCTGCAGAATGTCGGCTGAGCGATTTCACGGTGGGTTGCCGCCTTGCAGGAAATCGGGGAAGCGAAGCCGCTTTTCGTGGTTTTCCGCCAAAAAATCACACCTCGTGATCTTCGTGAGGCCGCAGTACTGTGAACCCGCTCCAGGAGTTATACTCGTCCGGATGTGGCAAAAGGCCCCATGTTGGTTGCGTGTTGTTGGGATTGTGTCTCTGATCATTCAATTCGCCACGATGACAGCTCTCGCCTTCCAGTCCAACTCCGGAGCTGCCAACGGTGCTCATCCCCATCCGATGCCTTCGTCTACTCCATTGGCTGGTGACCCTCGTCTTCAGGCAGTGGAGCGAGCCCTGCTCGAAACAGCGAGGCAGAGCCCAAACGACTTTGGCGCGCAGCAACGCCTTGGCGAATTCTATCTTCAGCAGAATCGCTTGCCTGAGGGCATCCTTTATCTGGAAAAAGCTCAGCAATTGAATCCACAGGACTACGACTCTGGCTACGATTTGTCCCTGGCGTATCTGAATTCTGCCGATACCGTGAAGGCCTCGGCGCAACTTCGCAAGATGATCGCGCAACGCGAGACCGCGGAACTCGATAACCTGCTCGCGGAAGTGAGCGAGAAAACGGGCGATTACAAGAACGCCGCAACTGAGTACCATCGCGCCGCCGAGCTGGATCCGAGTGAGGAAAACATCTTCGATCTCGCCTCTTTTCTACTGCAGCATAAGAATTACGAGGGCTTTCTTGACAACGCTCTTACGTTCTTCCGCTACGGCGTACAAAAGTACCCTCGCTCGGCGAAGCTGACGGTTGGCTTAGGTGTAACTCTCTATGCGGAAAGCAGGTATGACGATGCCGTCGAAACCCTCTGCGCGGCAGCCGATCTTGATCCCAAGGACCCAAAACCGTTTCAGTTCCTTGGCAAGGTGAGCACGGTTTCACCGGCGCGCACCGCCGAGATACGCAAGCGGCTCGAAAGGTTTGTGCATCTCTACCCCAATAACGGACCAGCGATCTACTACTACGCCATGAGTTTGTGGCAGCGCTCAGAAGGAGAACCTGCCGCCGATTTGGCCACGATAGAGGTTTTGCTCAAGAAAGCGATCGCGGCAGCTCCGGATTTCTATGAAGCTCATTATCAGCTCGGCATCCTCTATCAGGACGAGCAGAAATACCAGGATGCCATCCGGGAGTTCAATCAGACGCTTAGGCTTCGCCCCGATTACAATCGTGCGCATTATCGTCTGTTTCTCTTGTACAGCCGCACCCACCAGAAACAACTGGCCGACCAGCACCTCGCGATACTCAAGCAAATAAAACAGGAGGACGCAGAAGCGGAGGAAGTAGAAGACAACCCAGGGAACACCCAGGCAAAACAAACCGTGGAGACGCGACACTAGTCTCCGGCTGGAAGGTGGCAGGCGAATGGACCCCTTTGGTACACAGAACGATCGCAGAGGTGAGAAGTTTCCTGAGCCCTCGCGCGTTCTCGATTTGGGAGCTTCCAAAGGCATCGAGCGCACGATTTCGTGGAACCGGCGCGAATTTCTTCGCACCGCCACCGGAGCNNTTTGGAGGAGGTACACGAGATGAAGAGACCTTCATGCCCGATGGGCAGGAAAATATTCCCCATCTCTTAAAGGAATTTATTCCCCAGGGAACGTTTTTCACTCAGGTAGTCAATCGAGGGATCCTCGGCCACTATGTGGCTACCGCAAGCCTGGTCACAGGCGTCTACGAAACCTTCAATAACTTCGCCACCGTCGCGCCGGACAATCCGACGGTCTTCGAATATTTTAGAAAGGAGCTGCATCGCCCCGCATCCGATGCATGGGTCGTAGCTCCCAGCAATGGTTTCAGTCTCATCGGCGAGAGTAGCCACTCCTCGCACGGAGCTGGGCTGGGCGCCGGCGTGATTCTGCCCAAGCGCCTGCTGGCCGCGGCGTTGGCGGCAAATGACTCCTCCGGCTACGACCATTTGTTACGCGACAACTATGAGAGTCCAGTCTACGCCCCGGCATTGGGCGTCAGTGACGAGCAATTGCACCAGATGGCACAGATGCTGAAACTCTCCGTGGCGGATTTTGCCGCCCATGCTCGCAGTCTCCGTAGTCCAGACGAACTCTCTGTCTATGTTGCCAGGCAACTGATGCGTCAGCTCGCGCCGAGCCTGCTCTGGATCACTCTTCACGATATTGATGTTGCGCATTCAGGCACTTATTCGCTCTACGTTGACGCGATACAGCGCTCGGATCGGCTCTGCGGCGAGATTTGGCAGATGATTCAAAGCGAACCCGAATACGCCGGGAAGACAACCATGTTCATCCTCCCGGACTTCGGCCGCGACTCGGATACAGCTGCCGGCGGCAACGGCTTTCAACACCACCGCACAGGCGATGCGTTTTCCAGAACCACATGGATGATGGTGAGAGGCGCCGGTGTCAGGGAAAATGTACTGGTCGATCGTCCCGTGGAGTCGACCGACCTGGTTCCCACACTTGGATCGCTCTTCGGCTTTTCGCCAGACTCCTCGCATGGTAAAGTCCTGCCGGAGGTGCTGTAGCTCATGCTTGTCCATCAGCTTCATGACGAACAGTTCCGCAGCTACCCTCCTCAAGCGAAAAAGATCGCAACCAGCAATATCGTGCTGCTCCAGCAGCTCCCGCCGGCATTCCTGCCGCTGCTCCTGCGAGAGGTCATCGTCTACGACTGGAAGTTTCCAGCAGAACGAGATGAAATCGACCGGCAGTTCCGCTATCTCGGAAGTCTGACTGCAGACCAGCTGTCGAGCGCCATGGGCTCATTTGCGAAATTGAAACTGTCGCCAGAACTCGAAGCAATGGATTGGATAGGCGTTCCATCCCGCTTCTCGGAGCGCCTGTCCGCATATCTCTGGGCGACTCACCAGATCGACGACTTCAGCAGAGCAGCAGAGGACTACATAAGAGTCTTCAATACCGCTGTGCCTGAAGCAGCCGCTCCTGCACCACGGCTCGGCATCGCCGTGATCGCACAAGAGATCAGCCAGACAAACTATCCGCTCTTTCGCAAACTGCGTCCTCACGGGATCTACTTCAGTCATGTCGACCCCAGGAGCAATTATGAGCTCTTACTGGAAACGGTTGCCGCACGCACCCAGGCGCATCCCTCCCCCTATGCCCACTGGTGCATTGACGGCGCAGAGCAGCCAACTCTGCAGAACAACCAGATCGCATCTGTGGCATATGAGTCCCTGCAACCTGTCCGCAAGGCGCTCATCCGCAAAATGCAGCAGGTCTCCGCATCCCAGGCCGGCCCCGAAGCCCTGCGTACGCGCCTCGCGGAAACGGACCCGTCCGAGGTGGGGATGAAGCATCGCACAGACGATCCTGTCCTGAGCCGCTTCGCCATCAGTGTACTCACAGAAGGCTCGGGGACGCAGATCTACAGCACTACGTTTGTGCAATGGGCGGCGCGTGAGGCGCTCCGCAGGGCACGGCCGCTTACGATACTGGCAAGGTTCGCACCACGGCAAACGGAGGAGTCCGCGGACGAGGAGCTCTCCGGTATCCAACAGCGGACGGTTCTTGATCCGGTAGGTTCGCTTGTCGATGCGGATATGGGCGCCTACTACACCTGGATAAATCTGCAACGGCTCTCTGGCGCCAGCCAATCCTCCTTTATGGCTTGGTTTGAAGGCCATAGTGAAGCAATCGCGATTGGGCCGTCTGTCGTGCCCGGCACCGAGTCTCATGACAACGTGAATCTGGCGGAGATTCTCCGCCGAATCCAAAGCGCAAGTTGAAATCGGTCCGTTCCGAGGAACAACGCAGCACTGTATCGCTTTGGAGTGGTTTCGTGTACGACAACGGTAGAGTGTTTTCACTATTGGTGTAGAGGAGAGGCAGAGGAGCACATGAATCGACTTCAACACCCAACCAGGTTAGCGATCCTGAGCTGCATGGCAAGCTTTGTCCTCCTCTCTGTCGTTGGCCTCTCAGGCTGCGCGGTCGACACAACCATTGTGCTGGATGGCGCAGGCAAAGGACGCATCTACGACGGAATCGGTGCGGTGAGCGCCGGCGCCTCCTCACGCCTCCTGTACGACTACAAGGAACCGTATCGCAGTCAGATACTGGACTACCTGTTCAAGCCCGGCTACGGCGCCGCCCTGCAACATCTGAAGGTGGAGATTGGGGCCGACGTGAACTCCACAGATGGCGCAGAGCCGAGCTCCATGCGCTCGCGAGACGACCATGATTACACGCGCGGGTACGAGTGGTGGCTGATGGAAGAAGCGCGCAAACGAAATCCTCAGATCATTCTCGACACGCTTCCATGGGGGGCACCCGGTTGGGTCGGAAATGGGCAGCTCTACTCGCAAGACATGGCAAACTATGTGGCCGACTTTTTGCTAGGCGCCAAGAAGTATCATCACCTGGCTATCGGCTACACCGGCGTCTGGAATGAAAAGCAGTTCGATAGTACTTACGTGAAGGAACTGTATCGGACGCTGACCGAGCAGCACATCCCGGCACAGATCGTCTGCTGCGACGAGTATCCCGGAGAGGGCCTTGGGCAATGGAGCGTTGTGGATATGATGCTCAAAGATGCTGAACTCAACACGGCGGTCGACGCTGTCGGTGTGCACTATCCGTTGGTGGACGGGAAATACACGACTCCGGCCAACGCACGAACCATCGGCAAACCTCTGTGGTCGAGTGAAGACCAGCCGAACACCGGCGGAGGTCCGATCGTCTCCCGCGAATGGCAGATCGGAGGCCGCATTCTGGCCCGCCTTTACAACCGCAACTATCTTGAGGGAGGGTTTAGCAAGACCGAGATATGGAGCCCGATCACTTCCTACTATGACATCCTGGCTGCGCCGAATTCGGGCCTGATGTACGCAAATACCCCGTGGTCCGGCTACTACAACGTGCAAGGCGCCATATGGGCAACCGCCCACACCACGCAGTTCGCGCAACCTGGCTGGCAGTATCTCGATGCGGCCTCCGGCCTGCTACCGGAGCAAGGGAGCTATGTCGGTCTGAAGTCACCCAACGGCAAGGATTGGAGCGTCGTTGTAGAGACAATCGATGCCAAACAGCCCCAGAAGATCACGCTTGGCGTTAAGGGTGCGCTCTCGCTTGCAACCATCCATGTTTGGGAGACGAATAGCCAGCGCACCTTTGAACATGTCGTGGATGTCAGCCCTGTGCAGGGCAAAGTCAGCTACACGCTCGATCCTGATTCCCTCTACACATTCACCACGACGACAGGCCAGGGCCGAGGTACAGTCAAGCCTCCTGCCAATATCCCGTTCCCGCTGCCATATGCGGATAACTTCGAAGACACCGAAGTTGGGCGCGCTCCCCGCTTTCTCTCCGATCAGGACGGGGCATTCGAAGCGCATCCCTGTCTGCATCGCAAAGGGCGCTGTCTAGAGCAGGTCATCACGGTCAAGCCAATTCCCTGGGGACCCCTGCCCGACCCGTTCACGCTTGCCGGTGACGTGACATGGTCCGACTATCGGATCGCCGTGGACATCCTGCTCAACGGAGACGGGCCGGTCACGCTGATGGGTCGGATCGACAGCGCGGATGTCTTCAAAGACGGCAAGGCCCCTTGGCCAAGCGGGTATGTGCTCACCATGGAACCAAGCGGGAGGTGGACGCTCTCAACATCTGCATACAAAACCACCACACGCAAGCTGGCCTCCGGTTCGGTGCCAATGTCTGCAGGCAAATGGCACCACGCCGAGCTTGTTTTCAAGGCAAACCAGGTATCGGCTTCTCTCGATGGAAAGACGCTCACCAATACAACCGATTCATCTCACCCTCGCGGAATGTTTGCCATCGGAGCCGGCTGGAATCGGGCGCAATTCGACAACCTCTCTATCACCCCTCGGTAGCCGACGCTTAACGCTCTTTCTTGGAAGGAGCCCCAGGATGGGGTGCGCGGCGAATTTCGTACTAGAGGCGCATGAACCGGCTAGGTAGGGATGACAATACGCTCTGGCGAGGCTCAGGCAGTCGATTCGTCTGCGGACTTCCAGGGGATCACAGGTGACCGTGGACGTTACCTCAGATCATTTAGGAAACGTGCGACCGAATGTCAAACGACTTAGCCCATTGGTTCGCGAGCCAACCACTAACATCGTCTTAGCCGGCGCCCACACTTTCGTCCGGGCCGGAGAGGTGATTGAGAAACAAACCCAGGTTACTGCGCAGAACAATGTGAGGAGCGAGCTTGGTCGAGGGTGGCGGCTTGACGCCCTCTACAAGAAATCGAATGAGCGTCTCGAACGCTACCTTGCCTTGCGTGAATGGACGCTGATAGATCGTGGCCAGCACCTTCCTCGACTCGATGTGCGGGATCAACTCGGGAAAAAGGTCCGTCGTTATGACCTGTATCTCTCCGAGGAGGCGTTTTTGCTCCAGGGCCTGCAGAACAGGTAGGCTGTTGGCGGTGCTGATATAGATTCCTGCCGGGCGAGGTTTGCGGGCGAGCAAATCAAGGGTGGCTTGGTAGGCGTCCTTTGGACGCTCATGCGACTCGATCGTCGGCAACAGGGATAGTTGCGGCGCTTCGGTCGCTAAGCTCGAGGCGAATCCACGCAGCTTATCGGCGTGATCCAGGGTACTCAGATCACCGGTAATAAATACCACGGCGCCGCCGTTCGGCAGACGCATGCCCAACAACTCGGCCGCTATGCCTCCACTAACAAACGCGTCTACGGAAATGCAGGCAAGCCGGCTGCTGCGCGGCGCATCGCTCGCCACGCAAACGACTGCCCTTCCGTGTTCAGCGAGGCGCTGCAGCGAGGTGCCGATCGCCGCCGGATTGCCCGGCGTGAGAATGATGCCGTCGAAGTGCCGGGCGACGTCAGCTTCCATCAATTCCACATCGCCCTCCCCCAGACGGGGATAGGTCCGAAAATCGAGATCGACCGTAACCCCCAACGTAGCCGCCGCGGCAGCGCGGACGCCGTCGCGCAGTGGATCGAAAAACGACTGGATCTGCTGTGGGAGATGCACCGCAATCCGGACACGGCGATTCAACTTGAGGCTTCTGGCCGCTACGTTCGGCTTGTAATTGAGCTTCTCCGCCATTTTAAGCACTTTGGCGCGCGTCCTCGGGCTCACCCCTTCCCTTGCGTGAAGTGCACGGTCGACCGTTCCGATCGAAATACCTAACGATTTTGCAATTTCCTTGATTCCAGCGGGCTCTGAAGTTGTTTGTTTCACGGCGCTGACATTGTAGCCCACCCAAAGCACTTACCTAGAATCTCTTATTGGCTTTGGGGGCAAACGCTCGATGGAAGGTTGACAGCGTATGTGTGCCTTCAGTAGCATTTGAAATGGCTTACGGTAACGTAAACGTATTGTCTGGAAATTTCTGCCCTTGACGATCGAAGCCAAATGCGGATGAAATTCAGGATATGCGAAGGGGCGGAGCTTGGCAGTTCGTTCTTCTTGACAGAAGGGGTCTTCCTTCTGCGGGCGTGGCGCAAATGGATGTGCGGCAAGCTCCGGAACCTTAGACAGTCGACGCAATTGCCGCGTCCCGGGTTCACAGCTTAGCTCCTTTCAAGGCGGCGCATCGACCGCGCCTGATCGGGAGACCATGACGCTCAACGAGCAGCATCTGATGCGAAATGGAAAGCCGTGGCTGCCGGTAAGGCCGAGTTCCACTACACGCGCGTCCCCGACCGGGAATGGGAACCGGAGATCCTCAAGATGAAGGTGGCCGACGTACAAATCATCGCCACCTATGTCATCGGGATCCATCATGAGGAGATTGAGAGCCAGTTTGACTGGTCGGGCGAGCGAGATCTCCGCAACTTCCTGGAGTTAAGCCGGAAACATGGAATGTAAGTTCATTTGCGCATTGGCCGCGGGACGCATGGTGTGGCGAAAAATGGTGTGGCGAAAAATGGGACCTAGTTCCGCTTCTTTAAGCGTCGCATCCTGCGGAAAAGCTTATCGAAATCCCACTTTACGACTCGGTGAGACGGTGATGTCATTGTACACACAAAGGTCGCGTCAAAGCTCTAACCGATCTCCAACGATTCGAGATGTCGCGCGGCTCGCGTCCTTATCAATCGCAACTGTCTCTCGAACTCTTAGCAGTCCCGAGAAGGTGCGCCCACAGACGAGAGAAAGAGTTCTGTCAGCAGTTCGCAGTTGCGGTTATAAACCAAATGAGTATGCCCAGCATTTAGGCCGACTTAGAAGTGAATGACTATACATACATTGCAGTGTTCAATCCCGCGGACCGGGAACGTCGAACGTTCCGAGAACGCCATTGTCGACCTACTCAAGACAATTGCATCGTGTGATTGCGCGAACGTCGCTAGGCTCCGCAGCTGGCCTCCGACATCGCCTACTGGTCCAAAGAGTTCGGCGTAACCGGCGACCAGCTCTACGAAGCCATCCGCACCCCACGGAACCCACGTCGAAAAAGTCAGCGCCGCCCTCCACCCCCACGAAGCCGGCTAAGGCCGCTGTCTTGGCCCAACTGTGCCAGCAGCCTGCGTTCAAAATCTAAGGGGACGCTGCATCTGACAAGACCAGCGAACCGCGCTTTCGAAACGCACACGGGAACCCGTTCCCGCCCCTTATGGTCGAGCCACCATGTTCACCGGGATGGTAACTGTTTAACGCTCGCAGAGGAGTGCTAGCCTCACTTCGCCAAGGCCCAGAACGAGGGCAGATATATTGCAAGTCGTCGTGGTAGCCGAAAGCTACTCCTCGCATCCCTCGAGCAGCCCGTGAGACACCAGCTTGCCCTGAAGCGCCAGGAGCACGTCCTCGGCGGCAGCTACGACTGAATACAAGAGATCACGTCAAGCTTTGGCGCAACGACACCGCGCGAGACTGGTCACTTGAGCATGTCATCAGCGAAATGATGGAAGACCTGGTGGCACGCAAAATCTCCGATTTGCAGCGTTCGATGACGAGGCCGTCACCTTATGAGCCTGTGCCACCCGCGACCACGAAGAGGGTACGAACGAGAATTTTGAGATCGAGCCAGAGACTCCAGTTTTGGATGTATGCCGTATCGAGAGATGTAGCTGTCGAACGAGGGGTCCTGGCGTGCCTGTACCTGCCACAATCCGGTCATGCCGGGCATCACGTCGAGGCGCCGCGGATGACTTCGCTGGCGATTGGAGGCCGGGGGACCACCATTCGCCATATGCTGGCGCGGTGACATTACGGTTTCGCACGACAGGCTGGGCTGAATATTCCGCCCTGCAACCTTCCCGTGTGCGACGGCGCTGAGGAAGACGGTACAGCCCTCCTTGACTGGCGGCCTACCATTCCGCAACGGAGCCGTCTTCATGAAATATCATCCGCTGCAAGGTTTCCTGCGCGAAGGGCTGCTTCGCAGCTTCGCTCTCATTGACCTCGATCCCCAATCCAGGTGTTTCCAGTGGAAGCCAAAATCCGTTCTTTCGTTCGATGGCCGTTTCCACTACCTCGAAGCGCCAAATCACGTCACCAAGCATATCCTCCTGAATAAGAAAATTAGGGGTGCTCAGAGCGAAATGAAGCGCAGCGGCGTTGGCGATGGGGCCGTTTGGGTTGTGGGGCGCAACTCCCATGTAGTGCGCCTCGCCCAGATCTGCAATCCTGCGCGCCTCTCTAAGGCCACCGCAGTGGTTAAGATCGGGCTGTAAGACGTGGCACGCCTGTAGTTCGCAGATGCGGCGGAACTCCCAGCGCGTCGCCAAGCGTTCTCCGGTGGCAATAGGAACCTTAACGCTCCTGCGGACTTCAAGCATCGAATCGGGATTTTCCGGAGGAACCGGCTCCTCACAGAACAGCGGACGGAACTCTAGAATTCTCCTTTTGATCGAAACAAGATACAGTATCCCGCCTGCAATTGGGCAAAAGTGGCGACCTGTGCTGATAGAAATAGGCGGCGCCGCAGGGTCGAGAGC
>PLZN01000174.1 GCA_003152195.1 Acidobacteriaceae bacterium
GATTCCGTCCAACTCGACGCACCCCGAAGAAGTAACAATTGTGCGCACAGTCATCTCGTTTCGGGTTAACGTCCCCGTTTTGTCGCATGCGATCACAGTAGTCGAGCCCAGAGTCTCCACTGCCGGCAGTTTCCGAACGATCGCGCCACGGCGCGCCATTTTTTGCACACCGATCGCCAAGACAAGCGTGATGACTGCTGACAGACCTTCCGGGGTAGCCGCCACCGCCAGGGCAATCCCGAAGAGCAGAATATCCATGACCGCGCTTATACCGTGGAAGCCATGAACAGCCAGCAGCGTGGCGACCACTACCACAGCGATAAGAACGACAGCGATGCTTAGTTGCTTGCTAAGGTGTTTGAGCTGACGCTGTAAGGGGGTGGGTTTGTCATCTTCCCGATGGATAAGCTCGGCGATCTTACCGAACTCCGTCAATATGCCGGTAGCTGTGACGATCGCCCGAGCATTTCCCGATAAAACCTGTGTCCCCGCAAAAATCATATTCGACCGATCTCCGATGGGCGTGCCAGGCTCCAGCGGAGCTGTGGTTTTCAGAACAGGAAGGCTCTCCCCGGTGAGGGTGGCTTCCATGGTTTGAAGGGACTGCGTCTCAAGCAAGCGAGCGTCTGCAGGAATCAGGTCGCCTTCACCGATGACCAGCAGATCACCTGGCACAAGGTCGCGCGCAAGAAGACGTTGTTGCTTTCCATCTCGGATCACTGTGGCTTCCGGAGGAGTTAAGCGGCGCAGTGACGCCAAGGCATGTTCGGCGCGATCCTCCTGTGCAAACCCCAGCGCGGCGTTCAGCACAACGATGGCAAGAATAATGAACGCCTCGTAGGAGATGGGGGAGGAGCTCTCCAGGGTCGAGACAACGATCGAAACCGCCGCCGCTGCAAGCAGCAAGGCTACCTGGGGATCGCGAAATTGGAGGAGAAAACGCCGCCATGCGGGGGCTTGAACACTAGTTCGCAATATATTAGGTCCGCACCGTCGACGCCGCTCTTGCGTCTCCTGCGAAGTGAGGCCGGTGTGAGCATTCGTGTTCAGATCCGCCAGGACTTCCTCAGCTGAGTTGTCGTGGGGCAATCCAACGGATTTCCATGCATTGATTGGGATAGACATGGCTTATATAGCTTCCCGGATTTCGTCAGTGCTTGCGCAAGAACAAAACACTGGTAGTGTATTCCTGGTTTCGACGGAGGTGGTGTGATGCTGCTCACAGAAAGCCGGACACCACGTCCGATAGGATCGGCAATATGGAGACGAGATCATCAGACTTCCCGGTTCCGAACCGGGTCATACTCGCGACTGATTTCTCTCCGGCCTCTTCGGCCGCAGAGTGGGTTGCATGCCGCGTGGCGCAAGGACTAAACGCCCCGGTCACGATCCTGCACATATTCCAATATGTCCCCCATCATCGCTACAAGGTCCCCGTCGAATGGATGGTTGAAATCATCCGTAGAGATGTTCGCGGCAAACTCAAGGAGGCGAAGGGCATGTTTCGTGAAGCGAATGTAGAGGCAGAAGTGATGGTCATCGAAGATGGCGCTCCTTCGCAGCAGATCGTCAATTTCGTTCGATCATTCGAGTCTCCCGTTTTGGTCATGGGGACGCACGCAACGGGGGGTATGGAACGCTTTCTGATTGGTTCTACGGCTGAAGAGGTGTTGCGCCTGGCGGGCTGCCCAGTCATTACGGTTGGTCCGCATGTGACCTCGGCAATGAAGAGCGATCCACGCCTGAGCAAGTTGCTCTATGCCACTGATTTCAGTGAAGCGTCGTTAGGAGCGGTTCCGCTGGTAGCTGCGCTGAAGCAATCCTTGGGGGCCGATCTCCAGGTCCTTCATATCTCGACTGAGTCTTCTTTCGAAGCAAAAGACGAAGACCCTCAATTCGATCGTATCCGCAAGTCCTTTGGAGACCAGGGCTCTGCGGAATTTGTCACCTTGCACGGAAAAGATATTTGCCAGGCAATTGTGAATGAGGCGGAACGCTATCCGGCAGATTTGCTGATTCTGGGCGTGCACCGCGCATCTGCATTTGCCGCACATTTGGCGCCCAAGATCGCCTTTCAAACGATTGCGGCGGCGCCCTGCGCTGTGCTCACGATCTCTTCCTGAAAGACATGTGTCATTAAATATGAATACTGAAGCCGGGGTCCCCACGCTCTCGGTAGCAAGCTGCAGCCGCCGCTGTCTTTGTAGATGCGCCCCTGGCTGTCCCGGGCAATAGCCCGATTGGTTTTGAGGTTGACAATCGTGCCGTCCGGGTCAGTGCGCGTTTGCTCCAATTTGACCACAGCCACGAACGGGACATTTGGTCGACAGCTTGTTGGTCCTGATGAAGCAGATAGTAACCCCAGGCCAACGAAGCCTGGACGCTGGGTGAGACAGGATCGAGTTCCGCAGCGTGTTTCATGGCGGCGAGAGCTTCTTCGCCGCGGCCCATTCCCAGCAGGGCGTAGCCGTAATATTCGTAGGCAACAGCGAAATTGGGGTCAAGGGCAGCCGTGGCTTTGAATTCGCGTTCGGCACCTTCCCAGTCCCAGTCGTAGTCGGCGAGCGTGGAAAGCAATACAACATGTGCTTCGGCAAGGGAATTATCCAGGGACAAGGCCTTCACCGCGGCAGCTTTTGCGCGAAGATAGGCTTCTGACGGCGGAACGAACTGGTAGAAGCCTTGAAGCTCGTAGCAATCGGCAAGAGCAGCATAGGCGCGCGCGCATAATTCGGATCGATAAGGATGGCTTCATGCAACAGATCAATTGCTTTTGCCAAAGAGTTTCGCGTGCGCGTGGTGGAAAAGAATTTGGCCTTCATATATTTGCTGTAAGCCTCCGGTTGCTTCGTATCGGGACCGGAGGGTCTTCTTAGAGCATTCATTCCGCCTCGCCGGAAAATTCACCGTTGCCATGCTCGCGGCTCGAGTTCGATGGGTTTGGGGATGGATCGGGTGTGACGGAAGGCGACGGCAATTCGCGGAATGGGCCAATGTAGCGATAGCCGAGTCCCCAGCGAGTTGCGATTAACTCAGAACCGGCAGGCTCGCCGAGGGCTTTTCGTATGCTGCCGATGGCCTTGCTGAGGCTCTGGTCGTACACGTACTTTCCATCCCAAAAACGATCCAGCAGCTCCTCGCGGTAGACCATGCGGTGACGATTTTCGATCAGCCACAGGAGTACCAGATAGGGCTTGTGTTGCAGGGTGACGCTGCGGGTGCCAATCGTGAGCAATTGCTTGTCGGGATCGAGGTAGGTAGAGCCTAAGACAAACATTTCGGTGGGACCTTGTCTGGGGGAAACGCGGTATATCGAGGAATGGCGATAATTGCCTAATTTATTCCGATTTAGGTCGGAATTAGGTAGGGATTTTTGGGGCCAAGCGCTCTACTCTTCGTTCGATACAGGACATTTGGTCTGCGGAAAGCCGAAAGGCAAC
>PLZN01000510.1 GCA_003152195.1 Acidobacteriaceae bacterium
GTACATGCGGGAACGGCTTCAGGAACTCTGCGGCGAGTCCGCCCCAACCCCAGCCGCGGAACCAAGTCCACCTGCGGAGGACGACGCAGCGTAAACGTCTATTTGACTGGCGATAAATCGCCGTTACACTCACAACCGGGGCGGAGGTCCCCACAGTAAGAATCCTGACCGGGAAAGCGTAGTGGAATCCCATCCTAGCGCAAACACCGCGCTAGGATGGGGCACCCGCGGTCAAAGGCGGCGGACAAGAGTGTGTCCCCCCCACACGGGTCTGAGTTTACGCGAAGGGCGCGAGAAAAAGTCTTAAAGACGAACTACCAGGCTTTCGACCAGCGGGAGCCGCCTTTGGCGTTCATTGTGCGCAGGGAACTGCTGGCTCCGGCGCTCGCCTCCAGCTTGCGGCTGAAGAGCCACAGCAAATCTGAGAGGCGATTGAGGTAGGCGAGGACGTTTGGCTCGACCGCTTCGCCCGATTCGATCAATCGGACAATGCAGCGTTCGGCGCGGCGGCAGATAGTGCGCGCTACATCGTAGGCGGCGCCGGCCGAATGCTCGCCAGAGACCGACCAGTCGGAAAGGATTCCCTCCATCGTTTCCAGTTGGTGAACTTTATCGGTAAGCGCCTCGACCATTTCCGGGGTCACCGGCGATTCTCCCTTGCGGCTTTCAGGCGGTGTGGCCAGGGCCGCGCCAACCTTGAAAAGTTCCTGCTGAATGAGCTTAGTTTGCTTGGCAATCTCCTCATCGTTATCGTTGCAGATAGACCTTGCAAATCCCATGGCGGAGTTCAGTTCGTCCACGGTGCCGTAGGACTCGACTCGCAGTGAAGACTTGGAAACGCGGGTCCCGCCCGCCAGAGAAGTTTGCCCGCCGTCGCCGGTTTTGGTAGAGATGCTGCTCATGTTTTTATCCTAGCGGAGTTGCTCCTCAATCGGCATCTCGATTCGTAATAGAAACCCGGAATAGGGGCTTGGTTTTTTCAGCTGGTTCCATTTCATAAATCTGCTCGGTTTTGGCGGAATCGTAGCCACGCCATAACCAAATCATCTCGCCGGGGAACTCGGCGGCGCCATGGCCTGGGTTATGCGTGCCCTTGCCGAAGCTGAAATGGAAATCATAGTCGCGCGATTTTAGAGCGTTTGCCATACGGAGGTTCGCCAGAGGCCAGTTTCCATAGCGGACGTCGAGATCATTCGAGCCGTCCTGCAGCCAGATGCGAATATTACGCTTCGGTTCCAGCAACACTTTGTCGGGATAGTCCTGACCGCCGTCTGCATTGCTCGGGTCCTCCTTCCATTGAATGCTGGCGAAACTGCCGATCCAGCTGAGGACGCGGCTGAACTGATCGGGCATCTGCCAGGCCGCATTGAAGGAGCAGATACCGCCTGAAGACAAGCCTGTAATGGCGCGACTGTAGGCGTCCTTGCGGATGTTGTAGTGGGCTGAGACCTGGGGCAGAATCTCATCCCGCAGGAACCGATCGTAGCGGTCGCTGACGGTGTCATATTCCGTGCTGCGCATGGAGTCTTTGAGCGTGCGGTGCCACTGCTCGGCATAGCAGCCCGTGGTTAAAGTCTANNGCACTTTAACCACGGGCTGATAGGCCTGGACAAACCGATAGGTGGGCGTACCCGGTGCGTCCGCCACGTCGCCAGGGTTGATGAAGACGCAGATCATCATCGGGATCTTCTTTTGCGCAATCAGATTGTCGATCGCGTTGAGTGCGGGATTATTGCCATCCCGATTGATATACCCGCTGCCGTCTTGAAAGACCATCAGTGGCGCCGGAACTTGCGGATCGTAGCCGGCCGGCACGTATACCCAGTACTCGCTCTTCATGCCGTCATAAATCTTGCTGGTGTGGACGAGCTTTTCCGTGAGCTTGCCCGAAGGCACACCGGCTTCCAGATAAGAGTCCGGGCCAAAAGCCGGAAGATCCAAACGTCCGCCGAATTTAGCTCCCGAGACCTGGTAGTAAAAGGAGTGCAGCACGCCTAGCTCTTCAATCCGCGCCACGGCATACCATTCGCCGGTAGCACTCAATGGCTGCATTGGCGGACCGGGCGTTCCATCGATCAGAAGCGCCGGAGGCACGGCCGATTGCACGGCAAAGAAAAAGTCGTGGCCCTTGCCCGCCCATGCTGTGCCCTCCTGCAGGTCTTTGGGGCTGAAGGTGGCGGTGATCGCATCCTGCAAGCCGGCACTGTGCGACTGCGCCAGGCCTATCAGTTGGGGAGCTGTCATTTTCTCTGCGGCTAATGCCGCCGGGTTTGCAGAAAGTGCAGCAGCTAGCAAAGCAAGCGGCAAAAACATCCGTGTGCGCATGGCAGAAGAACTATACCGCAGACGCCCTCGGGCGCGGGTCGCAGCTGGAGCGGTGCCTCAGTGGTTCGTAGCGGCACAAATCGCCGGAACCGCAGGCGCTACGCTCCGGTCGGGATGACAATTCTTATTAGGGGCAGGACGTTAGTCTCATAAGTCATTGAATTGCTAAAAAATTGTCATCCCGACCGGAGCGTACCCGGATTTCCTACCGCGCTGCCTTAGACAGGGCCGCGTGTGCGGCTTTNNGAAAGCCGCATGAAGTTCGCCAACGCCATCAAGCCCTACAGGAGACCCGGGGTAGCGCAGTGGAGGGAACTGCGGTTCCACCTTTTCGTTTTCGCAGATTTGTTCACACTTGGGATACCGCTCTACTGGGGCGGCGTGTTGGCGCCCGGTAGAGGCGCGGGCTGGGTGCTGGCGGGGCCTTTATAAACCAGCGGAATGTGCATGGGCAGCGCGGCATCGCTTTTCTTCGACGATTTGGGCTTTTCCTGAGCTGCCCGTTTTACGTCTTCGGCCACCACCGTGCGTTGTGAGTTGAGGCAAAGCCAATTGTTGTGCACATGCTCGAAGACGTGCGAGAAGATACCTTTTTCCAGCACCGGCCCCTTCTCCTCCTTCCAGCTCATGACGTAGGTGCCGTTGACGATCGCCACATCCCCCACGAAGCGCACACTTACTACCTTCTGCTCCAGGGAGTTCGGTCCTGAGCCCTTGACGAACAAACTTGCTATTTGTTGATTGCGGGTAGTTACATCTCCGCTGGCGGAGATACCGATGAACTGGGGTGCGAGCACCAGTTCCAATCCATATTGGTCACGCTTGGTCACAGCATCGTTCCAGCGGTCTTCCACCTGCTGCATCTCGCGAAACTCGACCGGTGCAGTATTTGCTTTCGCCGCCAGCTGAGCCGCTTGCTGCCCATCGGCGCTCATTCCCAAAATCCAGATGCACGCCTGGCAGAAAGCAACGGCGCGCAATTTTTTCCTTCGATTTCCCATACAGAAGCTGGCCCCCTTACCCCAATCATATCGTTCATCCCATCCCGCCTTCCCCGTAGGCCCTGGTTTCCACATTTGCACGTACATGGTTAGATTTGCAGGTACCTTGGCGGCTTCACCCCTGGTCCGCGTTCGGTGGTTGTGCCCTAAACTGAGCTTGGAGTTTCCCCCATGGCCACCCTCTCTGATGTGTCGTTGGACCGCGGCCTTCCCGCCAGCGTGGAGGCGGAGCGTTCGATTTTGGGCGCGATCCTGCTCGACAACCACTCCTATAACGAGGCGGCGGAAAAGCTTCGCTCCGACGACTTCTCCCTGGACTCACATCGGCGCATCTTCAGCCGCATGGCGGAGCTGATCGACGCCCATCGCGCGATCGATATTGTGACCCTCTCGGAGGAGTTGGCCCGCCGCAAGGAGGTGGAAGCGGTGGGCGGTGTCGCCTATCTCGCCTCCCTCACCGAGGGACTTCCGCGCCGGCCGAGCATCGAAGAGTACGTCCGGATCGTGAAAGACAAGTCGCTGGCGCGGCAACTGATCGTCATCTGCAACACGGCCATCACCCGGGCGGCGGACCAGAGCGAAGAAGCGCTGGTGGTGCTCGACTCCGCCGAATCCGGCCTGCTCGAGGTCTCCGAGCGCGGCATCACCCGCGGTTTTGCCGGCATTCCCGAGATCGTTCGCGATTCCTTCGGAACCATCGACAATCTCTACGCCCAACAGAAAGAGGTGACCGGGCTGGCCACCCACTACACCCACTTCGACAAGATGACCAGCGGCCTGCAGGCTTCCGACCTGATCATCATCGCCGCTCGTCCCAGCATGGGCAAGACGGCCTGGGCCATCAACATCGCCGAGAACGCAGCCGTGAACGATGGCAAGGTGGTCGCCATCTTTTCCCTGGAAATGTCCAAGGAGTCTCTTCTGAGGCGCATGCTGGCCTCGCAGGCTTTGGTTTCCATGCAAAAGATCCAAACCGGTTTCATTCCTAAACAGGATCGCGGCAAATTGATGGAGGCGCTGGAGCGGCTGGCGGAGGCAAAAATATTTATCGACGATACCCCGGCGATCGCGCTCTCCGAGATGCGCGCCAAGGCGCGCCGGCTGCAGCGCCAGCAAGGCGGCCTCGACCTGATCGTGATCGACTATCTGCAATTGATGACCGCCTCGACCTTCGGCGTGGGGGCCCGCCGCTATGAGAACCGTACCCAGGAGGTTTCCGCGATCTCGCGTGGCCTCAAAGCGCTGGCGAAGGAGTTGCGCGTCCCCGTGGTCGCGCTATCCCAGCTCAGCCGCGCCTCGGAGCAGCGCGGCGGCGACAAGAAGCCGATGCTCTCCGACCTGCGCGAATCCGGCTCCATCGAGCNNTCATCATCGCCAAGCAGCGCAATGGCCCCACTGGTTCTGTCCATCTCGCGTACCTGGCGGAATGCACCCGCTTTGAGAACATGGCCTTCGGTGCGGCGCCGGGAGAATACTAGACAGGTGGGTTCTCTTTCTTACCGTGGCCAAGGGCACCCAGCCTTTGCTTTGCCACCCGGCCGCAAAACAATCCGCTCATGCTGAAAGTCGCCAATGTTCACGCGTCCCCTCTGGGCTGAAGTCTCGCGTCACCGCCTGCTCGCCAACTACGAGAAGCTGGTCCACGCGGCAACCGCGCAAGCGGATCTGATGCCGGTGATAAAAGCCAACGCGTACGGCCACGACATGCTGGCATGCGGCCCGCTGCTGGCTGGGGCCGGTGCCCAGTGGCTCGGGGTGACCGGCGCCGACGAGGGCGTCGCAGTACGCGCCGTCTGCCCGGAGCCGCGCATTTTGTTGATGTCCGGGATCTGGCCCGGTGAAGCGGACGCCGTCATCGACCAAGGGCTCACCCCAGTGGTTTGGGAGCCTTGGCACCTGGATCTGCTTGAGGCGGCCGCGGCAGCGCGCCGCATGCCGGCCGGCAGTCTCGCGGTTCACCTGGAGATCGACACCGGCATGTCGCGGCAGGGCGTGCGCGTGGTCAGCTCCAATATCTCCCCGGACAGCGAACTCTCCTCCTTAATGCTTCGTTTTCACGCGGAAAGCTGCCTCCGGCTGGAAGGGGTGATGACCCATTTCTGCGCGCCCGAGATGCTGTCCTCTACCCTTCCCAATCCCCAGTTGGCGAGGCTTGCGGCGGCGCTCGAGCTGATCCTTGCGCGCGGCCTGCGCCCGCGCTGGCTACATGCGGGCAGCTCTTCCAGCATCGTCGCCGGGCCCGACCGCCAGACCCTTTTCGAGATGGCGTCGCGGGCGGGGGCGCGGCTGATGTTGCGCCCCGGCTTGGCGCTCTATGGCTATCTCGATCGTTTCACCCGGGACGGGCTCCCCTGGCATGGCGAAGGGCCGGCCTTGGAACCTGTGCTGGCCTGGAAGACCCGGGTGACCTCGTTGCGCACCTTGCAAACGGGCGAAAGCGCCGGCTACGGCCACACCTTCGTCGCCGCCCGCGAGACCCGCCTCGCCCTGCTGCCCGCCGGCTATGCCGACGGGTTCAACCGTTTGCTTTCCAACCGCGGGCACGTGCTCATCCGCAGCCAGCAGGCGCCCATTGCCGGTCGCGTTTCGATGGACCAGACCATGGTGGATGTGACCGGCATTCCCGCAGCTGCCATCGGCGATGAGGTGGTGCTGCTGGGGAGCCAGGACGGCCACTCGGTCTCCGCCTGGGACCTGGCAGACCTTGCCGGCACCATACCGTGGGAGGTGCTGTGCGCGATCAGCCCCCGGGTTCCCCGTCTGATCGTTTCCTAGGCCATCCGCTACACTGAAGCAAGACGCAATGTTCATCGATGAGGCAAAAATTCGGGTGAAAGCGGGGGATGGCGGCAATGGCTGTGTCGCCTTCCGGCGGGAAAAATTTGTTCCCCGCGGCGGCCCCTCGGGGGGCGATGGTGGCCGTGGCGGCGACGTCATCATGGAGTCGAGCGAACGGCACAACACCCTGGTTCACTTCCGCTTCAACCCCGAGCACAAGGCCGAGCGCGGACGCCACGGTGAGGGTTCCAACTGCAGTGGCCGGGAAGGCGCAGACATGGTATTGAAGGTACCGGTCGGCACCGTCCTGTACGACGCCGAAACCGGGGCCCTGGTGCATGATTTCGCGCGCCCGGATGAGCGCATCGTGGCGGCCAAGGGGGGCCGCGGCGGCCGGGGCAACCAGCACTTCGCCACCTCCACCCATCAGGCTCCGCGGGAATCGGAAGCAGGCAGGGAGGGGGAGGAACGCACCTACCGGCTGGAGTTGAAGCTGTTGGCCGATGTCGGGCTGGTGGGCTATCCCAATGCCGGAAAGTCGACGCTGATCTCCAGGATCTCCGCTGCCAAGCCGAAGATTGCCGACTATCCCTTCACCACCCTCGAGCCTAACCTGGGGGTGGTCTCGGTCGGCGAACCACCGCATGAGGACAGTTACGTGGTGGCCGACATCCCAGGTTTGATTGAGGGAGCCCATCTGGGGGTCGGACTGGGGACGCAGTTCCTCCGCCATATTGAGCGAACGCGCGTCCTGGTGCATTTGGTCGATGTGTCGGATGCGAGCGGCCGGCCGGACCCGGTCGAAGACTTCCGCGTCATTATGGGCGAACTGAAAAGCTTCGGCCATGGTCTCGACGAAAAGCCGATGGTGGTGGTGGCATCCAAAGCGGACGTGGCTAACCCGGAGAAGCTCAAGCGGCTGCGAGCCATGGCTAAGCGGCGCAAGCTGCCCTTCTTCGCCGTCTCCGCGGTGAGCGGGGCGGGCATAGCGGAGTTGAAATACGCTCTGGGCGAGCGCGTGCGCGCCTCCCGCGAAGCAGAGGTTGTTCCGGTGACGGCGCCCTCGATGCTGGCGGAGTACTAGAGTTCGCGGGGTTGTATTACTGGAAAAGCGCTAAGTTTCGTCGCGACCTGGAGTGGAACCGCTCTAGGCGGTGGCTAAGCGGGCCGGGGCCACGGCGATCATGGTGCGCCGCGGGGCGGGAAACTGGACCAGCTCCCAGGCGGATCGATCGCGAAGCAGGCGGGAAACCAACGCGGTGTGCATGGCATGCCCGGCGCGCTCGGCCACCACACGGCCGAGGATGCGGTGTCCCGCCAGGGCCAGATCACCAATCAGGTCGAGCACCTTATGGCGGACGAACTCGTCGTCAAAGCGCAGCGGTCCATTTTGCACGGCGCCCTTGCAGAGAATGATCGCGTTCTCCTTGGACGCGCCGCGGATCAGTCCCATATCCCGCAACATCTTCTCGTCTTCGCGAAACCCAAAAGTGCGCGCGGCCGCGATCTGGGCGCCGTAGGATCCGGCAGCCAGATCGACAGTGAACGCCTGGCGGCCGATAGGGTGGCGGAAATCGATGTCGTAGGTAATGCTGTAGCCGTCGCCGGGATAAACGGCGATGAACTTGCCGTTCTCGCGAACCTCGACGCTCTTCAGGATGCGCAGATACTGCCGCCGGCGGCGTTGGCTCCTGATGCCCACCTCGGCAAAGGCCTCTACATAGGGCAGGGCACTGCCGTCGAGAATCGGCAGCTCGAGATTGTCCAGTTCAATGATTACGTTGTCGACTCCACTGCCGATCAGCGCGGAGAGAAGATGCTCCGTGGTGGATATAAGCACACCCTGGCGCATGATGCTGGTAGCGTAACTGACCTTGGCTACATTTCTCCCAATCGCCGCAATCTCGTAGTTGTCCAGATCGGTGCGGCGGAAAACCACGCCGGAACCGGCAGGCGCGGGCAGCAATCGCATGTTAACGGGCGCCCCGCTGTGGAGACCGATTCCTGAGAACTCAATCACCGATGCGATGGTCTTTTCTAAATGCGCTAATTCCACGAAGGAGGATTCCTGGTCTGCAAGTAGTCGCAAAACCATAGACTACATAGGATGAAATAAGTTGCACTGTGTCAAAAACGCGACAAACTGATCGGGTTATGGTGCATACCACGCTGGTGTTAAGCGTCCTGGATGATGCCGGGAAAGAGGATGAGAGAGCATGCAAACCTACCGTGACCTGGCCCGGGCAGTGGCCCAGAGCCGGCCGCAAATGCTGGAAAGGATAGCCGAGCTGGTAGGCATCGAATCCCCCACGGAAGACTGGACGGCGGTCAATCGCTGTGTAGCCCTGGTGGAGGAGTGGATCAAAACCGGCGGCGGCGAGAGCAGGCGCAAGCGGCAGCGATCGGCCGGAGACCTGCTGATCGGCCGCTTCGGGCCGGCCCGGGCAAAGACCAAGCCCCTGATGCTGCTGGGCCATCTGGACACCGTCTTTCCCCTGGGCACGCTCAAGAAGATGCCCTTCCGTCTGCGCGGCGGCCGGGCATGGGGTCCCGGCGTCCTGGACATGAAGGGCGGCGTGGTGATGGCGCTTACCGCGCTGCAGCTGTTGGCGGAAGCGGGCCGGTTGTCCCGGCCGGTAATCTTTCTCCTCAACAGCGACGAGGAGACCGGCAGCCAGCATTCCCGGGCGCTGACGGAATCGCTGGCCAAAAAATGCGCATCGGTCTTTGTGCTCGAACCCGCCCAGGGTCTGGCCGGGGCCTACAAGACAGCGAGAAAAGGGGTGGCCAATTACCGCTTGCAGGTACACGGCGTCGCTGCCCATAGCGGCGTGGATTTTGCCCACGGACACAGCGCGGTGCGGGAGCTTGCGCGCCAGATCGAGACCGCCAGTGCCTTCACCGATCCGGCCCGCGGCATCACCGTCAACGCGGGCGTGATCGGAGGGGGCACGCGGTCCAATGTGGT
This sequence comes from Acidobacteriaceae bacterium, assembly GCA_003152195.1. Lineage (GTDB taxonomy): Bacteria > Acidobacteriota > Terriglobia > Terriglobales > Acidobacteriaceae > PALSA-350. Next base: position 9,073 of record PLZN01000510.1, read on the forward strand.
GGCCGCCGAAGCCTGGGCGGACTTCGACGTGCGCATCGCCAAGGCAGTCGATGCGCAGCGCGTGGACCGCCGCTTCCGGTCCCTCCGTGCGCTTGACCGCCGGTGCACGCTGGAGGTCGAGGGCGGGCTGAATCGGCCGCCGATGGAGCGAACTTCGGGTACGGCCGCGCTTTTCCACCATGCAGCAACAATGGCCGCCGGCTTGGGTTTCCATTTGCAGGAAGCAGCGACGGGTGGAGGTTCGGATGGGAATTTTACCTCCGCCCTGGGAATTCCCACCCTGGACGGAATGGGCGCGGTCGGCGAAGGCGCCCACTCTAACGGGGAATCCATTCTGCTCGAGGCGCTGGTTCCCAGAACGGCACTTCTCGCCGCGGTGATCGGCGGGCTACCGTGGCAATAGACCACTTGCAGCCCGGGAGGAGACAACATGCTGGCCGCCGTAGACCTCACTCTGCTGATGACCTTGGTTCTCTGCTCCACGCGGTTGTTTGCTCCGGTCGCGATGGGGTTTGCTCGATGCAAAGCGGCTTGCAAGGGCCTGAGCTCCCGCAATAAGGGCGAAGCGTAGGCAGGACCAGATGGGTGCCCCACGTTCGCCCAAGCGCGAACGTGGGGCACCCGTCTGGCTTTGGCAGCGCGCCATCGGCCAGGCCGATCAGCGAAGGGATAAGTCAGGCGACTGCACTGCGCCCGCCTGGCTCGCCCAATGAAGCTGGGTTCCTTCAAGCATGCTCGCGACCAGGGATAAGGGCAGGCCGACCACGTTGAAGTAACAACCGCTGATACGGGGAATCCACCGTCCCGCGTAACCCTGGATGGCATAGGCGCCCGCCTTGTCCATGGGCTCACCGCCGGCGACATAGCGGGCGACTTCCTGGGGCGAGAGCGTCTGCATGGTGACCTGGGTCAGCTCGGCGGCTACCTCGACCGCCGCCGGCGTGCTCGATCCCCAGACCACCGCCACCCCGGTGACCACCTGGTGGGTCCGACCGGAAAGCAGCAGCAGCATGCGGGAAGCATCCGCGGCGTCACCAGGCTTGCCCAATATCTCTCCGTCGCAGACCACTACGGTATCGGCGCCCAGAACCACCAGCGGTTGCGCAAGCTTGGCGGAGACCTCGATGCTCTTGATGGATGCCAGACGGCGGGCAAAGACTTCTTCGGCCTTCTCCCGGGCAAGCCTGGTGGCGAAGCGGATGGCGTCCTCTTCCGGCCGGCGCGACTCGGGCACCAATGAGGCCTGGACCTCGAAACAATAGCCCGCCTGGGCCAGCAGTTCCCGCCGGCGCGGCGAGGCGGAAGCGAGAATGAGCGTAGGCTTCATGAAAACATTCTCAGCAGAGGGTTTAGATATCCTCTTGCCTGGTGCCAGCGCGGAGGCCCTCCCGGCGGCAGAGTGCCCAAGCCATCCGCGGAGTATTGTGAGCGATGCCGAAGCGGCCGTCGGGACCGAGCAGGAGGATGCCGGCGTGGCCCTGGAGACGCGCGTAGAGGTAGGCGATGGCATCCTGCGCGGATTGTTCCGGCCCACGCTGCTGCACCCGGTCGACGGCCCACTTGCCCAGCACCAGCTTCATGATGGGCTCGCCCCACCCGGTAAGCGACACGGCCGCGCTCCGATTGTCGGCATAACCGCCGCAACCGATAAGGGACGAGTCGCCCACCCGGCCCGGCGCCTTGTTGAGCGTGCCCCCGGTGGAAGTAGCCGCAGCCAGGTTCCCAGCGGCATCGAGCGCGACGGCACCCACAGTGTCATGCGAGTGAGCGGAGGAGGCGGTGGGCGGGGCACCGGCAAAAGTCAGGTCCGGGCTGCCGGTGCGCGCTCTCGCCTGCGCCTCGGCCAGGCGCAGGCGTTCCCGGTCAAGCACCAGCTCCCCGTTCGCGATGAGAGTCATGCCATGTTCGCTGGCGAAGGCTTCCGCTCCCGCGCCAACGAAGTAGACGTGCGGGCTCCGTTCGAGCACCAAACGCGCTGCCTGGATCGGATTTTTCAGCCTCTCCACGCAAGCCACCGCGCCGACACTCAGGGTAGCGCCGTCCATCAGGAGCGCATCGAGCTGCACCCGGCCATCCCGGGTAAGAAAGCTGCCTCTCCCCGCATCGAAGGTCTCGTCGTCTTCCAGGATGGTGACGGCGGCCTCGACCGCGTCCAGCGCCGAGGCTCCCTGCCTAAGCAGGGCATAGCCGGCCTCGACCGCGCGGGTCACGCCGCGGGTGTGGGCCTCCAATTGGTCAGCGGGAATGTCCCAGGCCCCGCCATGGACCAGCAGCACAGGCGATCTTGTCATCTCAAACGTGGGGAGCAGGGCGGAGATCGCCGGGGCTCTGGGGCTGGCTGCGGAGCACGGCGGCGGACGGCTGGTCCAGATTAGGAGCTAACACTGGGGAGGCGCCGCTGGTCTTGGTCCGCTGCGTTTTGGTTCGCTGATAGGTATAGCTGATGCGATGGATGACGGTAACCGTGGACAGCACGGCCAGTACCCAGAGCACCGGGGCCATCACCCCCCAACGATTGAAGAGAGCTCCCAGGATGATCAGGACCACGCGTTCCGGCCGCTCCATGAACCCAACCTTGCAGGAGCCGATCAGCGCTTCGGCGCGGGCCCGCGTGTAGCTGACCATGAGCGAGGTGACCATGACAAAGGCCGTGAGCACGACATAGAAAAATCGATTGCCACGGGCGTAAAAAACCAGCAGCCCAAAGAAAAGAACGGCGTCGCTGTAGCGATCGATGACGGAATCGAAGAACGCTCCAAAGACCGTGACCTGGTCGGTCTGGCGCGCCACCCGCCCGTCCACCATGTCGAAGATGCCGGCCGCGATGATGACCAGGCCGGCGTAGAGGAACATGCGGACGTAGTTGTGCTCGTTGGCCAGGCCGAAGAGGATCGCCGCCACGGTGTTGATCAGGAGGCCCAGAAAGGTGAGCACGTTGGGCGAGATGCGGGTGAGCGCGAGCCCGTCCACGATGCCCTGCAGGATGACGCCGCAACCCTTCCCGAAGGCGCTGGTCCAGGTCATGACACCTCGTCGTGAATGGTCGTAAGCTTCAGAATCTCCAACTCGCGCCGGCCATTCGGGGTCACAATCGCGGCCACGTCTCCGACTTGCTTGCCCACCAGTCCCCGGCCGATCGGCGAGGTGGTCGAGATGAAGCCCAGGTTCACGTCGGATTCCTCGCTGGTGACCAGCTTGTAGGTGATCTCCTCGTTCTTGGTCGAGTCGAAGACCACCACCGTGGAGCCAAACGCAATCTTGTCCCGGGGAATATTCGCCAGGTTAACCAGGGAGAGTTCCGCCATGCGCTTCTTCAGCTGCCCCAAGCGGGCGTTGACGAAGACCTGGCGCTGCTTCGCCATGTGATACTCGGCATTCTCGCTCAGATCCCCCAGCGAGGCTGCCTTCTTGATCTCGATCGGCAGTTCGTGCGTAAGCTCGTGCTCCAGCACGCGGATTTGTTCTTCCAGCTTTTTCTTTATGTGTTCAGGCATTTGCCAATCATCCGGGGAGCGCGTGGCCGATGGCCAACAGCAAAACACGATTATACGACGGACCATGGCCGCCGTTTTTGCTTGCGCGCCCGGCGCGCGTCATCGCCGCGAATCAAGGAAGCTCTGCAGGATGAGCACTGCGGCCACCTGGTCGATCACCGCGCGCCGGCTTCCCGGCAAGCGGCCCGCCGCATCCAGATGACGATGCGCCTCTGTGGTCGAGAGCCGTTCGTCCCAAAGCGTAACCCCGGCACCGGTCTCAAGCTGAAGGGCCTGCGCCAGCGCCTGGGCCTTGAGCGCCTGCGGGCCGATGTCCCCTGACATGTAGAGGGGATTGCCCACCACCACTTGGGCGCAACCATACTTGCGCACCAGCCGGGCCAGGGAGCCAAGGTCCTGGCGCCGGTTCTTGCGTACCAGGGTGAGCACGGGTTGCGCGGTGAGGCCAAGCTCATCGGAGACCGCAACCCCTATCCGGCGATCGCCGACGTCCAAACCCAAAATGCGGCCCGGAATGTTATTCCGTCTCTCCGGTTGCTCCAGTGGATCCATAGGTTTGCGCTCTGCAGGACCGGTGTTTTTGCGGGTACAGCAATCTCCAGGATCTTACGCCCGTGGTGTCTCCTGAAGCGCGCGCAGAGCGGATTTCCTATAGGTGTACCCGAGGCCGCCGAGGATGGCGCGGCTTTTCGTTAAGAAAAGCCGCTCGGAGATACTCTCGTTGGGGCATAGCAATAGGGAATTCGCGCTAAGACAATCGCATCATAAAATCCAGGTGGAGAATCCAATCCACCAAGGTCCCCGCTTGTGCGACGTTTTCTAGTTGTCCTTCTGGTTTTGGGTCTGCTTGCCGTCTCCTTCGTCTATGTTGATTTCATGCTGCCGGCCGGCCCACCGGCGGAGACGTTTGTCGAGGTGGTTCCGGGCATGAGCTCGCGTGCCATCGGCACCCTGCTGGCCGGGCATGGGATTGTTCGCAGCCGTTACGCCTTCGATCTTTGGCACCGGCTGCATGGCGGCACGCTCAAGGCGGGGGAATACCGCTTCGATCAGCAAGCCACGCTTCCGGCCGTTTACAACCGCATCGTGCGCGGCGATATTTACACCCGCACGGTCACCATCCCCGAGGGTTTCAACCTTTTCGACATCGCCCAGGCGGTACAGGATGCCCAACTGGGGTCGAAAGAGAGCTTTCTGGCTGCGGCCAGCCAGGACGTGGCCCTGGTTGCCGACCTCGACCCGGGAGCCAAGAACCTCGAGGGCTATCTCTTCCCGGATACCTACCGCTTTCAACGGCGGCAGACGCCCACCCAGATGTTGACGGCGATGGTGAAGCGCTTCCGCCAGAGCTCCGCCTCGATCGGCCTGGAAGGCGACTATCACCGGGTGGTGACGCTGGCTTCGCTGGTGGAGAAAGAGACACCGGTGGCGGCCGATCGGCCGCTGGTGGCCAGTGTTCTTGAGAACCGTCTGGCCAAGGACATGCCGCTGATGACCGACCCCACGGTGATCTACGCCGCCCTGCTGGAAAAACAATATCGCGGGACGATTTATCAGTCGGACCTGAAGCGGGATTCGGCCTACAACACATATCGCCACGCTGGCCTCCCGCCGGGGCCGATCTGTAGCCCTGGCGTCGCCTCGTTGCAGGCGGCGATGCATCCAGCCGAGAGCGATTTTCTCTATTTTGTCGCCGACGCAAGCGCCTCCGGCCATTCCCGCTTCGCCGCCACGCTGGAAGAGCATGAGCGCAACGTAAGCGCCTACCGGCGGGGGCTGAAGGACGCGCAGGGGGGCCATTGAAAAGGACGTTCCGGCAAAGAACGGCGGCACGTAACCGACCCCTCCAGCCACACAGTCACTGTGTGATTGCTCTATACTCGCAGTTCCTGAGTTGGTGAATGCGGAGAGACTGGCTGAAGCTTTTGGCGGTGTTGTTGCCGGTCTTGACCGGATGCCTGAGCCACACCCGCAAGCTGCAGCAGCCGGTGATGGCTGGGCCGGCCCTGGACGCGGATGTGCTGGAGCTGGTCAAGGGGATCAATGAACGCTACGACAAGATCCAGTCCTTAACCGCGACCATAGACTTTGCGGCCTCGGTTGGCGGATCCCACCGCGGAGCGCAGACCGACTACACCTCGTTCCGGGGCTACCTGCTCTTCCGCAAACCGCAGATGCTGCGGGTGTTGATCAAGGTGCCGGTGCTGCACACGGATGCCATGGATCTGGCCAGCAACGGCACCACGTTCACGCTGCTGATTCCGCCCAAGAACCGCGCCATCGAAGGCAAGAACTCGGTCGCCAAACGAGCCGCGAACCCGCTGGAAAACCTGCGGCCCAATGTTTTTGTGGATACGATCCTGGTGCCCGGCATCACGCCCGACCAGATTGTCTCGGTTATCCACGAGAGCTCCATCACCCTGAATCCCAACACCAAGCGGCTGGTTGAGCTTCCGGAATATGACTTGACGGTGCTCACCGAAGCGGCTACCACTTCGCCCCATGACCTCGCGAAAGTGGCTAAGCCTTTGCGCGTCATTCATTTCAGCCGGGTCGACCTGATGCCCACCGAGCAGGATATCTACAACGCAGACGCGGAACTGGAGACCCAGGTGCTTTACGGGCCCTATCAGGATTTCAACGGGGTCAAGTTTCCCTCCACCATCGACATCAAACGCCCGCTGGACGAGTACAGCATTCGGCTGACGGTGGAAAAGCTCACGGTCAACCAAACGCTCCCTGACAAGCAGTTCGAGCTTACGATCCCCAAGGGGGTCCAGATCCAAAAGCTGGAATAGCCGGCCCCTCGATCATTTTCACTTCTACTCTGTACTGGCAAGCGTAGCGAAGTGCGGCTTTTCTTGAGGAAAAGCCGCGACCGGACCGGTCACGTCGTATACACCAGAAGTGAAAATGCTCTAGAACCTAAAGCGGTCCAGCCCCGCCCGGCTGGCATGGGCCACAATCTCCCGATTGATCTCCAGGGCAAGAGCCAGGGCATCGCGTCCTGCCTGAGCATTCACCTGTGGTGGTGTGCGGCTACGGACGGAATGCAGGAAGGCTAGAATTTCCAGACGCAGCGGTTCGTCGGTCTTGATCACCGGCTTGTTGAAGGTCAGGCCCGGGTTGGGAGGAGAGCCCTCTGCATCCAGGGACGCGTTCTTGTCCACGTTGATCAACAGCACATCCTGCCGTGCATAATCAATCGAAACGTACTGGTGCGGCTGGAAGAAGCGCAGCTTGCGCACGGTTTCCGTGCTGACGCGGCTGGCGGTAAAGTTGGCGACACAGCCGGAGACAAACTCGACGCGCACGTTCGCGATGTCGACCTTGGGCGACAAAATGCTCAAGCCCACGGCATGTAGCTGCCGCACGGGAGAGCGGGCGAAGCTGAGCACGATGTCCAGATCGTGGATCATCAGGTCCAACACCACGTCGACGTCCAGAGCGCGGCGGTTAAAGACGCTGAGCCGATGGGCTTCGAAGAACATCGGTCCATTGACCAACGGCTCGGCCGCGGTGACCGCTGGGTTGAAGCGCTCCAGCAAGCCCACCTGGAGGATCCGCCCAGCGGCCGCCGCTTGCCCAACCAGGGCGTCGGCCTCGGCCAGGGTGACCGCGATGGGCTTTTCCAGCAGGATATCCAGACCATGGGCCAAGGCCTGGGATGCGACGGCGTAATGCGCCGAAGTGGGAACGCAAATGGAAACCGCGTCCAGGCGCAGTCTGCCGGCCCGGCACGCCTCCAGGCACTCTCCCGGCGAGCGGAAGACCAGGAGATCTTCCTGCTGGCGCAGCATCTCTGCCGCCACTGGATCGGTATCCGCCACCGCCGCCAGCCGTACCCCAAAGCCGGACTGCTCCAGCTGGCGATAGACGCGCAGATGATTGCGGCCAAAGACGCCGGCGCCGAAGACCGCTACGCTCAGGCTGCGGTTACGATCTACTCCGGTCATAGGTCTGTCGCCGGGCGGCTCACCCTCATTTTCCCTGAACCGCGCCGAGGCATTTCGAGTAGAGGGCAAGCAACTGGTTCACCTGCTCTTCGGGCTTGGAACCGGAGGCGGCGACGAAGCCCGCGGCGGGCGAAGTGCCCCGTCCCAGTCCCGCCGACGCGGCGACAAACTTCAACAAATCCAAAGCGACATCTTCCTTGCTACGCGAGCCATTCGGGGCAGTGACAGCCTGTTCCATGTGCTTCCTCCGTGGCGATGCTACCAGAACCCGGCAGGCCCCGGATTCCAGCCAGGGGCTTGGTGGGATCAGCGAACTGCATGCGCGGCCAGGGTGGCGCCGCTGCGTAGGAATCCGGGGGGCCCAACCTTGGCCGGGGTAGCTCAGCCGGTTCGAGTATGCTGCTATTTACAGCGGCCGCAAGGATGACTCCGTGGCAGTGATCGCGATCCAGCAGATTCGACGCATGCGGGGCGGAGCCCAGAGCCACCTGATGCTCGCCTCCGAGGGCAATCTCTATGTGGTCAAATTTCGCAATAACCCGCAGCATATCCGGGTGCTGGCCAATGAGCTGCTGGCCACCCGGCTGGGCGCCGCGATTGGGCTGACAGTCCCTTACTCGGACGTGATCGAGGTGAGCGATTGGCTCATCCGGAACACTCCCGAGCTGTGCATCGAGCTCCGCGGGGGAGCGCAACCCTGCCTGGCGGGGCTGCACTTCGCCTCGCAATGGGTCGGAGGCCTGATGCCCGGGCAGGTGGTCGATTATCTCCCCGAACAGCAACTGCTGGAGGTGCGCAATCTGCGCGAATTTGCCGGCATCCTGGCGCTGGACAAATGGACCTGCAATATCAACGGCAGGCAAGCTGTCTTCCAGAAAAGCCGCCGGGAGCGGCTCTACCGCGCGACCTTCATCGACCAGGGGTACTGTTTTCATGGCGGCGACTGGAAGTTTGTCGATGCTACGCTGCGCGGCGTCTACGCTGACAACACTGTCTATCGCGGGGTCACCGGGTGGCAGAGCTTCGAGCCTTGGCTTAGCCGCATCGAGAGCCTTGCCCCGGAGACGGTGTGGGCGATTGGGGAGACCATTCCGCCGGAGTGGTATGGCTTCGATCTGAGC
>PLZN01000624.1 GCA_003152195.1 Acidobacteriaceae bacterium
AAGCCCGTACCCTTCATTGATAGGGTTGTTCCGCAGCCTGTCTAGCTCTAGCCCGGCGAATCGACGTGGGATGGGGCATCCGCCATCAGGCTGCAATGACGAAGGTGGCCAGGATGGTGTGCCACCGGCCCGGCTATTGGCGTTCTGCAAGGATAAAGCGTTCGCGCGAAGGGAAGCACTTAATGCGGACCAGATCTACTTGACCTCGGTCGTAATTTCAGACTTCGGTGCAGGAGCGTCCTGCTTGACAGGATCCGGCGTGCCCTTGATCGCGTCTTTGAAGCCCCGCAGACCCTCGCCCAAGCCCTTACCAAGCTCAGGAAGCTTGCGCGGGCCGAAGATGAGAAGTGCGACCACCAGAACGACGATGAGATGAGTAGGTGTAAGTAGTTCGCCCATGTGGGATTTCTCCTGGCATCTACCGGATGAGATCCTTCTTCTACCCAGCAGGCCCCGGAATCTGGTCCGGTAAATCTATTGTCGCACAGCAGCCATGTGCCCGTGGCCGCGCTTATCGTGCCTGTTCATAGTACGCCTCCGGCACGCATTTAGATGAACTTGATTGGGATGCACTGATCAGTTGACCGGGGGCAGTTCGCCCAGGCGGGCGGTTACCATTTTGTAGAACGCCGGGAGGTTCTCTGCCTCGCCGAGGGTCAGGCGGCGGTAGACCTTGACGAGCGGATAGAGCCGCGAGCCGCGGACCAACAGGGTGGGAACAGCGGCGACGCCTCCGCCGGGATACTGCGAGAACTCCCATTCGCCGGCAAAGCGTCTGCGGATCACCTCCCCGAAGTAGCTGCCCCAGAGACGCGTCTGAAACTCCAGGTCTTCTGCCGACTGGCCGTCGAGGATCTTCTCCAGCAGATCGACCGAGGACTCACTGAGGTCGAGTCGCTGGCGATGTTCACTCCACGCCATTCGAACAGCCTCCTCGGCGTAGGCGCTCATCATGTCAGCGAGGGATGCGAAGTTGCTTTCGGCCAGCTTGGCCTTGGCAGTCATATGGTCAGGCTATCGCATACCCGGATTTCCTGTCGGGGTTGGTGGCGTTGGCGAACTTCGCGCGGCTTTCCTTACAGAAAGCCGCATACGCGATTGTTGGTGGTGTCACGCAGCAGGAAATCCGGGTTCTGCTCCGGGTGGGGACGGCGGGGAATGACCCCGCCGTCTGACAGGAAGCGAAGTGCAATGTATCTTAGGGATTAGAGTCGTTTCACAATTACTGTGGCCTGGTAAAGATCGTGAGATGTGGTTTTCTTTGGGAGAAAGCCACGAAAACGTCTTTCGCTTCCCGGATTTCCTGTAGTGCGGCACTAGCCGAGAGCAATGTGCGGTCCGGTGGCCTCCCCAGGCTCCACAGGAAATCCGGGGTGCGGTCTACATCTACTGTGAAGCCGCTCAAGGCCATGATGCGATCCCGGCGTTTTACTTGCGGGGGAGCGCGGCGTCGAGTTTGCGGAGGTTTGGTTGAAGGTAATTGGTGTTGCTGAGCGGAAGTTGGGAACCGCGGTTGTCCTTCTGGGTATGGGGTTGCTGAGTATAGGGTTGCTACTGGGCAGCATAGCGGACGCCCAGGTGGTTCCACCTGCGAAAACTATCCCGGAAGCACCTAGTCTCCAGAACGAAACGCTGCAGAAGCTGGATTATCGCAATAAATACGATATCTATGGTGGCTTTGCCTCGTCACACTTCAACTCCGGCCCCTACCTTGTCGCAGGAGCAAACCTGGGCGGCTTTGACGTCCAGGGCACGATGTGGCTGAAGATGCGTATCGGCGCGACCGCCAACGTTCGCGGCTACTATGGCACGCAGGGCGTCCTTCCGAATCCATACGGCATACACGGCCCATTCGTTTACGAGCACCAATTTATGGCCGGCCCGGCCATTCGTGGCCCCAAGAACGAACACGCCGCGTTGACTTTCCATGGCCTTGTGGGTGGCGCCTACGGCATATTCGACTCCGCCGTGGACCAGGGCGTCACCGGACCTCAACTGGGGCTCTTCAGCAATGGCCTGGCTCTAGCGATGGCAGCAGGTGGTTCACTCGACCTGAACCGCTCCTCAAAACTCTCCTTGCGCATCTCTCCGGACTACCTCGTCACTCGCTTCGGCGGCAAGTCGCAGAACGAATTTGCCATCTCCGTCGGCGTCTTGTACCGCTTGAGCAGGATGCGCAAGTAAGGCGGCCGGTGACGCGTAGGGTGGAGAAAAGAAACCGCAGTTGAGGACCACGGGAGACCATGACGGGGCTGCGCAGATTGTAGCTGTACCAGTTGCTGATCCGGCTATCGCGGCCAGGAACGGCAGGGCTACTACACTCGATTGACAGGTAATAAGTATTATTATCTGCTAAGCATAGTGAACCGGCTGGAGACACAAGAGTTTCGCGACCTGTGCGCTACGCATGGCATTACGGTGACGCACCAGCGCCAAGTGCTCTTCGAAGCATTGAAGAGCATGCCCGGGCATCCCAGCCCGGAGGAAGTTTACGCGCGCGTCAAAAGGCGTATCCCGTCGATTTCTCTGGCGACTGTTTACAAGAATATTCATCTCTTTTTCAAAAGCGGCATCTTCCGCGAGGTGAGCCTGCACCACGGCTCGCTCCGCGTGGAACTGAACAGCCGGTCACACCACCATCTGGTGTGCACTGTTTGCAAATCCATCAGCGACATCGACGAGGAGGCCTTTGGCCTCCCACAAAGGACGGGGATATTGCCGGGTGGTTTTCTGGCTGAGCGATTCTCGATCGACGTCCTCGGCCGCTGCGCTGCCTGCCAGGCAAAAAGTTAAGCCATAGCTTACTGACGGCTCAGGGTCTTCCGTTCGGCCGCCATTGCGGCTTCCACGCGGTCCGGGCAAGCCACTCGATCGGTTCCACCATCGATGCGATGGTTCGCGTCATATGAGGGAAGTCGATGCGGTCGATTTCGTCGCTCGGCTCATGGTAGTCGGCATGCAGCCCAAAGCTGGAGACGGTTTGGGCAATGATTCCCCGCCTGGCAAGGCTGTAGTTGTCAGAACGCTGAAAAAATTTCTGCGCCGGGTGAGGATCGGCGACCAGGCTGGCGCCATGGCGTACAAGCTCCGGGCCCAGATCGCTGCGCTCGAAACCGGTGAGCCAGAGACCGTCCCGCGGCAAGGCCGGGTCGGGGCGGCCGATCATCTCGAACTCCAGATTGGCAACGATCCGGCTGAGGGGCACCGGCGGATGGTCAAGAAAGTATCGATTCCCATAGCCTCCGATTTCTTCTGAACCAAAGAGGACGAAGAGCAGGGTGCGCGGGGGGCGGGAAGCGCCGGCAAACACGCGCGCCAGCTCAATCACCGCAGTAGTTCCGGAAGCATCGTCATCGGCCCCGTTATAAATCCGGTCACCTTTTTTCTCGGGGCCAATCCCGAGGTGATCCAAATGCGCGGTCAGCAGGATCGCGTCCTTGCTGGCGACGGGATCGGAGCCGCGCAGAATGCCCACGACGTTCCACGTTTCCGTTCTTGGCACCTGCGCGAAGCCGGTCAAGCGGCCGGCGGCGCGGGGCGGCAGAGGAACGGGGAGCGGGGCCTTTTGCAGGAAGCTGTCATGATCGCCCCCCGGCTCCAACCCAAAACCCGCGAACAGCGATGCCACATGGAGCGCGGCCAGATGCTCGTCACGGGTGCCGCTGCCGCGTCCGTGGAGTTCATCGGAAGCAAGGAAGCTCATGTCCCCCTGGATGCAGGGGGTGCAGAGTCCTGCACGGGACGGTTTCACGATTTGGCAATGGCAAGCGGTCACACCCAGCAAGATCGCGCAAAAAAGCGCTCGCCTTAACGAATGCATCAAGAAAGTATAATGGAGCAGTTGCAGGTGCTCCTGCGGACGGTGGTGTGATACCTCTGTAAAGGCTTGCGGCTGTATACCGAAGAGAGCCTGCCTGTGCAGCTTTTCCATTAAGAAGAGCTAAACATTGCCGATCTTGTAACCGACACCGCAACGGGAGAAATGCCTGCGTTGAGCGCTGTTGCCGAGTCTACAGCTACGGAAGAGATGCAGAGGCACGCCGAGCGGAAGCCCACGGCGGGCCGTCTTGTGCTTTGAATGTGCTCCCGAACGAAGGACAGGCTACAGGCAAGGAAATTCATGCGCCGAATACAGGGTCTTTGCTGTTTGCTGCTTCTCGGTCTGACCGGGTGCGATTTTTTCGTTCCTCAGACCAGCAGCGGTGGCACCGTCAATACGGGCGACTTTCTTTATGTCGGCAATGGAAACAACACGTACATTGCCGGGTTCGGCGTCAGCAGCAGTGGAGCCCTTTCGGTTCTCCCCAGCTCGCCTTACAACAACGGGGTTGCAGCGCAATCCTTGGCGGTGACGCCCACCAATACTTTCCTGTACGCCGGAACGACCAACGGCATCTACGCCTACGCGATCAACAGCAATGGATCGATTACGGTTCAGAATAGTGGCAACGCCGCCGCGCAGGACGTGATTGCCACGGCGATGCAGGTGGACAGCACGGGCAACTATCTGCTCGCAGTCGGAATCTCGACCTCGCTTCAAGCCCAGGCAATCGGTATTTACCAGATCGACGTCACCACCGGCCTGTTGACCGCGCTCACCGGTTCCCCTCTGGGCCTTTATACCGGCACGACTGCCACTCCGACCGTGGTTACGCCGACCGGTATGCTGATTACCCCCAATAACTCGTTCGTCTACGTCTCCCTGGGCTCGCTGGGCGTGCAAGTGCTGACATTAGGTACCGGGGGCGCTCTGAGCACCGGCACTGCCCCCACCTTTCTTCCGCCTCGCAGCACTTCGACAAGTCCGGCTGACTATGGGCTGGCGAGTAATCCGGGTTCCACATTTCTCTTCGTGGCCGAGATTAATACCGGACTGCGGGAATTGAGTATTGGAACCAACGGCACGCTCAATGAAGTCTCCGGCTCGCCTTATGCCGTCGGCACGGGCACTACAGGAGTGGCCATGGATGCGACGGGTAGCGACGTTTACGCAGCCAACAAAGGCAGCAACAACATCAGCGCCTTTACGCTCACTGCGGCCTCGGGCAAGCTGACCGCGATTGCAGGATCGCCCTTCAGTTCGGGAGGGCTGTTGCCCATCGCTCTCATCAATGACAATTCCAAGAAATACGTGGCCGTGATCAATTCAGGCGCGAACGGTTCCAACAATAACAGCGACCTGCAGCTTTTTTCATTCGACGCAACGACGGACGGAAAGCTCGACCCCATCGCGACTGCCACCACAGGCACTGATCCTACGAACCCTCAGACACTCGCCGCCTCGCATTAGAGCATTTTCAATATTGGCGTAAGCGAGGAAATAGCGCAGCGTTCCACTCATTGGGACTGCACCTTTCGAGTGATGGAGCGGTGCAGTTTTTTCCAGCGGCCGTACAACTCCAAAGCTATTCTCCTTAGGCGTGTCGCGTGGCGAGGATAGGAAGAACTGCGCTTCGATCGATGACTGCTGGAGCGACACTGCTTGAAAGTCATGGATGGGCGCGGGGCTTTCCATTTACGCCGCACAAAATGATCTTGGATTTCCTACTATGGGTGGTATGCGGTACCCACTGAGCGTGGGGCTGCTTTTCATCGAGAAAAGCCTCTTTAAGGTGATCTCGATGGTGCATCGCGATGGGAAATCCGGTCTAATGCTGACAGGGAGACTTTACCTCTCATATGTTTGCTGCCTTGTCTCTCGTCCGCCGAGCTGGCCCGCGTTCCCTCTTTTGCTCCGCGATATGCGTCGCTCTGATGACCGCACTGACTGGTTGCACTCGTTTACGCGAGCATCTCAAGCCCGAAATGGTCTATGTTGTAGCCAAGCAAACCTATCTAAGAGACCGGGTGGCCGCGGTATCGAACCGCGTCGCTCTGGTTACAAATGGACAACCGCTTGAAGTAATCGAGCACGGACGCCGCTTCCTTCGAACGAAGACCAGCAAAGGTGAGGTGGGCTGGATCGAAGATCATATGGTCATCGATCAGTCGACCTATGACCAGTTTGCCGCGCTCCAGCAACAGCACGCGCATGATCCAGTGGTGGCCACTGCCGTTCTGCGCGACGATCTCTACCTGCACGTGAAGCCCGGTCGCGAAACGGACCGCTTTTATCTGCTGCCGGAGAATCAAAAACTACAGTTATTGATACGTGCCTCCGTGCCGAAGCCGGAACCTCCCCAGGGCATTCTCACGGCGCCCCGGCCGGCGACGGAAACCGCGAAGGCGAAAAAAGCGGGCGCCAGCGGAAAAGCGCTTCCCCCCGGTGGCCCCCCTCCAATCCCGATGGAAGATTGGTGGCTGGTACGAGACAGCCAAGGGCAGGTTGGCTGGTTGCTCTCACGCCGGCTGGATGTGGACGTTCCCGACGAGATCGGTGGATATTCCGAGGGGCAGAAGATGGTCGGCGCCTATGTGCTGACGAAAGTCTACGACCCGGAGTCCTCGTTGCCTGACAAGCTGGTCCCTGAATACGTCTCCGTGACGAACGCCTTCAAGGACGGGCTTCCCTACGACTTCGACCAGGTGCGGGTTTTTACCTGGAACATAAAAAAGCATCGCTATGAGACGGCGTACCGGCAGCGCAATATCGAGGGCTATCTTCCGATCACGGTAAGCGAGGACAAGGCCGGCAACGGCCAGTCTTTACCCGTATTCTCCTTTGCGGTCGCCATGAGTGACGCGGTCAAGGTCGATGCGCTCACCGGAGCCGTACGTCCGGCCCAAACCGCCACCTTGAGTTATCAACTGGAAGCCGGCATGGTGAAGCGAGTCACGGCCGCCGGGCCGCCGGGCTCCGCCCCGGTTCCCATCCAGCCGAAGACGACCGGGGCACCTGCGCATCATCATCATCGATCCGGAGCGGGAAAAGGCGGGTAGATTGGGATGCCTGCTACGCGCCGGCGGGGCTCAAAATGAGGTTTTCCTCGCCCAGTTTCTATGCGGCATTGAGAGGAAACCGCAGGTCCCTCCTTGTGGCATTAAGATCGTGCGGCCAATTCAGCTGAAGAAGTCTGCGACCGCGGCAACGACGATCTCTTGCTCCTGGAAGGTGAGTTGCGGGAAGATGGGCAGCGCCAGTACCTCCGCGGCGGCGCGCTCACTCTCCGGAAAGGCTCCAGCCGGATATCCCAAGCTCCGCAACGCCGGCTGCTGATGGAGAGCCAGGGGGTAGTAGACCTCTGACCCCACTCCTCGATCGCGGAGGAAGTTCTTAAGTTGGTCTCTGCGGCGAGCCCTGATGACGTATTGATGGAAGACGTGAGTGGCCTTGGAACGTGTCTTGGGAAGGACCACTCCGTGCTGCGGATAAGGTCCAGGCTCCATCAGGCCAGCCTGCTCGAAAAGTAGCCGGTAGTTTTCGGCCAGGACCCGCCGCTGCGCGTTCCAATCATCGATGAAGCCAAGCTTCACCAGGAGAACCGCAGCTTGCAGGGTGTCCATGCGGCAGTTCCATCCAACTTCTTCATGCTCGTAACGACGGCGCATTCCGTGCACGCGAAGGATCCGGGCGCGCTGGGCGATTGTCTCCGCCGTTGCGGTTAGCATACCGGCATCGCCGCCGGCGCTGAGGTTCTTGGTGGGGTAGAAGCTGAAGGCGGCTGCGTCTCCCAGAGCACCTGCCTTGCGCCCATCCCAGCAGGCTCCGAACGCCTGGGCCGCGTCTTCGATCAGTACCAGGTTGTGCTCCTGCTTCAGAACCGCGAAACAGTCCCAGTCGGCGGGCTGGCCATACAGGTGAACGGGCAGAATCGCCCGAACAGCAGGCCCAGCGGCTGACTCCAGGCAGGACTTGGCGGCTGCGGGATCCAGGTTGAACGTCTCCGGATCGATATCCGCGAGTACCGGCTTGGCTCCGGCGCGCAGGATGGCGCTGACAGTGGCGAAAAAGCTGAATGTGGAAGTGATGACCGCATCGCCCGGACCGATGCCGGCTCCGGCAAGCGCCAGCCACAAGGCATCTGTGCCGGAAGAGCAGCCGATCGCGTGGGCCACGCCGCATTTTTTCGCGGCCGCGTGCTCAAACTCCGTGACCTGGGCGCCCATAATGAAATTCTGCGATAAAAAGACGGCTTCCACCGCCCTAAGGAGCATAGGCCCGATGGCGTGATATTCGCGAGAGAGGTCCAAAATTGGCACTCTCAGGCTTGGTGTGCTCAGGTTCGGTGGGCTGGAAGGGAGACCGCCTGCCCCTGCGTTCCGGGCAGCCCCGGATGGGGAACCGTCAGCGCCCAGGATCTCCTGTCGGGGCTTGGTGAAATCAGGGGACTTCATGCGGCTTTCCTTAAAGTCATACACCGGCGTTGCCGACCCGCAGAGTATGAAACGGGGCATTTCTTGTCCTCGGCGGAAAGCGCAACAAATCTTCGGGTGCTTCCTGCCGTGCCAAACACCAATGGCGGCTTAATCCAGAACTTGTTTCTTTTCAGTCGTCCACCGGCGTTGCCCACCCACCGCGGCATGAAAACGGGTTTGTTTCTTATTAGAAAGCCGCACACGGGGCCAAGGGTGGTGCCGCGCAGCAGGAAATCCGGGGGTCGTTTCCGTCCTGTCTGCCACGTTCGTAATGTTAGCACTGCCTATGGGATAGCCTGCTCGCCGCTAGAATGCATCTAACAATCTGCTCAGAAGGTCACATGGCGACGTGAACATCGATTTACGCCGGCAGTCATCCTTGGTTCGGCGCAACCCGGGAAGGCGTGTAAACTTTGAGTAGCACGAGTTATGCGCGTTCGGGCTCAGATCCGAACTTTGAAGTAGCTGCAAGAGCTTGAGCATTTTTCCACAACGCATTTCGACCTTCGTAGAAAGGGAGATCGGCACATGGACAATAAGCCGGCACAGAACATTCAGGACACGTTTCTCAATACGGTCCGGAAAGATAAGACTCCGATCACGATATACCTGGTCAGCGGAGTCAAACTCACAGGCAAAATACGCTCCTTTGACAAGTATTCCGTCTTGCTTGAGAACAACAGTCAAGAACAGCTGATCTTCAAGCATGCCATCTCGACGGTTGTGAGCACCCGGTCTGTGCTGCACAGCGATCATCGTCCGAGTACTGGCATCGGCCACCCTCCTGCGAGCGCTCCAGGGCCGGGGGGGCTGTCTGCGCACCCCGACAGCGCGGTGGCGGAAGGCTAGCAGCCTGCTCGACCGGGAAATGCGAATGGAACCTCACCAGAGGCCGTGCCGCGCTTCGTCGCGTGCCACGGCCTCTGGCGGGCGTCGCGCCTTACTGCTTGGCGTTGGTTGGGATGCACTTCGCAAATGAGGTTCTCCTGAAAAGCACGGGGGGGGAGGCGGATCGTGCGCTTCTTGTCGGTGTCGATTGGGTTTCCCGGACGCACCCGCTACCGCGCTCCGCAATTCTCGCACGGGAAGCTGCGCAGCTTTCCAGCAAGGCCGGCGACGGGCCCGGTGGAATAGCACCTACCCTCACCGAAGGACATCACGGCTCGGCTGTCGATAGCAGCGCGGCCTTTTCGGAATTTCGCGAGTTGGTCGCCGGAGCCGGCGCCCAAATTGTCGGCGAAGTGCTACAGCGCAGACCCAAGCCCGATCCTGCAACGCTGGTAGGCAAAGGCAAGGTCATAGAGATTGCCGCAGTCGCGGAATCGGCCGGGGCCACGCTTATCCTCTTCGACCACGACCTGACGCCCACCCAGCTCAGAAACCTCGAACAGGCGTTGCCCGCCCGTGTTGTCGATCGCACCCAGCTGATTCTAGATATCTTTGCCCGCCACGCGCGCAGTCGCGAGGGCCAGCTCCAGGTAGAGCTGGCGCAACTTGAGTACATGTTGCCCAGGCTTGCCGGACGGGGAGCAGCGATGTCCCAACTGGGAGGCGGGATCGGAACGCGCGGACCGGGAGAAACGCAGCTGGAGACCGACCGGCGCAAGATCCAACGCAGGCTGTTGCAACTCAAGCGAGAGTTGGATGCGGTCCGCCGAGTGCGCACGCAGCAGCGCCACCGGCGCGCATCGGTCCCGGTGCCTACGATCGCCCTGGTCGGCTACACCAACGCGGGCAAGNNACACGGTCGGCTTCATCCGCAATCTGCCCCACACCCTGATCACTTCCTTCCGGGCTACGCTCGAAGAGGTGGAAAAGGCAGAAGTGCTTCTGCACGTGCAGGATTGCTCCAGCGCGCAGCGCGAACAACAGAAGGCGGAAGTGGAAAAAGTGCTCGCCGAACTGGGTGCGCTGGGCAAGCCGATGATCTCCGTTCTGAACAAGACGGATTTGTTGCCGCCAGAAGAGCGAGCGGCAAATTTGGTCGATGAGTGGTCTGTGTACGTCTCAGCCCGAACGGGCGAGGGAATCGCGCAACTGCTTGAGCTTATGGATCGGGCGCTCACGGTCGATCCGATCGTGGAGGAGAAGTTCATGGTTCCGCAGCAGGAAGGGGCGGTGTTGGCGGCACTCGATGCAGGCGCATTGATCCTGAAACGGGAGTTTTCAGGGGATTTCGTCCATCTGGCGGTTTCCGGACCAGCCTCATTGCTGGGGCGCTATCGCCAGTATCGTCGCACTCGAAAATAGGGCTAAACGTAGGGACGGGCCGGTTGGGGTGGGAGCGGAGCGACTTCCCACGAGACCGGCCCCGTCTGACCCTGATGCGGGTCGAGGTAGTAACGAAAGTATACGCCGGTAACGGCCGGCGTCGCAAAGGAAAAATGTTCCGGAAGACCCTGGCCNNTGGGCAAAACGTGGAGAAGAAACCGCAGGTCACACGATAGGACGCAAAAAACTAACGCGAAAATAACCTCTCTTACTACCTCGGTAGTGGCGAAAGGCGCTAACAAGGTAAATCCTCCGGGATCCTGGCAACGATGAAGGTTGACACCCAAATTTCCCCTCTGTTACAAACAAAGGTCCCGGCTGACACTACCGACCCTCCGTAACATCTACCGCATATACTGAATATTTGGCATGGACGAGACCTTACACCAACTCGAAGGACTACTGCTCGGCTCCGTGCCGACCATTTTCCTCTTTCTTTTCATACTTGTTCTGTACCGTTTTTTGGTCTACGGACCTTTGACCCGAGTACTGAGCGAACGGCGGGCGCGGACCGATGGGGCTATGGAGCAGGCCAGTGCCGCCGCTGCGGCTGCGGCCGCAAAGGCCCAGGAGTATGAGGCCCGTCTGCGGGCTGCGCGCTTGAAAATCTTCCAGGCGCGGCAACAACGGCAGCAACAGTGGAATCGTGAACGGGAGAGCGCCATGGCGGACGCCCAGGAAGCTGCCCGGCGGCAGGTCGTAGAAGCAAAGTTGGCCTTGCAGGCGCAGGCCGATGCCACGCGCCACACCATGGAAGACTCTATCGAAGAGCTTGCCGGTGAGATTCTCCGAGCCATCCTTCCTAAGGGCCGTGCAACCGTGGGGAGAGTCAGTTGAAGGATTCCCGGTTCCTCTTTTTCTTCCTAGTTTTTCTTCTGTGCGGCGCTCTGGGATTGACCGGGACGGCATCGTGGGCCTTGCGGGCGCGGAGCGGTGATGCCCCTGAACCGGCCAGGCACGCTGGCACGGCAGCAGGTGCTGCATCCGACGCGCAGCAGGGCGTCTACATCGAGGATCAGGAATCCGGTAACGATGTCTATCGCCATTCTGCCTCGGTAAAGTGGCTGGGGCGCTGGCTGCATCTTGGCAAGGAAGCTTCGGCGCGTTTGTTTGAATACCTGAACTTCGCGATCCTCGCGGGTGCCATTCTGTTCGCGCTGCTGAAGTACCTGCCCAAAACCTTCCGGTCAAACCGGGAGACGATCCAGCACCGGCTGACGGATGCGCGGACGGCCACCGAGCAGTCCCGTCAGCGCCTGGCCGCGATCGAACAAAGGCTTTCCCGTCTGGATGAGGAGATTGCGGCGATCAGCAAGCAGGCGGAGAAGGATAGCCTGGAGGACGAAGCCCGTATTAAGGCCTCAATCGAAGCGGAGCGGCGGCGAATCGTCGAGGCGGCGGGACAGGAAATTGCCGCGGCGGCAAGCTCCGCCAAGCGGGATCTGCGGCGGTTTGCCGCGGAGTTGGCCGTGGATCGTGCAGCGAAGAGAATAGCGTTGACAGACGAGGATGACCGCGGCCTGGTGAGGGAGTTCGCGGAGAGCCTTGGCCGGCAAACCCGTGGCGGGGGGAAAAACTGATGTCTGTCTTCGCCGCCCGTTATGCGCGCGCCTTGGCCGATGTGGTCCTGGACGCCAAGTTGAACACCTCACAGGTTGAGCAGCAGCTGGGAGATTTTGCGGCCACGTTCGCAGGCAGCAAGGACCTCAGAGAGCTTCTTCTGAACCCTTCCATCCCTACGCGGAAGAGGCTGTCCATTCTTGACGCAGTTAACGCCCGGGTGGGCTGCGGCATCCAAGTGAGAAATTTCCTGGCGGTTCTGATCAGGCACGAACGGCTTTCCGCGCTGAGCGAGATTTTGCAGGAGTACCGGTCGGAGATGAACCGGCGGTTGTCCATATCCGATGCCGCAGTGGTGACGGCACGCCCCCTCAAAGACCAGGAGCGGGCAGAGCTGGAGCGGCAGGTCACAAAGCTGGCCGGGATGAGGGTCAACGCCACATTCCGCGAGGACAAGTCGCTGATCGGCGGAGCGATCGTGCAGATCGGAAGCACGATTTACGATGGCTCGGTAAGAGGCCGATTAGAGCGTTTGAAGGAGCGCCTGGTGTCCAGCTAGAGCGCATTTCCAGTGCCCGGTAGCATCGCCACCTGTCCAAGAAAGCGATGCGGGAGCCGAGGGGCCAGCGGCAAATGAGTTTGCAACCAAGTGCGCCGGGGCGGCCACAAGAAATCGAGAATTGACGGGAAGAAAGTATGGCGCAGACCAAGGCAGACGAGATCACGCAGCTCCTGAAGGAGCAGATTCAAAACTACGATGCAGAGATCGGCGTCGATGAAGTAGGGACGATTATTTCGCTCGGCGACGGGATTGCCCGCATCCACGGCCTGGACAAGGCCATGGCGGGGGAGATGCTGAGGTTTCCCAAGGGCGTGGAAGGCCTGGCGATGAACCTCGACGAGGACCAGGTCGGCTGCGTCATTTTGGGCGATTACACCATCCTGCGCGAAGGCGACCAGGTAAAACGCAGCGGCGAAATCATGAGCGTTCCGGTGGGTGACGGGCTTATCGGCCGCGTGGTCAACGCTCTCGGCNNGGTAGCGCTCGACACCATCATCAATAGCGCCAAGAACAACCTGATCTGCATTTACTGCGCGATCGGGCAGAAGCGATCTTCCGTTGCCCAGGTGGTGCAGACCCTGGCGGAATATGGGGCAATGGACTACACCATTGTGGTTTCGGCATCGGCCTCCGAGCCGGCGCCGATGCAATACCTGGCCCCGTATGCCGCCACCAGCATGGGCGAGTATTTCCGGGATCGCGGCCGCCACGCGCTCATCATCTATGACGACCTCTCCAAGCACGCCACGGCCTATCGTGAGATTTCGCTGCTGCTGCGCCGTCCTCCCGGCCGTGAGGCTTATCCCGGCGACGTTTTCTACCTGCACTCGCGCCTGCTGGAGCGCTCGGCCAAGATGAGCGATGCGAAGGGCGGGGGGTCGCTGACCGCGCTGCCCATCATCGAGACCCAGGCCGGCGATGTCTCCGCGTACATTCCTACGAACGTCATCTCCATTACCGACGGGCAGATCTACCTGGAAACGGACCTATTCAACTCCGGCGTTCGCCCGGCGGTGAACGTGGGCCTTTCCGTCAGCCGTGTCGGCGGCAGTGCCCAAATCAAGGCAATGCGCCAGGTGGCGGGAACCTTGAAGCTTGACCTGGCGCAGTTCAGAGAGCTTGCCGCATTCGCGCAATTCGGCAGCGACCTGGACAAGGTTACGCAAAATCAGCTCAACCGCGGCCAGCGGCTTACAGAGATTTTGAAACAGCCGCAGTTTTCTCCTTTGTCAACGGAGAAGCAGATCATCGTCATCTACGCCGGCACCAACGGCTTTCTCGACGACCTGAAGGTTGAGGAAATCCACGCCTTTGAAGCCGGGCTTTATCCCTATCTGGATTCGGCACAGTCTGAGTTGCTGAAGGATATTGTCTCCCGCAAGGCGCTCGACGATGATTTGAAGAACCGCATCAAGACAGCCCTGGACGAATACAAGGCGAATTTTCTTGCCGAGCATCGCGATGCGCGGCTGCAAGAATCGTCGGTGAAGCCGCTTTCACAAGACGAGAAGAAAACCGCATAGCGAGCCCACGTACTTGAGAGCGGCTCGGCTGCGCTGGAGCAGAACGGGAAAGAGAAGCACCAACCAACCATGGCAAATGTTCTTGATTTACGGCGGCGCATTCGCAGCGTGAAAAGCACGCGCCAGATCACCAAAGCAATGAAGATGATTGCCGCAGCCAAGCTGCGCCGTGCGCAGGAACGCATCATGAACGCGCGGCCCTACGNNCAAGCTGCGCCGTGCGCAGGAACGCGCCGTCTCCGCGCGTCCCTATGCCACCATGCTGGCCAGCGTCATCGGTTCGCTGATGCGTCGCATTGATTTATACGATCCGGCTACTGGAGAAGTTCGCCACCCCTTGTTGCTGGCACGGGAGGAGAAGCAAGCGCTGCTGATTGTCGTCTCTGGCGATAAGGGATTCGCGGGCGCGTTCAACGGGAACATCACCAAGGCGGCTTTCCGTTTTATCGGCGAGAAGGCTGAGGAGCAAATCGACATCGCTGCCATCGGCCGCAAAGGGCGGGATCTGTTTCGTCGCCGCTACGGGGCGGCGACCTTCGTAGAGAAAGAGGTTGAACCGGACGACCCCGACGACCAGGAGCGCGTGTCAACCGATACCAGCCACCCGGCGGAAGAAAAGCGCCGGGGCGAACGCAAGGACCGGATCGAGGTAGCGGGCGATTATCCCGGTATGTTGGACAAGCCAAGCTTTGACCAGGTGGCCGAGTTGGGCCGCGAGGTTGTCCATCGTTATGTGGAACAGGAGGTCGACGCAGTCTACCTGGTCTATAACGAATTTAAGTCCGTGATTGCCCAACGGGTGGTAGTGGAGCGTATTCTGCCCATCCTGGAGGTAGGAGAGCGATCGATTGAACAAGCGGTGGAGATGACCCAGGAGGAGCGCGAGCAGGCGGCGTTGGCCGCGGCTTCCGCGGGTATAAGCCTCAAAGAGGCGGACACGGCCGAGGCTGACCGGGAGGCGAAGACTTTCGGCACCGCGGAAGTGGACTACATCTACGACCAGCCACCTCGGGTGCTTCTGGACGGCCTGCTGCGGCAATATGTCACCACGCAGATCTATCACGCGCTGATCGAGTCCACCGCCGCGGAGCAGGCCGCGCGCATGACGGCTATGGATTCGGCCACAAGTAACGCCTCCGAGATGATCGATTCGCTAACGCTCACCATGAACCGGGTGCGCCAGGCTGCGATCACCAAAGAGATTATCGAGATTGTCAGCGGTGCGGCGGCGCTGTAAGAGCGAGACGCGCGCCGGCGCGCCGAGATTCAGTCCATGGTTTAGATCAACTGTTTGATTGCTCGAAGGAAAGAGATTTATGGCAGAGAACATAGGCAAGGTTGTGCAGATTTCCGGCCCGGCGGTCGACGTGCAATTCGAAGAAGCGACGATGCCTTCGATTTACCAGGCGCTGCGCGTGACCAGCGACGGCTTCGATGTTCCGCGGCCCATCAACGTCATTTTAGAAGTCGAGCAGCACATTGGCGAAGGGCGCGTCCGTTGCGTGGCAATGGAATCGACAGAAGGCATGGTCCGGGGAATGAAGTGCATCGATACCGGCTCACAGATTACTGTCCCGGTGGGCATTGCGACGCTCGGCCGCATCCTTAATGTGATTGGTGAGCCGGTGGACGAATTGGGGCCGGTCAACGCAAAGGAAAGATGGCCAATCCACCGCGCCGCTCCCTCCTTCGAGGAGCAAGCGACCGGAGAAGAGATGTTTGAGACTGGAGTGAAGGTCATCGATCTGATCCAGCCGTTTTTGAAGGGTGGGAAGATTGGTCTCTTCGGGGGAGCTGGGGTCGGTAAAACGGTCATCATCCAGGAATTGATCAACAATGTCGCCANNGAGTGGGCGAGCGCACTCGTGAGGGAACCGATCTGTGGAATGAGTTTGAAGAATCCGGTGTCATTAATTCGAAAGACCGCGAGAAGTCGAAAGCGGCGCTGGTCTACGGTCAGATGACCGAGCCACCGGGGGCCCGGCTGCGTGTCGCTCTGACGGCCCTAACCATTGCCGAATACTTCCGCGACGAACAAGGCGGCGACACGCTGCTGTTCATCGACAAC
>PLZN01000398.1 GCA_003152195.1 Acidobacteriaceae bacterium
CAACGGCCCGCTACGCACGATGCGCACGCGCAACAGATCGTCACGCAGCGCAGTGATTTGCTCACGCGCATCCGCTGTGCGAATCTCTATTCCGTTCGGCAGCGAAGTGAAGCGACTCGCACGCGTCTCCTTACCTCCTCGGGACTGGGCGAGAAGACTTGGCACCATCGAGTTCAGAAAAAGAAAGGAATAAAACACTACACCGAGGGGCCACGGGCTGCGGGTTCTCATTCTTGAATGGAGTCATCTTTCTTGAAGTTTTTAGGCACTTAAAGCTCGCTCGTACAGTGAGTCAGAAGTTCGCAGCATCATTCGAAGACCGTGGAAGCAGCGTAGATCGTTGAAACCGCAGGTCCCTCCACTTCGCTACGCTACGGTCGGGATGACAAAGTTAGTTTGCGAATTAACAACACTACAATTCCGAGCAATGACAGTGCACCAGATGCGGAAGTCCCCCATCCTTTAGATTCGTTCGTTGGTTCAAGGCTGGACATCGAGATTCTTGGCTTCCCACCGTTGCCGGAAAAAGCCCGTCAAGGATGGGGCCCACCCCCAGATTTGTTGCGCTCTCCGCAGAGAAAGATCAAGGCATGGGGTTCTATGGATCTCCCTCTGCAGGTTGGCCAGAATCTTCGAGCGCAATGACCGCTCCCTTTCGCCTTTGCTGCTCCAACAGCTTCACTTGCTGCATGGCTGCATCTGCTCTTTTGGTGTCGCCGGCCTTGCGATACATGCGAGCAAGCTTGTAGTAGGTGCTGCCATCGCGATCGGCGGCAAGCCCCATCTCCAGTTGGGCTATCGCGTCCTGGGTTCTTCCGGTCTCGGCATAGACTGTGCCTAACAACGCGTGAACGTGTGGCAGCATCTGCGGTTTGGCGGCAAGCCCCTTCTGAAGGAATGGCTCGGCACCAGCAAAGCCGTGGCGCGAAATCAGCGCCTCGCCCATGAGCAAATTCAATTCCGGATCGCTCGGGCTCCCGACCAGTGCGCTCTTGGCTGTCGCAATCGTGGCGTCGATGTTCGCATTGCCGTAGTATGCGTAGGCGAGACCAAGCAGCGCGGCATGATCCGCGGGAGAGATTTCCAACGCCAGCTTGTATTGCGTTTGAGCGTCGTCGTATCGCTGCCGTTGCCGGTACATATCCCCGAGCAGAATATGACTTGGCGCGGAGTTCGGCGCCATCTGCTCAAAGTGAGCCAACGCTTGAAGCGCCAACATCTCATCCGCTTTGATGGACCAATAGAGCCCTCCCAGTGAGTGGGCCGGCCGGGTGGACAATGCGTCGCTCGCGCTCGATGCGAGCGCGTAATCGCCAGAAAAATAAGCGCAAGCCGAAAGCAGCAGCAATTCACTTTCGCTCCGTTTTGGAAGATTTTCTTCCAGCGTTGCTGCGCATTGCCCATACCGCCCCGCCGCGTACGGCTTTTCTGCGCTGTCGCGGCTGGCAGCTTCAGAGGATTCCGGCCTCCCAGCCGACACCACGTACAATAACTGATACAAATCTATTTCTATTTCCCCAGAAGCGTGCTCTTGCGCGAGGAACTCCGCAAAGCTCGCTGCCCGGGATTGGGATAATCCCTCGACAAGGAGCGAAGCAGTGGCGCGAACAAGTCCCGGGTCCTGTTTCCACAACCCCTGTACCAAAGCCAGCGCTTCTGGATTGTTACCCTCCTCGACGTGCAGCCTCGCTTCTCCAAGAGCCGCAATCCCGCACCCTCCGTTCGCTTGACGCTCGGCTTTGAATTCCGATTCTGCATCCTCGAGTTTTTGCTGATTCAAGTACATAAATCCGAATTCCGCATGCAGGCAGGGAGGCTGCGGGCGGGCGGCAATCGCTTTCTTAAGAGAATCCGTCGCCTCGATGTATCTCGATTGGCGGGCCATCGACTCGGCATAGAGCGCCTCCGCATAAGAAGAGTTCCGTCCTTCCGTCGACAACTTGCGAGCGTCCTCTTCCACATGGTCGAGATAGGCCATGCCCCGACCAACAGGTCTTTTCCCGCTGTTTGTAGAAATGCGGGATATAGAGCGGGCCGCCGGCCGATGCGCCAAACTGATTCCGGTCAAAGTCCTGGCGAGAAACGCCATTATGATTGTTAAACCAGGAGTTGGCGTCGAGCACGTCGTTGCGATAGAACTCGTAGGCATCGCCATGGAACGAGTTCGTTCCCGACTTGGTTACGACGTTGACAACGTTGCCGGTGCTCCAGCCATACTGAGCGGTGAAGGAATTGTTTTGCACCTTGAATTCCTGGACAGCATCGACGGAAGGCACATAGTCTACTGCGCCCCACTCCGGATCCGTATCCCAGACGCCATCGAGCAGATAAGCTGAGGTCCCAAAGAAGCCTCCGGCGAAGTTCAGGAAGGAGATGTCCTGGTCCGCGTCATCGGTGCCGTTGCTGCCGCCGCCCAATAACTGCTGCCCCTCGGAGTTATTGTTGACAGATGAGTTGAGGGTGGCAAGGCCAAAGACGTTGCGCAGATTCAGCGGCAATTCCACGACCTGCTTCGAGTCGATGTCCGCAGAAATGTTGGCATTGTCCGTGTTGAGCTGAGAGGCCTGCGCATTGACGACAACCTGCTGAGTCGTAGCCCCCACCACGAGGGTCACGTTCTGGGTTGCCGACCGTCCGGAGTCGAGCACGATGCCCGTCTGCGTGTAACCCTCGAAGCCATTTGCCTGGATTGTCAGGGTGTATGTAGCCGGCGGCAACTGGGTGAAGGAGTACCGCCCCCCGGCATCGCTGACAGCGCTTCGCAGAACCCCATTCTGCGCGCTGTTGATTTTAACGGTGGAGTTCGGCACGATCGTCCGGGTGACGGCGACCGAGATCCGCAAGCGCATCGCGCAGTATTATCAAGAGCCCGGCCACGAGACAGAGCTACGCCTCTCGCTTCCCTCCGGCTCCTATGTTCCTCAGTTCCACTGGCCGCAGACCGCCAAGGAAAACGGTCGCACGCAAACGGCGAGTGCTCCGTCCCCAACTCCATCCGTTCCCGATGAGCCCTTGAAGGTAGAAATCGGACCGATCCGGACGCGGCGATGGTCCTGGCGACCGGCTACCGCTGCCGCGCTCATCGCTGTCTTCTTATGCGCAGGGGCAGCGTTTCTGTGGCATTCGGCGCAACGCTCTCCGTTCGACTTCTTTTGGGGTCCGTTGGTAAACACCAACGAGCCCGTGCTCTTCTGCGTGCCCGACCAAAGCCACTACTCCACCATCACCCAGCGCGACGCCGCGGATCCATCCCACCAGACCGTGCTGCAAGACAATTTGACTGCCATTGTCATTGACGACTTGAACCCGATCGTCCGGGTGGCGGGTCTCCTGCAATCCAACGGGAAGAAGTACAGCTTGAAAGGTGAGGGTGCAACCGATCTCACGGATTTGCGTAACGAGCCCACGGTTTTCATCGGCGCGTTTGACAACGCCTGGACCCTCCGGGTCACTGCGCCCTTGCGCTACCACTTCGCTAACAATCCGGAGATGACGGAATTCCGCATTGTCGATAGCACCCAACCCTCTCAGCCGGGCTGGGTGATCAATCGCCTGCAGCGGATGACCACCAACAACTATCGCGATTTCGCTATTGTCGCGCGCTTTACCGATAGCACAACCGGCAAGCTGGCAGTCGTGGCCGCCGGCGTGGCTCGGGGAGGAACCAGGGTGGCGGCCGAATACCTCACCGATTCCGCCGACCTGGCGCAGCTTGAGCGCGCCGCCACGCGTGCAGGCAACAAGAAAAATATGGAGGTTGTCCTGAGCACGCAGATCATCGACGGCGAGCCGGGAACTCCCAAGGTGGAAGCTAGCTATTTCTGGTAGGGCCCTTGCTCATGAAGCTGGGCGTTGATTTGAATCGCCTGGCGCCGCCCTGTTTCATACCAGTTTCATTGCTTCGGGATCCCAATGGACAACAGCGCCGCGGTCCATGCTGAGGTTGCTGAGCAGTGCAGCTCCAGCCGCACGGAAGCCAAACACCGCATCTTCCACGACCGGTTGGCGCGAACGAACGGACGCAAAGAAATTTCTGAAGTGGTCGTAGCTGTCGCTGTATCCATGCGCGGCTTCGTATTTCTCGTATCCCAGCTGCGGCTCTCCCATGGGGTGGGTAAGCGGATACTTTTCCAGGTACGCTTCACGAATGCGCGTTTGCATCGCATCGGTGAAGGTTCCAATCATTAAGCCGGGGTCTTTCTCGAGTGGCGCGCGGCTTACGATGACGGCGTTGCCGGCTATCTCCATCGTGCCTTCCGAGCCGGTGAAGATCAGCCCTTCGTTTTCTTCGCCTCCGTCCACGAAGTTCACGCGCAGACTCAGATTGAAGCCCTCCGGATAATCAAAGAGGCCCAGCATCACGTCGGGCACGTCCCGGCCGTCCTTCCAGAAGCGCAGACCTCCGGTTGCCATGGCGCGGGTGGGCCCATGCGACCCGGTGATGAAGTGGGTTCCGCTGAAGAGGTGGACGAAGAGATCGCCAGCCACACCGCTTCCGTAGGCCTTCCACTTACGCCACTGGAAAAAGTGTTCGGCGTTATAGGGAATCTTGGGCGCAGTGCCCAGAAAGCGTGGCCAGTCACAGGTTTCGGTCGAGGCATCCAGAGGCACCGTATAGTTCCAGGCGCCGATCGACGAGTTGCGATCCCAACGCGCGGTCACCATATTCAGTTGGCCGATGGCGCCAGCGGCAAGCAACTCCTTCGCTTTGGCATAAATGACCGAGCTCACGCGCTGGCTTCCGACCTGGATGATCTGCTTCGTCTTATGCGCGGTCTCGATCATCTCCGGCCCATCGGCGTAGAGATGGATCATCGGCTTCTCGCAATAGACATCCTTGCCCGCCTTCATCGCGTCTACGGCGACCTGCTTGTGCCAATGGTCGGGCGTGCCAACGATGACGGCGTCGATGTCTTTGCGCGCCAGAATCTCACCGTAGTCGCGGGTGGTAAAAATGTCGTCACCCCAGAGTTCCTTGCTGTGGTCGAGCCGGCCGGTGTAACAATCCGCCACGGCAACGAGCTTTACTCCTGGAACCTCCAGCGCTACTTTCGTATCGCCCTGGCCCTGACCACCGGCCCCGATCAGCGCGATCTGGATATGATCGTTCGCCGCAACCGGCTTGGCAGGTTCGCTTTGAACCTCGGCCAGCATGTGCATATTTGGTCCGAGCAACGTTTGGGCCGTTGCTGCCGCCCCTGCCACCTTGAGAAAGTTTCTACGATTCAAATCGTGCACAGTAGCCCCTCGTGCCTGGAGTTGTCACCGTCTGTAACCATACACGGGCTTGATAGGCCCTTGCCATGGTCACGGCTGACTCCCAGGCGCACGGCCGCTTCCCGGGTGTGCTTCGGCCTGTGGATTTTTCATCCATCGCGCAAGCGCATCCCCACTCAATTCGATGCGGATGACATCCAGTTCCCCGTGATCATAGTCCGCGATCACCATGCGCATCGCCTCACCTGCCGGTCGCACGAAAATAACGGATTGGCTCTCCCCTCGCCGGTCACGTTCCTGGACGAAGGGTTCCCACTCTGATCCCAGACTCGTGTGGACCAGAGCCGTCAAATCGGGGAGGCCGGGGCTTATCTTAATGTTGTCAAACTCGACCACGCGAAGACCCTTGACGCCCCCGTGGGTGGCGACGCGCGCACACAGACTCACCATGCTCATCATCGGAATCTTCGTTGCATGCAGGTCATACGATTGCGCGATTCCGCTCACCAGGCCGTCGAAGTCACGGTCCCCGGTGAAGGCATAGGCCGCGGCGCTCCCGAGCACTAATGCCGCACTCAAGGCAAAGCCAAGCTTCGTCATTTGCTCCCCCCCTTTGCGGCCCGTTTTGCAACGCCTTTCGGGATCCCAAAGCTGCCGTCCAACTTGGAAAGCTCCGCGGAGTTCAAGGCGCCGTCGATGTACACGAAGCTTAAGTCGTTCGGCCCCGCATCCAGCACGAACATTCCTTGCATCTTCCCGTCGACCAATTTTATGTAAATGTCCGAATCTCCTTCGCCCTTCTTCGAGCGCTCACGGACCATCGGAGACCACTCCGA
This sequence comes from Acidobacteriaceae bacterium, assembly GCA_003152195.1. Classification (GTDB taxonomy): domain Bacteria; phylum Acidobacteriota; class Terriglobia; order Terriglobales; family Acidobacteriaceae; genus PALSA-350. The sequence continues at coordinate 6,054 of PLZN01000398.1, forward strand.
ACCGTTGAACTGGCTCCGAATGTGCTCGAGGTCAGCCGTTGTGTACTGTCCAGGTTTGTCGAATTTGTACTCGCGCACGTAAACCCCGTTGAGCGTTGCAAGCATCTGCTTGACCTCGACGTCATCAGCATCTGCGCTCAAGAACTTGCCCGCGAACGCCAGCATCTTCTTGTCCAAAGAGACTTCGGTGTAATTGCTGGCGCGAGCGGCCAACTCCTTCTCGAGTGTGACCGGAAAGGGCGGGGTAATGCTCTGCGCGGCCGCGGCAAGCGCGACCAGGCACCACACCAGTACGGTTAGAACCGAAATCCTCTTCATTCTGCGTCTCCTTTGGCGTCTTTCACTACCTTGTGCAGCACGTCATGGAGTGTGGCGGCACTGATGTGCAGCGCGAGGATGACCTGGCCTCGCGCGCGCTCACCCGCGATTCGCTCCCTCCGCTGATGCTCCCAATAACCACCGCCCGCGATTCCCATCAATGCGAGTGCTGCCGCAGTCCAGCGCAACGCCGGCAGCCAAAAACGCTGCGTTGTCTGAGGTATGGCCGAGGGCGGCGTCTGAGGCAGCAGAGCCATCACGCGGGCAGAGAATCCTGCGGGCGCTTCGCGGGCCTGCAGTTCTCGATGCAGCAGGCGTTGCAACTCTTCATGTTCATCCACGGCGTGTGTACTCCTTCAGTCTGTCTTGCGCTCCCGCCCGCAGAGACTTGAGCGCCCGTTGGAGGTGGCTCTTGACCGTTGCCAATGGCATCGCGAGCACTTGCGCGATTTCCGGTGGCGCCAGGTCCTCCTGATAGCGCAGCAGAACAACCGCCCTCTGCGTGGGAGGGAGCGTCAGCAACAGCTTTTCCACCTCCGAGGCCAAGGCAAAGGATGCTGCTTCATGCGACAGTTTAGCCATCCAGTCCCCAAACTCGGCAGCGCCGTACAGGGCGCGCGGCCGGCGGCGCAGCGCATCGGTTGCGCGATGCACGGCGACCCGGCGCAACCATGCGGTCAGGTGCTCGTCCGACACGATGCCGCTGATAGCCCGGTACAACTCCAGGAAGACATCTTGCGCCACTTCTTCCGCCGTTCCACGATCGCCGAGGATGCGGTACGCGATGCTGTAGACGCGCGCTTGATGCGCTTCCACGATCTCTCGAAACTCGAGTGTGCTCCCTGCCACCCAACCTCCAGCCAGTCGCGTTACTCGCATATACGCAAACGGAGGGCCGCCGGAATGCAGTTGGCGATCTTTTTTTTTGGGGGGTTGTAAAACCAGGAAGCTCTTGTTGCCAGGCTTCGACCAACTATTGATCGCTTCAGGCGGCGGTTGGCGCATCTGTGCCCAAAATAGGGGGGATGATGCGCCAAAGGTCAATCGCCGGGAAGCAAGACAGATAAACAGGTCAGAAGAACAGAACGACGCCGGCCAGGGGGTCCAAAGCGAGGCCCCGGCGGCTACATGACGAAGGCCAGATTCTCCAGCTCTTCTTGCATGCAATCGAGATTGCAGCCCATGCCTTCAAGGCGCATGATGGCGTTGCGCGCATGCTCTGCGCTTACACCGTATCCGCGTCCGGTGAGAAAGCCGCTGAGAACCTCGGCTGCCTGCCACGAATCGATCCCCGATTGCAGGAGTTCGTTGCGCAGGTTCAACAACTCACGTGCGGAAAATTTTTCGATTTTGGCGGTTGCAGACATCTTGTGATTTTCCTCTCTCACCTCGTTGCACTCTGAGGCCCAGGCATGATTTACATCATTTTCCTTCGACATCTGCTCGAAAAAGACTGCGGAAACAACCCTATTGCCGTTTCACCGGGCGAGCGTAGCGCAGTCGTGCATTCGATCTCAGGCAGAAAACTGGCTAGTTTCGTGTCTTCCTACTTATATGAACCCGCAACCACACTATTCCGTTGCGCTGAGCGCCCTGCGTACGAAGTGGGAGAACCAGACCGGAGCAACTACGCCCACGATCTACTCCTTTGATGCTGGAACGCTCTGCTGGATGTATCGGATGCTGGATTCATTTCGGCGAGGAAGGCGACGCATGCAATTGCAGATTTCTGCGCAACACATCGATTCTGGGAAAGAATGACCCAAAATGAAAACCCTAAGGGTAACTCTATAGCGTCATTACTCCCAAATCCGCGCCTAGCTTGCATGCACCATCGTCGGTATCTTTCCCTCTCGTCCCGCCTCTCCTCATCAGCTTCGTATACCAAATAGACTGCAGTTTATGAAGACTGGTAAGCAGGGGGAGAAAAGTTGATGTCCTGCACATTATGTATCCCTGCTCCGGCACGGTCCCTGTCAATATTGGCGCCCCGGTGACCTCGCTCTTCCGCTTGCCTCAGCACCTATGCTCCCTCCATAAATTTGTCATTTCGACCGATTTTAGTTGTCATCCCGAGGTCTTAGATTTGTCATCCCGATCAATGTTACGTAGTTGGGGGATCTGGGGTTCCGGCTATGTTCTCGGCGTTGAGATCATGGCTCATGCGGAGGTTCGGGCGTCGCGCGGTGCTCGAGCATAACGGGAATGCCATCCTCGACCGGATAGTAGCGCCCACAGCCACTGCAATGCAGCCATTGATGCGAAGCATTGTCTGGACCAGCAGAGACGGGCGCATGGCATACCGGGCAAACAAGGATCTTGAGCAGAATCTCGGAGAGAATGGGGTGCGCCATTCCACGAGTCTAGAGCGTTTCCCCGGTACGGCGAGAGAGAACGGCCATTTACCATGAGCGGAGTAGGAAGGATATGCATGGCAAGAGTTCTGGATGGAACCGCGATCGCCGCCGAAATCAAGGCGGAGGTCAGGGCGGAAGTGGATCGGCTGGCGCTGCAAGGCATAAGGCCTGGGCTGGCGGCAGTGCTGGTAGGGCATGTTCCCGCCTCGGAGATTTATGTGCGCAGCAAGGTGAAGACCTGCGAGGCGCTTGGGCTTTTCAGCGAGCTGATTACACCGCCGGAGACGGTGACCACCGAAGAGATGTTGGCCCTGGTCCACGAGTTGAATGCGCGCCAGGACATCGACGGCATCCTCATTCAACTGCCGTTGCCGGCGCAGGTCCAGGCCAAGCTGCTGCTCGAAGCGGTGAGTCCCGACAAGGACGTAGATGGCTTTCATCCCGTCAGCGTAGGCCGGTTGCAGACCGGGCAACCGGGCCTGGTTCCTTGCACGGCGGCGGGGATCATCGAAATCCTGAAGCGCAGCCAGTTGCCGATCGCGGGACAGAATGCGGTGGTGGTTGGCCGTAGCGACATCGTGGGAAAGCCTACTGCGATCCTTCTGCTGGCGGAGAATGCGACGGTAACGGTGTGCCATTCCCGGACGCGCGATCTGCCATCGTTCACCCGGCGTGCGGATATTCTGGTGGTGGCGATCGGCAAGCCGGCATTGGTGACCGCGGACATGGTGAAACCGGGCGTCACGATTCTGGACGCTGGCATCAACCGGGTTACCGATCGGGCGGAGTTCGACCGGTACTTCGCCGGGGATGCTCGCCGCGAGGAGTTGTTCCTGCAGAAGGGTTCCACGATTGTGGGCGATGTGCATCCCAACGCATTCGCGTTGGCCGGGGCCTATACGCCGGTGCCCGGCGGCATTGGGCCGCTGACGATTGCGATGCTGATGGCAAATACCGTGCGCGCCGCCAAGCTGCGGCGCGGGCTGCCAGTTTAGGAGCGATGGATGCTCCGCGTTGGATTAACAGGCGGCCTAGGCAGTGGCAAGAGCACTGTGGCCGGCATCTTCCAGGAGCTGGGCGCGGCCGTGATTTCCGCGGACCAGCTCGGCCGCCAGCTCATGCAGCCGGGGGAGCCGGTCTACGCAGCAATCGTGCAGACCTATGGCCGGGCCGTGGTACGCGCCGATGGCTTGCTGGATCGCAAAGCGCTGGCCGAGTTGGCCTTTCAACATAATCAGGCCAGCGCGCTCAACCACATCGTGCATCCCGCCGTGGTCGCAGCGGAAGAGGACTGGATGCGCGGTGTCTTCGCCGCCGACCCCAAACGGGTCGCGATCGTGGAATCCGCACTCATCTTCGAAGTGAAAAAGTGGGGCACGGCGCCGGGGTGGGTGGAACGATTCGACAAATTGATCCTGGTCACCGTGCCCGAGGAAGTGAAGGTTGCGCGCTTTGTCTCGCGCATGATGGCGAAGGAAGGGCACGAAGCCGGCCAGGAAGCGAACCAGGAGAGCCGGCGAGCGGCGTTGACCCTGGACGCCCGCGCGCGGATGGCGGCACAAATTTCCGATCGGGAAAAAACCGCCCGCTGCGACTACGTCATCGACAATACGCGGTCGCTGGAAGAGACGCGCCGGGTAGTGGAAGAGATCTACCGCGAGCTGACGCAAGCCTCGCAATAGAACGGATTTCGCATCTTGGGGCGGCCAGTTTCTTTGCGGCCGAAAGCGCGAACCGCAGGTCCCTCCGGTTTCTGCCTTGGCCCGCGCGGCAGCCACGCAACAATGGAAATGATCTAATAGACAGTAGCCTGCTATGAAGACTCGCTCCGCCATCCTGATTGTTTTGCTCGTAGGCGCCTTTGTCTATCTCACCTCGTACAGCAACTTCCGCGGGACCCGCAGCCTGCCGCTAGCGAAAATCTGGCGCCAGTCACCGCTGGAGTTGACCGTGGCGGACGCACAGCCGGCCTATACACCAGAGGAAGCCAATCGCATTGCGGTTTACAAGCGGGCGTTGCCGTCGGTGGTGAACGTCACTTCCTCGCAACTGTCTTTCGACTTTTTCTATGGGGTCGTGCCCCAGCAATCACAGGGTTCCGGGTTCATCCTCACCAAAGACGGCCGCATCCTGACCAACTACCACGTGATCGAAAATCCGCAGCAGGTCGAGGTAACTCTCAGCGACAAGCACAAGTACAAGGCGCAGATTATTCTGCAGGACAAGGCGCACGATCTTGCCTTGCTGCAGATCGACGCCAACAACCTCACCCCGGCTGTACTTTCCGAATCGCGTGACCTGCAGGTAGGTCAGAATGTCTACGCCATCGGGAATCCCTTTGGGCTGAACGGTACCATGACGACGGGAATCATCAGCTCCATCCGCTCGGTGCGCGAGCCGCAGGGGGGAACCATCGAGAACGCGGTGCAAACCGACGCCGCCATCAACCCCGGCAATTCCGGTGGACCGCTGCTGAACTCCCGCGGTGAGGTCATCGGCATGAACACGCTGATTGCGAGCAATGGCGTGGAACAAAACTCCGGCATTGGCTTCGCCATCCCGGTCGACAGCATCAAGGCGATTCTGTCGGACTTCACCAAGTACGGGCGGGTACGCCGGCCCTCGCTGGGTATTGCCTCGCTGGCGATCGGGCCGGACCTCGCGGAACAGATCGGATTGCCGGCCGATTATGGCGTGCTGGTGCAGAAGGTTGTCCCCGGAGCAGCAGCAGAGCGCGCCGGACTGCGGGGCGGCACCCAGCAAGCCTACCTGGGGAATACACCGATTTACCTGGGTGGCGATCTGATCGTCGCCATCGACGATGACCGCGTGACCAACCCACAGGATATTTCCGAGATCATGGATCGGCATCAGGCGGGCGATACGGTCACCGTGACCTTTTACCGCGGACCGCGGAAACTGACGCTCAAACTCACGCTGGGTGAAGCCCACTCGGTTTCCGCCTAGCGGGTCAGCGTTCCCGTCATGCCCGCGGCGGGCACATAGCGCCTCCCGGCAACGCAATACATTCCGGAGAGTACGCGGGCGATTGCCTCGGCATACGCCACATGCTCCTGGGCGAGAATGCGCGCTACCAGCGTATGCTCGTCGTCTTCAGGAAGCACCGGGACGATCTTTTGTAAAACGATGACGCCGTGATCCGGCTCTTCATCAACGAAGTGCACGGTGCAGCCGGAGACCGTCACCCCGTAAGCGAGAGCCTGCCGTTGCGCGTCGAGACCGGGAAAGGCCGGCAGCAGCGAAGGGTGGATGTTGAGAATGCGCTGCGGGAAGGCGCGCACAAACTCCGCGGATAACAGTCGCATGTAGCCGGCGAGGCAGACGAGATCGACCTGGTGTTCCCGGAGACAGGCGATGATCTCGGCATCATGCTCGGCGCGTTGCCGTCCCCGCGCCTCGATCACCTCGGCCGCGAATCCTGCACTTCGGGCGGTTGCAATTCCAGGCGCATCGCGCCGGTTCGAGATCACGACGGCAATCTCCGCACCGGTCAGGCGCCCCTGCGCGATTCCCTCAGCGATGGCAAGAAAGTTAGATCCCCGGCCGGAAAGCAGGATCCCCAAACGATGGGGCGAAGGCTTGCCTTGGGTCACGTATAGATAACCTTGCGGTCACCCTTCACGGTACGGCCGATGACGCAGAATTTTTCCCCGGCACGGTCAAGCATCGATTTGGCCCGCCGGAACTTCTCCGCCGGAACGGCCGCGATCAGCCCAATGCCCATGTTGAAGGTGCGCAGCATCTCTTCCTGCTCCACGCTGCCCAATTGTTGCAGGTGGGCAAAGACGGGAGGAGGCGTCCATGCGCCGGTTTCCACCACGGCGGAGATCGTTTTGGGCAGGATGCGCGGCAGGTTTTCCGTTATGCCGCCTCCCGTTATGTGGGCCATGCCTACCACCAGGTCGGCGGCGGTCAGCTTCTTAATCACCGCAAGATAGCTGCGATGCACCTTCATCAGAGCCGCCCCGGCCTTGTCCTTCAAGTCGTTCACCTATTGATGGGGCGCGTAGCCGGCGACGTCAAAAAAGAGTTTGCGCGCCAGGGAATAGCCGTTGGTGTGCAAGCCGGTGGAAGGGAAACCGATGAGCACATCGCCGGCCTGGATTTCGCTGCCTGTGATCAGCTTTTCCTGGTCCACGGCACCGACAATGAAGCCAGCCAGGTCATACTCCCCGTCGGAGTAGAAGCCGGGCATCTGCGCCGTCTCGCC
>PLZN01000015.1 GCA_003152195.1 Acidobacteriaceae bacterium
TGGACGTGATCGAGATTGACGCGGCCACCAACCGCGGCATCGACGAGATTCGCGAGTTGCGCGACGCAGCTCGCTATGCTCCGGCGCGCGATCGCTACAAGATTTATCTGCTCGACGAGGCGCATCAGATCACGGATGCGGCTTTCAATGCGCTGCTGAAGACCCTGGAGGAACCGCCGGAGCACGTCGTCTTCATGATGGCGACGACCCAACCGGAGGATATTCCCCAGACCATTCGTTCGCGCTGCCAGCACTTCAGTTTCCACGCAGTGAAGTTCGATGAGATTGTGGCGGAACTGGCCCAGATCGCCAGCCAGGAAGGCATTCTAGCCGACGCGCAGACGTTAGCCCTGCTTGCCGAGGCGGGCGATGGCTCCATGCGCGATGCGCTCTCCATCATGGACCAGGCCATCGCCAGCGCGCCGATGGTAGAGGGCAAGGCAAAGCTTGACGGGAACGAGATTCGGGAGCTGATGGGGACGGTGCCGGATGCCGTTTTCGAACGAATCCTGGAAGCCGTCAGCGAGGGTCAAAGCGCGGCCGTGATGGAGGAGATCAACCGGCTGCTGAATGCCGGGAATAGCCCCTCGCAAATGGCGCGGCAGTTGGTGCGTTACCTGCGCAACTGCTTGATGGCCAAGCTCGGCGGCGAGCAGACGGAGCTGCTGCAGATCTCCGGCGATGAGCGCGCCCGCGCGGTGCGCTCGGCCACGCTCTTTAGCGAAGAAGATCTCACCCGCTTTCTGCAAGTGATGCTGCGCACCTTCGATGAGCTGAATTACCGGCAAGAGCAGCGTTTGCACCTTGAGTTGGGGCTGATGAAACTGGTCCACCTGCAGCGTCTGTTGCCGCTGGAGCAGATTCTGAGCAGCCTGCCGGGAGCCGCACGTACGCCCCCGGGGGTGGGCACCGGTAGTAGCGCTATCAGGAGCGGCGTTAGCCAGAGGCCTGCAGCCACCGCGCCAGCCGCTTCGCGGCCGGCTCCGGTTGAGCCGGCAAAGCCCCAACCGCCTTCCCCTTTCGAGTCTGACCGCCAGCGCAAGCTAGGGGGCACCGACCCGGAAAGTGCAGTTGCGGAAAGGACGCCTGTTGTTTCCTCCGCGCTTGCCGAAGAGCCGCCGGCCGCCGTCGAGCCGGTCACCATACCGGCCGCTCCAGAGCCATCGCCCGCCGGGACTGGCGAGATGAACTTAGATCGTTTGCGTGATGTCGTCACCTCCGCGCTCGACGAGCAGGGACACAACACGGCTGCATCGTTACTTGGAGCCGGACGCTGGAGGATGGACGAAGACGGTGCGATTCAGGTTGAGGTCGGCGTAAAGAAAACCATGCTGGCCCTGACCATGAATGGAGAAGCGTGGAAGATCGTGCGCGAGGCCCTGCGTGGAGCGGGCGCATCGCAAAAGATGACGGTGGTGCCGGGCGAAGGGACAGAGCCGGCGCGCGGGGGCACGAGAGTGTGGTCGAGCGATAGCATTGAAGCAGTCGCATTAGGCAACCCGCTGGTGCGGCAGGCGCAAGAGCTCTTCCATGCGGAAGTGCGTAGCGTGCTCGATTTGAGACAAGGCCCAAAAGATAATTCCCGTGGCAAAGGGTGAATCTTAGAATGCGGAGTCGTTTGTGAATCCTTTAAAAATACAGGAAATGCTGGAACAGGCGCGCCACATGCAGGACCAGATGCAGGAGAAGCTTAACCAGACGGTGGTGGAAGCGTCCTCTGGCGGAGGCGCCGTAACCGTGAAGATGAACGGGCAGAAGCAAGTGTTGCAGCTGAGGATAGACCCTGCGGCAGTGTTGAGCCTGAGCTCCAGCCCGGCCGACGTGGAGATGCTGGAAGATCTGGTGACGGCAGCGTTCAATGAAGCGGGTCGGCGTGCCGATGAGGCGATGAAGTCCAATCTGACCGGGATGCTGGGCGGCCTGAATCTTCCCCCAGGGATTCTTTAGGAGTCGGCATTGTCTCAATTCGCAGAACCGATGGCGCGGCTGATCGACGAGCTGCGTAAATTGCCGGGGATCGGGTCCAAGAGCGCGCAGCGGCTCGCCTTCCATATCCTGCGCGCGAGTACGGAGGATGCGGGCGCGCTGGCCGACGCGGTGCGCGAGTTGAAGGCCAAGCTGCTACTGTGTTCCACCTGCAACAACGTCACCGACGTGGACCCGTGTGTCTACTGTTCCAGCGCCACGCGCAGCCGGCGGCTGGTGTGCGTGGTGGAGGAGCCGGGGAACATTGCGGTCATTGAAAAGACGCGCAGTTATAACGGTGTGTATCACGTATTGCACGGTACCTTGTCGCCCCTGCACGGGGTTGGTCCCGAACACCTGAGAACCGACAGCCTGATCGCGCGGGTGGCACAGGGAGAGGTGGAGGAAGTGATCCTGGCGACCAATCCCACGGTCGAAGGGGAGGCCACGGCGGTCTACCTGGCGGACCTGCTGCGCACAGCAGCGGTGCGGGTGACCAGGATCGCCACCGGGGTGCCGGCGGGGAGCGACATCGAGTATGCGGACGAAGTCACGATGACGCGCGCCATGGAGGGCCGCCGGGAGCTGAAGTTTTAGCGGTCAAGAAAGCGTTCTTGCGTGAAGAAGAGAAACCGCAGATCCCTCCACTGCTCTGCGCTTCGGTCGGGATGACAAGG
>PLZN01000462.1 GCA_003152195.1 Acidobacteriaceae bacterium
TTCAGCGATTTGTGCCGGGATCTGCGGTTCCCATCTCCACCTAACGTACAGCCGAAAAAATCCCAAACGGGACGGCTGAACGCATGCTTTATGCTTGGTCGATGATGCGCCGTGTTCATTTTTTCCTGGTTCTCGCCGTGCTCGCGGCTTCGTCGCAGCCACAAATCGCGATCGCCCAGGCCAACCCGCTGGCGGAGACCGCCATTCGCCAGGTGCTCGGCCAACAAGTGGCGGACTGGAACCGGGGCGATGTCGGCGCCTTCATGAAGGGCTATGAAAACTCACCTCAAACCACCTTCGTCGGCCAGACGGTGCAGTATGGCTACGCCACCATCCTCGAGCGCTACAAGAAGGTCTATGCGAATCCGGCGGCGATGGGCAAGCTGACCTTTGCCCATCTCGCCATCCGGGTTTTGACTTCCGATTACGCCGCCGTCACGGGGAATTTTCATTTGCAGCGGAGACCGGCCGGAGGCGGAAACGCCGACGGAATCTTCTCCCTCTTGCTCAAGAAGGATACGCTGGGCTGGAAGATTATTTTGGACCACAGCAGCCGGGTCAGTTGACCACACCGCCGGGCGCCGGCCGCTCAGATTTGAAGCACTTCTCTTTCCTTGTTGCGGCACATCTCTTCCATGCGCCGGATCTCATCGTCGGTGAGTTTTTGCATTTCCTCGAGCGAGCGCTTCTCCTCGTCTTCGGAGATTTTCTTGTCCTTTGCGGACTTCTTGATGAGGTCATTGCCATCGCGGCGAATATTGCGCACCGCCGTGCGGTGATCTTCCAACGTCTTGTTCAGGTGCTTGACCACCTCGCGGCGGCGCTCCTCCGTCATCGGGGGAATCGGGATCCGGACGATCTTACCGTCATTCTGCGGGTTGAACCCGAGGTCGGAAGTGCGAAGCGCTTTCTCGATATCGGCAACGATGCTTGGATCCCACGGCTGGACCAGGATCAGGTTGGCATCGGGAGCCGTGACCTGGGCCACCTGGTTAAGCGGCGTGTCGGTGCCGTAGTAGGAGACCTTGATCTGGTCGAGCATGTGAACGGAGGCGCGGCCGGTGCGCGTGGAGGCGAGGTTGGCGCGGAAATCGTCAACCGCTTTTTCCATCCGCGACTTGAGCTGCTGTTGGAGGTCTTTGAGGGCGGGAATACCGGCCATTATCGAGACTGCCATTTTTTCTTCCTCGTGTCAGATAGGGAACGTTCGAGTCATGTAAGAAGGGTCACTCCGGTTGACACTGCCTGCTCGTGCGCATGGTACGACGAGCGAACCAGCGGCCCGGACTCCACGTGGCGGAATCCCATGCTAAGAGCCTCTTCGCGCATGAAGGCGAACTCCTCCGGTGTGTAATAGCGGGTCATCGGGAGATGATCCTTCGATGGACGCAAATATTGCCCGATGGTCAACACGTCCGTCCCAACACCGGCCAGATCGCGATAGACCTCAAGCAGCTCGTGCATCTCTTCTCCCAGGCCGACCATGACGCCGGACTTGGTCACCATGCGCGGGTCGACGATTTTGGCATACTGTAGCAAGCGAAGCGTCCGCTGGTAGCGAGCGCCGGACCGCACCACGCGGTAGAGGCGCGGGACCGATTCGGTGTTGTGGTTCAGCATCTCCGGTTGGGCTTCGACCACGATGCGGATGGCTTCTTCGTTGCCCTGAAAATCGGGAATCAGGACTTCCACCTGGCAACCGGGGGCCTGACGGCGAATCTCCCCGATAACCAGCGCAAAGGCGCGAGCTCCCCCGAGGATGTCGTCGTCACGGTTCACGCTGGTGATCACGGCATGTTTGAGCTCGAGAATAGCGACCGCTTCCGCTACCCGGCGGGGTTCGTCGAAGTCGATGGGGTCCGGCCGCCCTTTGGGCACAGCGCAAAAGCCGCAGCGGCGGGTACAGGCATTGCCCAGCATCATGAAGGTCGCGGTGCGGTGATTCCAACACTCGCCGACGTTGGGGCAAGCCGCGCTTTCGCAGACGGTGTGCANNCCAGCACTCGCCGATATTAGGGCAGTGGGCGGATTCGCAAACGGTATGCAAGTTGAGCGAGCGGGCAAGCCTCTTCAACTCATGATAATTCTCGCCCACCGGCGCGCGAGCCTTGAGCCAGGCGGGCTTGGGGGCGGGACGGCGTGGGTTGGGGTCGATCTGGACGAGGTCAAGCACGCTGGCCCAATTGTATCGGGTACGCGCGTGTCGTGGAACGTGCCGGAGGAGAGGAGGAGCTGGCACTGTCCTCGACTCCAAGAAGAAACCGCAGATCCCTACGCTGCGCNNTCCTAATGAACAAAAAATAAAGCCAATAGAATCAATATCGATTTTCAGCGTTCATTTCACTCTTAACTTGCCGCAGGCAAGTCGTTTGCTCGGGATGACAAAGTTTTTGCAAACCAATGGCTTAGGAAACTAGGGTCCCGCTCGAAAATGAATTGTCATCCCGACCGAAGCGTACCCGGATTTCCTGCTGCGCTGCCGTAGACAGGGCCGCGTGTGCNNAAAGCCGCATGAAGCTCGCGGAACCTACCAAATTCAACAGGAGATCCGGGGAGCGCAGCGTAGGGATCTGCGGTTTCATCTCTCGATCTAACGGAGGCGTCCGATTACCTCCGAGCGCACCAGATAGAGAAAGAACACGAGATTGATCGCAGCCATAACGACCCATTGACCCTGATGAAAGCGGAAGAGGCTGTAGCACCCGAAACACATGGAGAGGAAGACCGCGCCCAGGGTAAGCGCCCATCCCCACCGCCGCATGCGGATCAGTCCCAGGCCGGCCACGGCAAAGACTGTGCACAACGTGAGAATGGCAACCCTGGCCCCTCGAGACTGATAGTGGCCGCTAAGCACCCCGGCCACACCCATCACTGAGAGTGCCAGCATCCAGAGCGAGATGGCTGCCATTCCAGGCAGTGGAAGCTTGCCGGCCGTGGCGGGAGCCGGAGGGGTTGTTGAGTCGGTCATAGTGTGTGCAGGTAGGCGATCAGCTCTTCGGCCTCCTGATCAGACAGTGTATTGCCGAAAGCCGGCATCACGCTCCTGCCGTGCAGGATAACGGCGGTCACGCGGTCGTCGTTCGCCGGTGCGCCACTGGCCAGATATGGCTTGCGAAAGAGACCCTCGAGTCCGGGGCCGTGCAGGCCGTTTTCCGTATTGGCATAGTGGCAGCCGGAGCATTGGCTCACGAAGATCCGGTGGCCGGCGGCCTCGTTCGCCGTGAGCTCGCTCAGAGGCTTGGAGGGCGCCAAGTGGCGGCAGCCTATTGCGCCCAGCAGGCTGAGGGCAAGAATCGAAACTCGCTTCTTGTTCAATTCGAATCCGCGATCGCGGCGACGATCTTGTCCATGGCCGCGCGCTCCGCCTGAAGCGATGGCCGGTGATCAGTGCACAGGATGGAAAAGGCGATCGTCTGGCCGCTGGCAGCAACCAGGTAGCCGCTCAAAGCATTCGCCTCCCCCAGTGTGCCCGTCTTGGCGAAGACCTTGCCGTCGAGCGATGGCAGTTTGAAGCGCTCGGAGAGAGAGCCGTCGACACCGCCCACTGGAAGAGAGGTGCGGAATGCCTCGCCCCAGCTCTGCCCTGCCGCGTAAGTAAGCACGGTAGTGAAGGCCCGGGGGGTGGCGAGGTCCTGCACGGAGAGGCCGCAACCGTCAAAGAGGACAAAATCGGCTGGCTCAACCCCGGCCATGATCAGGAACTGGCGCACCACACGGGTGCCTTCGAGTATGGATCCATCTGAGCTCTCCAACTTTCCCAGCGTTCTGAGAGTGATCTCAGCGTGCAGATTTTGGCTTACTTTGTTGGTCACGACGAGATCCTGGCCGAGCGGCGGCGAGACGTGGGAGGCGAGAAGAATCTCCCCCGGCTTTGCCGCCTCGACGTTCTCGATCGAAATGGGATGAAGCGCGATGGGCTGCGCCTGCTCGGAGAGGAAGTCGCCGGTATCGGAGAGGAAGCGATGTTGTGCCCGGGCCTTGCCCGTGACTTGAACTCCGCGCGCCAGCAGCATCTCCCGCAGCGATCGCGCGGCATAGTCGGCTGGGTCTTCGATGGACAGGGCGGCGTGGAGGCCGTGTTGGCCGAGGGGAGTCCGGCCAAAAACGCGGACCGTCAACTCACCCGGTAAGCGCTCAATACCCGGCTTACCAGGGTCGCCTGGAGGGCTGGTGGTGAGCGAGTTTTCCAGGGTGTAGTAGGCCGTGGCGGGAAACCAGGACGCCACTGCGGTGTCTCCTACCTGCGCCGCGGGAAGAGCATTGAGGTAGACCACATTGTCGTTCATGCTGAGGGCGGAAACCGGCGCGCCATGGCCCCACTGCAGGTCGTCCCAGCTCCAGCCGGCGCCGTAGCGCTCGAAGGGAAACCAGGTGTCGTCCCCCACTATATCCCCGGCCACGGAATGGACACCGTGGCGGACGATCTGGTCCGCCATATCCTCCAGCGCGGCCAGCGGCGAGCCGATGCGTTCGGTCTCGACCCCAAAGGGCATTGTTCGTGCCGAGATGCTGGGATCACCCACCCCGAGGATCGTGAGACTGCCGCGAATCTCTCCTGAATTGCTGATCGGAGCACTGCTCGAGACCAGGGTGGTGAACGTGAGGCCGCTGGGCAGCAGGGCATACGCCGCCGCAGTGGTGAACAGCTTGGCATTCGACGCCGGATTGAAGTACTGGTGGTCATTGAGGGCGTAGATCGGCCGGCCGCTGAGCGTGACCACGGAGACTCCCCAGTGCGCCTGATTCACCCCGGGATCCGCGAGAATCCTGGCCACGGCCTGGGAAAGCGGTAGTTTGTGCGCAGGCCGATGTTTGGCCCGAGCTGCCACGTCAGCCCCGGCAAACGGCATCGCGGGGCAGAGCAGGACACCGAGCAGCAACAACGTGAGATGGGGGAAGCGCGGTTGCATCTCTGGGCGGAGTGTACCCCAAGCCAAGCCGAGGCGGACCGGCTCTAGAATTAAAGCGATGCCCTTTACTCCACGTTCCCACTGCGTTTGGAAGCTGCGCACACACTCCCTGGCACTGGGGAAGCGGACCCTGGTGATGGGGGTGCTGAACACGACACCCGACTCCTTTTCCGATGGAGGAGGCTTCACTACGCATGCTTCGGCAATCGAGCACGCGCTCGCGATGTTCGGCGAAGGGGCTGACATCGTCGACGTGGGCGGCGAATCCACCCGGCCGGGAAAGCACGAGCCGGTGAGCATCCCGGAGGAGATCGATCGAGTGGTTCCTGTGCTGGAGGGGGTTCTACGGCATCGTCCGGAGTCAATTCTTTCTGTAGATACCTACAAAGCAGAGACCGCGGTGGCCGCACTTCATGCCGGTGCCGAGATCGTTAACGATGTCAGCGGCCTATTGTGGGATCGGGCAATGGCCAAGGTCTGTGCCGCGGCCGGCTGCGGAGTCGTGCTGATGCATACCCGTGGCCGGCCGGAGGAGTGGCACGCGCTGCCTGCGGCTGACTCGAGGCAAGTGGTGTCCCAGGTCAAGCAGGAGTTGGTGGAGCGGCTGCAGGCCGCACTGGAGGCTGGAATCGAGCGGGAGCGGCTTGTGCTGGACCCGGGAATCGGTTTTGGCAAAGCCTACGACGGAAATTACTCATTGCTCGCTGGCCTCGCAGAGTTGAGCAGCCTGGGGCAGCCGCTTCTTGTGGGGGTCTCTCGCAAGGGGTTCCTGGGGCGAACTCTGGCCCCGCTCTATCAGGGTGTGGATGTGCCCGTCGGGCGCCGTGCCAACGCTTCTCTGGCAGCTGTTACGGCAGCTATCCTGGCCGGTGCGGCTCTAGTGAGGGTGCACGACGTACGTTCAACCCGGGAGGCGGCCGCAGTGGCCGATGCAGTTTTGCAAGCAGCCGAAGCGAACATCTGACCAAGTGTTTGCCAGTCGCCGCTAACTAACATTGTCATCCCGACCGGAGTGGTCAATGGGCCTGCGGCNNTCCCGGCGTGCCGTGGGACCGCAGTGGAGGGAGCTGCGGTTTCTTTTCTCTGCCCTAGTGCTTTTCGTCCGAATCGGGGCCGGAAATTCGGCTGGCCTCGAAGCTGACGATTCTCCATTGGCCCAGCCGGTTGCTGTAGACGCGGGTGTAGCGATACCGCCCGCTGATGTCCCGGTCTCCATTTTTCCCCACCAGCTCAGCTTTCGAAGTGACCACCGCGGTGTCTCCGTAAATGCGCACTTTGATATCGCTGAGATTGAGTTGCGTGATTTTCAGAGATCCGGTGCGGCGCCGGGTCAGTTCGTCCGCCTTGGTTTCAAGAGTGCCATTGGCGCTGATGCCGAGGTAGTCATCCGCCAGCAGGCGCTCGACCGCCGGAATATCGTTGGTAAGCTGGGCTTGGCGCCAATCCAGCTCAAGCCCTTCAATTTCTTTGTGAGTCCCATCCTTGTGGGGAAAACCGGCACGCGCCTGGGTAGGGATTACGGCAAGCAGCACGAGCACCAGGGACAGTCTGCCGACCGTGGTAAACAGCCAACGATGCTCAGAATGAGCGTACATAACCGTACCGGATGTTAGTCCGCGTCCGAATGGGGAGTCAAAAGGAAACACCAGAGTGACAGTTTTCGCGGTTGAACGCAATGCCGCCGAAGTTGGATGGCAACCCGCCCGCAGCCTTTTCGCCGGCTAAACCTAAGTGAAACGCTCTAGACGACGGCAGTCAAGTTCTCGACCGCTCGTTCACGCATGAGTTGAAAAAGCCCTCCTACAGCGAATTTCTTGAAGTGCGGGGTCGTGCGGTGGAATTCACTGGCAGCTCGGTCCCGGTACTGCTCGTAGATCACGACCACCGAGNNGGTCGTCCTCGACAGTGTGAGGGACATAGCTCACACAGCCCGGCTCCTGGCGAGATGCGAGAGCGAGCTCGCGCAGCATATCGCTCACGTTTTCACGATCTTCCGCGGCGAATCGCATACGTACGATAAAGCTGACCATTGTGCCTCTCATCTAACCAGAAATATCTCTTGGGAAAACTTGGTGTTTGCCCGTTGCGCTCAGCCGGAGTGCATCCAGTCCAGGGCCCCGGAGAAGCCGGGAAGGATCATGGTTTGCTCCCGATCCGGGCCGGTGGAGACCATACCGATGCTGGCGCCTGACTCCGCCTCAAGAAANNGGGAGCCGGTCAAATTCAGTGATGCCCTCGGTGGAAGCCTGCCAGCCTACCAGCTTGGTGTATACCGGTTCGATCTCTTCAAACCCGCTCACGTCCGCCGGAATGGTGTCAGAGATCCGGCCGGCGATGCGATAGCCGGTGCAGATCGGGATCTCAGCAAAGGTATCCAGAACATCCAACTTCGTGACCACCAGCCATTCTGTCCCATTGATCTGGCTGGAGTAGCGCAAGAGCGGCAGGTCGAGCCAGCCGCAACGGCGGGGCCGCCCGGTCACGGCTCCGTACTCCTGCCCGCGGGCGCGAAGAACATCGCTGGTCTGATCAAAGATTTCGGTCGGAAATGGACCCTCGCCCACGCGTGTGACATAGGCCTTGGTGACCCCGATCACCGTGCCGATGGCGGTTGGTCCCACCCCGGTGCCGNNATGGTGCCCTGGGCGCCTTCAAACATCACGCTTTTCCCCTCGCGGATCGCGCCGTTCAGCAGTACTGCCGTGTCGGTAACGAAGGGCCGGATGCGCTCGGCCGCCTCCGCGTACTCGTCGTACATTTTGATGGGGTCGAGCGGGTCGGTTCCAAAAAGCGCGTGGGCGATGGCGTTTTTCTCATTACAGGCATTCTCGATGTGCGTCTTGAGCAAACTGCGATTGAGTAGGTCAATCACTCGCAGGCCGCTGCGATGCATCTTGTCTTCATACGCCGGACCGATGCCCCGGCTGGTGGTCCCGATCTTCTGCCGCCCGGGAGCGTTCTCCGACGCTAACTCGATCATGCGATGGTAGGGCAGAA
>PLZN01000488.1 GCA_003152195.1 Acidobacteriaceae bacterium
TCTGAAGCGCCTGATCGTCGGCGGCTTCGAGCGCGTCTACGAAATCAACCGCAATTTCCGCAATGAGGGACTCTCCACTCAGCACAATCCCGAGTTCACGATGCTCGAGTTCTACCAGGCCTACGCCAACTACCATGACCTGATGCAGCTGACCGAAGAGCTCATCATTCAGGTGGCACTGGAGGTGAACGGCACTACGGTGACCAATTTCGCAAGCCATGAAATCGATCTATCAAAATGGCGGCGCTTCTCCATGCGCGAGGCCATCATTCATTTCTGGCCTGACGAGGCAGGTCTCCGTCCGGTTCTGGCGGATTTTGAAAACTCGGGCTCTCTTCTACTTTGGCTCGATAAAGTTCTTAGCTTGCCATCGATTCCGAAGCCATGGGAAGCTCCGGAATTTTACGATTCGGATGAGTTCCGACGCCGCAAGGAGCTTGGGGTTTTTCATGCGGCTCTTGGTCTCAGTCAACTTCAGTTAAAGCGCGGCGAACCTGCAGGCAAAAGCATCGCCGATATCTTCGAAACTGTGGCTGAAAAGCACCTCATTCAGCCAACCATCATTTACGACTTTCCCGTCGCCGTTTCCCCGCTATCCAAAAACAAGCCGGACGAGCCGGAGTGGGTGGAGCGGTTCGAATTCTATGTGGGGGGCTTCGAGCTGGGAAATGCCTTTAGTGAGTTGAACGATCCGGAGGAGCAGCGCAGGCGTTTCGAGCAGCAGCTGGCGCAGCGGGAGCGGGGCGACTCGGAGGCCCATGCGATGGATGAAGATTATGTACGCGCCCTGGCCTACGGGCTGCCACCGACGGCCGGCGAAGGCATCGGCATCGACCGCCTGACCATGGTGCTGACCGGGGCCAGATCGATTCGCGACGTCATCCTGTTCCCACTCCTGCGGTCCGTGTCCGGAGCCTCGGCAGATGTCGAAGCCACATCGGGCCCTTCGGGCGACGAAGGGAGCGGCCAACCAAAAAGGGAAATGCTCTAGCGCATCTCTCTTACTTCTTACCCGCCTTACCGATGCGCTTGAGTACCTGGCTCAGACTGGTTTTCTTAAAGTCATCGAGCAGGGCTATCATGGAGGCGGAGAAGAATTTTTCCAGCGCGGCATTCACTCGCAGTGCCGCGGTGGCGTGGACATTGGGCGTGTGGAAGAGCGAGCCGGTCTCTACCGCTTTGTAAACATCCGCCAGCGAGATCGCTTTCGGAGATTTGAGCAGTCGTGAACCACCGGTTGGGCCCTTTTGACTCTCGATCAGCTTCGCCTGCTGAAGGGAGGCAAGCACGCGACGAACAACGACCGGGTTCGTATCAAGCTTGAGTGCAATATCAGTGGAAGTTTGCAATGTATCCGGTTCCGACGCAAGCAAAACCAGAACATGAACACCAGTAGCGAATCTGCAGTTGACAGCCATCCTCGAACGCTAACATACGACAGCAACATAGGTCATGGCCTATTGACGGCACGTTAGTCACTTCCAAAGTTGCGTAATCGACAAACAGGTAACCATGGCCATTTCGTACCAGTCGCAGGATCGTTTGCCGGGCCACGGCAGACGGAAGTGAGGATTTTCGTTGCGTATTCTCTTTGTCGGTGATGTTTTTGGCCAGGCCGGAAGGCGAATCGTGCGCGAGCATCTCGTCCCGTTAATCGAGGAGCGGGCTGTCGACCTGGTGGTGGTGAACGCCGAGAATGCTGCCGGCGGGTTTGGCCTGACCCCGGGCATTGCCGATGAGTTCTTCGACCAGGGGGCCCACGTAATCACCACCGGCAACCACGTGTGGGACAAGCGCGAGATCATCGAGTATATGCAGTCTGTTCCCGAGGATAGCCACGATCGTCCCCGGCGGGTGTTGCGGCCGGCCAACTATGCCGCCGGCACGCCCGGGCACGGATTTTACCAGGGTGAACTGCCCTCGGGACAGACGTATGCCGTCATCAATCTGCAAGGCCGCGTATTCATGGGCAACCTGGAAGATCCTTTCCGCGTGGCGGATTCCCTGCTGCAGAAGATTCAGGCCAAAGTGATTCTGGTGGATTTTCATGCCGAAGCCACTTCGGAGAAGATTGCGCTCGGTTGGTACCTGGACGGAAGGGTTACTTCAGTAATCGGAACCCACACGCACGTACCCACCGCCGACGAGCGCATACTGCCCGGCGGCACCGCCTACCAGACCGATGTGGGCATGAGTGGACCCTTCGACAGCGTCATCGGAGTGGAAAAAGAGCTCATAATTGCTCGGTTCCTCAGTGGAATGCCGGGAAAATTTGAGCCGGCGAAGGGGGATCCCCGCATGTGCGCGGTATTGATCGAGTGTGACGGCGCAACCGGCCGAGCCCTTTCGATCCGCCGCCTGATGCTGGGTGAGTAGCGGACCGGCCGCCGGAAATCGCCCTATGGTTTCAGCGCAATATTGGGAGACTGGCGCACCAGGCTCCGCGAAGCGGAAGTAATCTGGCCATGCCGGTCGAAGTGAAGGCTCCAGTTGGTGGTGATGGTGGGCTGTGAGACGTCGCTGAAGGTGACGTCGGCGCTCTTGTCGGCTTCGATCAGCATCTGCGGCTGGTTCGCGTGGAGGCGAAGCACGTCAAGACTTGGCCCCGGGACCGGGCTGTACGCCAGCATCTGCACCGAATACCCGCTCAGCTCGGCGTAGCACAGGGCGATGACCAGCCAATTGGGCGCACTGCTGAGGGGAGCCGTTCCACGCTCCTGGCGCAGCATGCTGTTGAAGACCTCGTGGGTGCCCGGCCTGCTCCAGGCGGCATCAAAAGGCAAAAGACCATGCGCATAAGTGGAGACAATGCGTACCTGAGCGCTGTTGCGCGGCAGCATCGCCACAAAGTGCGACGAACCGTTGGCATCCGCGCCATGGGTAAAGGCAAGGAAGAGGTAATCCGGAAATGCCGGGCAGACGATCTGCTCGTAATGCCAAGCCGGATTGCTGATGTCGAAGCCCGAGAGCGCGGCCTGTTTGGACAGCTCGGCGCTCAGGTTGGAGACGACCTCGTAATCCAACGTGCTCATCTGCGCCGGCTCGAGATGCTCCAGGGAGATCACCGATGGCGGCGTTGAAAGTGGGGTGCTCTTGATGGGGACCGCCGTGACCCCGGGAAAGGCCGCCTTGGTTGAAGTTGCGCTGTAACCGGGAAAGAGCTCCTGATTGGGCGCCTCGGTCCGCTGCGCCGAAACGCTTTGACTCTGCCCCGCAAGGCCGGCGATCGCGGCGATGAGCAGAGGCCGGAGGCTGGGGGCGATTCTCGGCATCGACCCCTCACTCTACCATGGGCTCAACTCGGTTTTTCTACTGTTATCCGCCTGAACTTATCTCGACACGTCAGCGTCGCTACGCAAGGTTGAGAAGAGAACCCGCAGGTCCCTGCGCTCCCCAGGACTTCCTGTCGGGCTTGGTGGCGTTGACGAACTTCATGCGGCTTTCTCTAAGGAGGCCGCACACGCGGCCATGCGTGGTGCCGCGTAGTAGGAAATCCGGGTACGCTCCGGTCGGGATGACAAAGGTTAGCGACAAGTGTCATGGGTAATTGTTGGCGAGACAAACCGAAAGGTCTAGGGGACGAGCTGCTGTCTTTGTCCCTGGCGCAAGCTGGTGTAGGCGGCATCAAGGACGCGCTGGTTGCGCAGGCCGTCTTGCCCCGATGCGGAATAGCTTTCCGTTCCATGAAAGGCGGCGGAGAAGGCATCGAGCATCACGCCATAGGCATCGTTATTTGATACCTGATGCTGTTCCGCAACCTTGCCGCCGCGTAACCAGACCACATCCACGGGATGATCCACATTGAGGCCGTTCTCGCATTTCACTACGCCGTCGTCTCCCACAACTTCAATGAAGGTATAACGGAATGGCGCGCGTGCCGTCACGGTCACCGAGCCCACGGTCCCTCTGGAGTACGCGAGACCGATCGAGGCATTGCTCTCCACCCGCCCAGACTTTGCGTCGGAGGTTGCCATCGTGGCGACCGAGGTAACGTCGTCGGCGAGCACGAATCGCAGTGCGTCGAGGCAATGAATACCTACATCGCCGATGGGGCCTCCGCAAGCGACCTCCGGATTGTAGATCCAGGCACGCGGCACCTGGGCGGCGTCATAACAGAACTGCGCGCGGGCCAGCACAGGCTTGCCAATCCGGCCCGCCGCAATCCACTCGCGAATGAGCCTTAGGCTGCGGCTGAAGCGGAAATTCTGCGCCACACCGAACAGCGCCCCCGCGTGTTGCGCCGCAGCCAGCATCTCTTCGACCTCGCCAGTATTCATCCCCAGGGGCTTTTCGCAGAGCACAGCTTTGCCTGCCCTGAGCGCCAGCAGCACGTGAGGCCGATGCAGGGCGTCAGGCGAGGTAACGAAGACGGCATCGATCTCCGGAGAGGCACAGAGCGCTTCCGCGCTGGCGAAGCAGCAAGGGAGGTTTAAGGCGCGTGCATTGCTGTCTGCCTTATCCGCGTCACGGCGCCATATCCCGCGCAACACCGAAGCGTTGGCCAAGGCAAATCCAGGTACCAGCCGTCGCATTCCGTGGTTGCCGAACCCGAGAATGGCGTAGCGGACCGGAGAGCCAGTCCTCATTGAGCGCCGTTCTTGAAAATCTGTTCTGCCAGGCGGTTCTCCACGTGCGCCTGATTGCGCACCATTTCGTAGTAGGCGGCTTTCAGCAGCTGGGAGCGGCTATCGCGTAGTTGCTGCCGAATATCCTGTTGCACGCGGGGATCGTTCAGCTCACGCTGGCCGGCCGGCTCCTTTTCAATGAGCTTGTAGATCGCGTAACCTACGGGGGACTTCGCGCCCGGCGCTATCTCCGGAATGACTTCCGTTATCTGCCCCGGCTGGAGCTTGGAGATCGCGGCGAAAACGGCCGCATCGCCACGCAGGCTCGATTCCGGAATGAAGCCCATGTTCCCCCCGTTGTTGGCGTCATTGGGGTTCTCCGAAAGGTTCATAGCCAAAGAGGCAAAGTCTTCTCCGCTTTCCAGGCGGTTGTGCAGCATATCGATTTTTCTGCGCGCCTCGGCGTCGTTGCCCGCTTTGCTGTTCTGTAGATTGGTCCCCTGTCGCATCGGGGTGGGCTGCGAAGTAACGACGATGTCAGCGATGTTGTACTTTGGCTCAATGAAGTTGAATTGCGCCTTGTTCGCGTTGTAGAAGTTGGAGATGTCTGCGTCCGTGATGTTGATCCGCGAGGTCACTTCCTTGTTCATCAGTTTGTCTGAAGTGAGCGAGCGCCGGATCTGGAGGCGCAGGCCGTCCAGTGACATGCTGGCGGCCTGCAGCCGCTTGTCGAACTCCTCCTGGGTGTATGGCGCCTTCATCTCAGCCAGCTTTGCGTCCACCTCTTCATCGCTGGCCACCAGGTTCATTTTCTTCGCTTCCTGCTGCAGGATCTCGTCGTCGATCAACAGGCGCAAGATGCTGAGGCGCGTTGCCTCGGCTTGTTCCTTGGTGGGTTGTTCCTTGTTGTTGCCCAGGTTGTCGCGGTAGGCCTTCTCCACTTCAGAGCGCTGGATCGGGTGTCCGTTCACGATGGCCACAACATCCGGCCCATAGCCAGGTTTGCAACCGGCAATAAAAACTCCGCTCA
>PLZN01000518.1 GCA_003152195.1 Acidobacteriaceae bacterium
AGCGAGACGTCGTAGTTGTTGATGGGGTAGTGCACCAGCCAATCCCACTTTGTGTAGCCGTCGCCCAGGTCCGTCGTGCCCATAAACTTCCCGTTGGAAACGTCGACCAGACCGTTGGGAATCGACACGCTGATCTGCATGCTCTCCACTTCGTCGCGCCACTGGTCCTTGTTGGGCCACCACACGCTGGCGCCNNCCGAGTAGTAGAAGTCGATGGTGTAGACGCGGCCCGCCTGAAGGGTCTCCGGAAAGTCCACGAAGACGGCCCCGGACTCGCGCTTGTACTTGAGCCGAACGGAGCCGAAAAGAATCCTGTTTACCTTGAGCGCGGGGTGCAGATCGAGCTGGATGCGCCTGCCGTCCTCCAGCATCTTGAAGCGGACGGTGTTTTTTCCCCGGAGGAACTTCTTCTTCGGGTTGACGCGGACATCGAGGTGGTAAAACAGCAGATCATTATTGGCGCGATAGGGTCCGTAGGCGCCGCGCAGAATGTCGCCCTGTGTCGCCGCGGTCGCTCCCGCCCGAGGTGCGGATATCACGGTTGCGGCCAGTGCCAACAGCAGCACGAGCACTCTTCTGTCCCGGCAGCGGACCAAGGATAAACCCACGAAGGTAATTCGATTCTCTCTATCCCACCCACGATCAAGGGTGAATCACCAATGTAATCGTTTCTCACCCGCGGAGAGGGGTGCACCATTTCTGGTTCGTTTTGTGTGCCAGATGCGCGAGAGCGATAGACTGAAATCATCGCCCTGAACTGACCGGCTGGATAGCCCGCACTGCCGAACTCTAATCCAACCAAGGATCACTTCCCCCATGACCCTGCTCCTGACCCAGATGGCGATCATTTTGTTGATCACGGTTTCCTGCGGCTGGCTGGCGCTCAAAGTCGGCCAGGCGCGCGTGATCGGTGAGATCATCGGCGGAATTCTCATCGGACCCTCGGTCTTTGGGCGCTTTGCGCCGCACCTATCCGCCACCCTTTTTCCCATCAGCTCGTTCGCACCGTTCGAGACCCTCTCCACCGTCGGCTTGGTGCTATTCCTCTTCCTGATCGGAATGGAGCTCGATTACGAGCAACTCTATCGCCAGCGCGCCACTGCGCTGTTGGCCAGCGGGATGAGCATCCTGCTGCCCTTCGCCATGGGTGCTTTGCTGGCTCATTCCCTTCGTATCCGCTTCGCGCCCCAGGGAATCGGCAGCATCCCCTTCGTGCTTTTCCTTGGCATCGCTATGAGCATCACCGCCTTTCCCGTGTTGGCCCGTATTCTCGAAGAGCGCAATCTGCAGGGGACTGCCCTGGGGACGACCGCCATTCTCTGTGCCGCGGTAGACGACGTGGTGGCGTGGACCTTGCTGGCCTTCGCCCTCGCGCTCATCGGCGGCGGTCAGGACGCTCCATCCTCGCTCCTGCTGCGCCTCACAGGCCTTGTCATATACCTCTTCGTCATGCTTGGTGTCATTCGCCCCCTGGCTGCGTACCTTGTCCGCCGCCACAACAAGCCGGAGTTGTCGCTGGAGCTATTGGGCGTAGTCGTAGCCGGAGCCCTGCTCTCCGCCGCGGCAACGGACAAGATCGGCGTCCACCCACTCTTCGGCGCATTTCTCGCCGGAGTATGCTTCCCCCGCGTGCCCCGCTGGCAACTCGCTCTGCGCGAGCGCCTTGACATGCTGGTCTCCGTGCTGCTGCTGCCGCTCTTTTTTGCCCTCACCGGCATGCGTACCCGGCTGGACCTGCTCGATGACGCGTCCATGTGGCTTTGGGCCGGGGTCGTGCTCTGCGCTGCGGTCTTCGGCAAGATGGGCGGGGCCGCCCTCGCCGCCCGTTGGACCGGCCAATCCTGGAGAGACGCCGTTGCCCTGGGAGCCCTGCTCAACACCCGCGGCCTGGTGGAGCTGATTGTCCTCAACATCGCTTACACCGTAGGGGCTTTCACCCCCACGCTCTTCACTATGTTGGTGGTTATGGCGCTGGTCACGACCATGTTGACCACGCCCATCCTCAGCCTGCTCGGGATCCACGGCACCGCCAAGAAACAACCTGGCTCCGTACCCGTTTCGGTGAGCTGAACGGTCGTGATCCAAGCCTCCGGACTACCTTGCAATTGTCCGGAAAAGTCACGCAGGGACGGCCTGAAAGTAGCCCAGGACGTCAAGTCCTGGGTAGACCTGGAACCATCCAAAAGGAGTCCCGAACGGGACGGCTGAACGGATGCCTCGATGGAATTAATAAAGAAGGGAAGCCAGACACACCGAGGTGCCGGCCAGGCTACGCCGGGCCGGCACCCACGCGAACCCTACAGCCGCTGGCCGGTGCCGGCCGTCGCGATTCCGGCCTGGCTCGCCGCCAAGGCGCCGATCACCGGTAATTTAAACGTCTTGCCCTGGTAGGCGGCATACATCAGGTAAGCCCACAGGCAGAATCCGCCGACCGTAATCAGCAGGTTGATGGGCAACTGGATAATGAAGAACAGACCATGCGAAATGGCGCCCAGCATCAGCCCCACGATCATCCATACGATCCAGAAGCCGATCCACACCAGGTTGAAAAAGATCGACTGGAAAGCATGAAAGCGGACGAAGCGGTCGGCCTTGAAGGGGTCAATCACCAGGAACAGAATCCCCGTGATGGCGCCCACCAGGTAGGCCAGTGCTCCGGCAACATTCGGTGTAAGGCCGGTTCCGGCAGCGGGCAGGGGAGCGGGTACAGCGCTTGGCATAGTGCCTGGGACTGAGCCGGGCATCGCGCCTGGCTCAGCGCTTGACGCAGCCACGCCCTGGCTAGCCCCACATGCAGGGCAGGCTGGGCTCCCATCGGGCAAGCTGGTTCCACACGTTTGGCAAAAGCTCATCGTCTCTCTCCTTCACAGTCTTATGGCTTACGGTCAGGACCGATGCCTGCGCAGCCTGCCAACAACCTTACGCGGCCAGCGCCTGCGGGAGCGGGGTGCCGGCACGTCTATGTTGCCTGGACGAGCAGTGTACACGATGGCGGGGGCACTGTCTTTATTTCTGTGCAACAGCATCGCTTTGGGCCACCAAGGCAGCCCGCCAACGAAGGCAGGCAGGGGGAATAGCAGGAGGGTACCCCTTGTTCGCAAAGAAGATGTGAAGAAACGGGCTCGCTCCCAAGACTCTGTCCTGACCGCGGATCGAGGTGTGCCCCATATCTCCCAACACTGAGATGTGGGACTCCACTGCCCTGTCCTCACCAGTTTTCGACCATCGGCCAAATCTCGGGAAAGATTGGTTTCCGAGGTCAAGGAACGATCACTGCCGATCCATGCTCGGTTTCTTCCTTGACGGCTAGCAGAGCCTTATTTGCATCCTGCAAGGAAAACACCGTGACCTGCGGACGAATCCTGAGATCGTGAGCGATGGCAAGGAAATCGCGCGCATCCTGGCGCGTCATATTGGCCACACTACGGATCTGCCGCTCGCCCCAAAGCAGTTTGTCGTAGTCAAAGGCGGGCATTTGGTCGAGGTGAATGGCATTGATCGCCACCACTCCCCCTTTACGCAAGGCCGCCAAGGCGCTGACAACCACCTTTCCGCTGGGAGCGAACGTGATCGCGCGATCGAGCTCCACGGGGGGCTTCTCATCTTCCTTGCCGACCCAGGTTGAGCCCAGCGAGACAGCCCTCTGGCGATGGTTTTCGCCTCTGGTCACGACATAAACCTGGCACTTCCAGGATTGCAGAATGGCGATGGCCAAACTCGCCGAGCTGCCAAAGCCAAAAAGTCCAACTCGCTCACCAGGCGCAACGCCGGCTACCCGCAAGCTGCGAAAGCCGATAATACCGGCGCAAAGCAGGGGAGCGACGTGGACGTCATCCAAACCAGCGGGCAGCGGAAAGGTGAAGTCTGCGCGCGCCAGGGCATACTCGGCATAGCCTCCATTCACCGTGTATCCCGTAAAGACAGGCTTATCGCAGAGATTTTCCATCCCGTGGTGACAGTACCAGCAATCGCCGTCTACGCCGCCAATCCAGGAGACACCGGCACGGGTTCCCAGCGGCAGCTCGGCCGTCGCTCCCCCGGCCACCTCTCCCACTATTTGATGACCGGGGATGAGCTCCGGGTGAACCGGCGGTAAATCCCCTTCAGCGATGTGCAGGTCGGTGCGGCAAACCCCGCACGCCAGAACCCGAAGCAACACATATCCCGCTTGCGGCTCTGGACGGGAAACCTCCTCGATCCGAAGGAATGATCCAGGTACCGTATGGCCGGAAGTAAGAACGGCGGCTTTCATCGTCCTCCTATTAACCTTTGCCGCCCTTTGCCGCTAGTTCTTCGCTGTGCTTGCGGGCGTTCGTGGAGTGCTCGTGCGCCTGCACGGACAGTTCGTGAGCGGTGAGATGATCTCCTTTGCCGTGGGCGACCGCGGCGGCGAAGTGGGCGTGGCCTGCAAGGTTATGGAGTTCTGCGACTCGTTCGTGGCTGCTCTGTGGCATGGTATTCTCCTCTTGGATGTTGAAACTGCGTTACGAAATCCTCAAACGAGCAAAGACCGGGATCTTGACACCATCCAGCAACAACGCGAAGCCAAGAGCCGCGGCAAACTCGCCCGCCACCACCGCGAAGGGCAGCGGCGCCATGGCAATCCCAAAAATCGCCAGTGTCGAGATGATGAGAATATCGGCGATGGAGGAGCATACGAGCCATACGCTGGGATGCAATCCCCAGAGGTGGCCGCGTTCGCGTATCGAATATATCGTCGCCTGGCTGCCAAATACGATCGCGACCACAGAAAGCGTTCTCAGGGCCTCGATGCCGAGTCGCAATTCAAACTTTCCAACCATCAACACCGCAGTACAGAACGCCAGGAAGCACACTCCCAGAAGGACGCCCGCGCTCGTGATCCTGCCGATTCGCCACGAATTTGGCATCGCCGACGGCCGCACTCTGTCGGTGGTTAAGGACATAGCCAGAAAGTCGCCTGTGATCATTACGAGCACCATCAACATGGGTGTCAAAACCGCATGTCCAGTGATCACCAGGCCGATGGCCAGCAGCAGCACCTGCACAATCTTCTTGAGGACGGAGTTCAACGTGTAAGTGAGAATGCGCTGAAACGTGATCCGGCCCTCTTTGACAGCAGACACAATGCCACCAAGCCCAGACTCGGTCAGTACGACTCCCGCCGCTGACTTGGCAACATCGGTTGCGGTCGATACGGCGATACCAATCTGCGCCTGACGCAGCGCAGGCGCATCGTTAGCGCCATCGCCGCACATCCCCACCGTATGCCCGCTCTTCTGGAAAGCCTTGACCAGGTCGAATTTCCCCTCGGGAAGGATGCTGGCAAATACCGCAAAATCTTCTGGCTTGACATGGTGTGGAAGCGGTCCAGGAGGACAAACAGCGCCATCCAACCCGACCGCGTGGGCGACGATTCCTGCCGTCGCCGGCGCATCGCCGGTCACCATCACAGTGCGCACACCCAGGGTCTTCAACTCCGCGATGAGCGTGCTCGAGTCCGTCCGCGGCGGGTCGCTGAGTGCGATCAGCCCAATGAGCTGCATGGACGCCGGCGGACCGGCAGCCACCGCCAGCACCCGGAAACCTTGTTTCTCGAGTCCATCAGCGATTGCGGCTGCGGTAGGCGCTGGAGCTGTGAGCCCTGCGACCACGGCAAAGGCTCCTTTGATGACGCGTTGGACGCCGCCCTTGGCATCGGTCGCGGTCGCTTCAGACGTCTTCTTCGCCGGGTCGAATGGCACAAACCTGGTTAGCTTAGGCAGATCCGATACCGGCTTGTGCGAGGAGGCGGAGCGAATCGCAGCATCAACGGAGTCCTCGCCACCCTCGGAACTTGCCAGTGCTGCCATTCCAAGGATATGGTCTTCGTCAAAGCCTGGCATAGCACGGACGCTCGTCACCGAAAGCTCGTTGCGCGTCAGAGTCCCCGTCTTATCCGAGCACAAGACATCGATGGTGGCCGCTTCATCGACAGCGGAGAGGCGCGTCGGAAGGACGCCCAGCTTCGCCAGGGCGCGAGCTCCCAGCGCTGTCGCAAGGGTGAAGGTTGCGGGCAGTGCCACCGGTATCGCGGCGAGAACCGACGTCAGCAACAGGGGAATGATCTCACTCCAGGGCATCGCATGCGTCCAGGCATACACACCTATCAGGAGGATCACGCCACCGTTGAAGATCGCCAGGTTGCGCACGATCCGCAGCACCGCCTTCTGCTGCGAACTGACCACGTGCGCGGTGCGGACAAGTTCTGCCGTACGGCCAAATTTGGTGTGCACGCCGGTAGCCGTAACCTCCGCCGTTGCTTCACCACGGCGCACCAGCGCTCCTGCATACGTATCCACCCCGGCACCGGCCTCCACGGGCAACGATTCGCCCGTCAGCATCGATTGATCGAGCAAGACGGATCCGTCGACCAAGTGCACATCGGCAGCAACCACGCCGCCCAGCGACAGCTTCACCAGGTCGCCGCGGACCAGCTTCGCCGCCGGTACAATCTTCCACGCCCCGTCGCGCTCCACCGAAGCGTTCAGGGCCAGGCGCGATTTCAGGGCCGTGAGTGTGGCCTGTGCGCGGCCCTCCTGGAAGTAAGCGAGAGCTGCATTGAAGAGCAGCAGTCCCGCAATCACCGCCGCCTCGACATACTTATGCAGCACAACCTGAAGGACGATAGCGGCTTCCAGCAGCCAGGGGACCGGCGCCCAGAACTTCAGTAATGCATTGCGCAGCGGATGAGCCGACGTATCCGGCATTGCATTGGG
>PLZN01000542.1 GCA_003152195.1 Acidobacteriaceae bacterium
CGGTTGGTGGCCGCATCGATCTCGACCACATCGAGGGAGTTGCCGGCGCGAATCTCCCGGCAGGAGTCACAGACACCGCACGGTTCGGGCGTGGGCCGCTCTGGGCTGCCGATCTTGTTGCGGCAATTCAGCGCCATGGCCAGGNNTGGGGACGGTATTTGCGGGCGAGAACCTGATAAGCCATAGGAGGAACGAAGATTGCGATCGGGCAGCCCGGCAAGGCCAAGCCTTTCCGTGCCGTCTGCACGGCCTCTGAGTTCTGATTGTAGTCGTACAGGCATGATCGCGTGTCGGCAGATCCCGCAACCCACGGGCACGGAGCGGGTGAGGCATCTGCTATAGTCTTCCCCTGCACCGTTGCATTGGAGAAAGCTGATGTCCACCCTCGAGGTTGTGTGCGCGATCTTCGCGATAGGTATGCTGTCCGGTCTTAGGGTGATGTCGCCGATTGCGGTGGTGTGCTGGTTTGCTTTGCTCCACCGCCTGCCCCTGGGAGCGGGGTGGGTTTCTTACCTTGGAAGTAAGGTTGCGGTCGTACTGTTCTCGCTCGGCGCGGTGGGCGAACTGGTCTCCGACAAATTGCCCAAGACGCCGAGCCGGCTGAAGCAACCGGGTTTCGGAGCCCGGATCGTGATGGGCGGACTGTGTGGCCTGATGTTGGCTACGGCCGCGTCCTTCTCGCTGATTGGAGGAGCGCTGCTGGGTGCGATCGGTGCGGTAGCGGGAACCTATCTTGGTTTCTTTGTGAGGACGCGGACGACGGCAAAGTTTGGCTTGCCTGACCTGCCCGTCGCGCTGGTGGAAGATGTGATTTGTATTGGCGGGTCTTTCATCGCCGCGTCGCTTTTTTCCTCGCATTAGATCGGGAAGCCGCCTTGCCGCCCTTCTTGGCTTGAGTTACCGCAGCAGCTTTGCGGCGCTTTGCTTCCACCGCCCTCCGTGCCTTTTGCTTGAGGGCTTTCTTCTGCCGGGCGATCTCTTCTGACGAGTACATAGTCTGGCGGCAATTCCTGGCTCCGCAGTGGCAGCGGGCATCGTCCTCGTCTCCGTCATATAGGTTGTAATCGTAGGTCAGCTCCTCGCCGGGCGCGATCGCGCGCAGCGACATCACCCACACCCGTCCATCCAGCTCTTCCGTCTCGCAATTAGGGTCGCAGGAATGGTTGATGTACATGGCCGTGCCATGGCCGTCGATCACCGTCGAACCATCACCGATACCGAACAGGTAGGTGGTCGGCGAGTTCCGAAAGCGGGCGTCGGCCTCTTGCTTAGTGATCCGTGGCCCGGTGTACTCCACCACCTGAACGCCCTTGGCGATCCGCGAGGTTGTGTAGCAGCCAGCAGCATGTATCGAAGAAGAGCGAATCATCAAACCCATAATCGGTGTGGGTCTCCTGGAGAGGCCGAGTATAACAATTCCGCCGCTTGCGCTGTGGGTGCGAACGCAAATCCTGCGTGCCCAGGCGCTGGAACAGCTGAGACCGGACGTGGGTACGCTGGTGCGAGGGGCACCCAGCGCTTCGCTTAGGCTCAGATGTGGGGCTGGACGGGCGCTGGAAAGGTCAACGCGGTGGGTCTAGACTAGAGGGAGCAACGATGCGTAACGCCCCCTTTATCGTCGCTCTTGTCACCCCCCTGCTGATGCTCGGAGCGAGCGCCTCCGCGAATGAGCAGCAGCAGGACCGGCCGGCCCAGAGCGATAGCGGTCAGTCGATCCCCGACGCACCCCAGCCGCAGAAGAAGCCGGCTGCCAAGCCGCAATCCGGCGCGGCTCCCTCATCCAAAGATGGATCCTCCGAATCTTCCTCTCATTCCGAACCGCCGCCCGACAAAACAACCCCACAGCAGCCGGCCGCGAACAACGAGAACCCCTTTCCTGAGTCCGTTTCCCGCGACGCCGTCAAGGCAGCCGGCAAGGGATCGGCCAGCGGGGACTCCTCTTCAACCGGGAAGCCTGAATCTCCCGCTCCAGGCACCACAAAGCACCCTGCTGCGGACGACAATCCTTTCCCCGAATCCGTTTCCCGCGATGCCGCCAAGGCTGCGGGAGATTCGTCGGACAGCGACACCGGGAACAACCCGGCCGCGCCGAAGAACAATCTTCCTCCCGGCGTCAGCTCGAGCCAGTCCGCGCACGCTATGGACGATGAGCCCGGAGGGGCTGCAAAGATTACTGATCCGGTTCTTGCCAAGAAGGATACTTCGGTCGGCGGCTACTACCTGGAAACGGGCAATTACCAGGGAGCCCTTCTCCGCTACAAGGAAGCCATGGCGTCCGATCCGGCAAATGTCGACGCCATTTTCGGTGCGGCCGAGGCCCAGCGCATGCTCAAGCAAAACGCGGAAGCAGCGCGTAATTACCAGCTTTATCTTGATATTTTGCCCAACGGGCCCAAGGCTAAACAGGCGCTCAAGGCGCTCAAGGCGCTCGGTGCAGGCAAATAATCTTCCGCCAGGTGGACCCGCAGTAAGCAGTTCCTTTCCCATTTCCGAACCGAATTTCGCGCTTCCGCCTCAAAAATGTTATTGCGCGATTTAGGTTTTCTCTCCTATCTTCAGTGTTTTACACTTCCGGATAAGGACCCGTTGAGGTTACGTTTTCCGCCCCGGGGTTCCGAGAGGTCTCACGCTATGCACGCCGTTCTGGAACGGGTTGCCTGCCAAATCGCGAACGAAGTGCGCGGGCTGGACGCGGAGACCACACAGCTACATCCCAACGGCTTGGCTTATAAGTGGAACGCGCAGCAGGTGGTCGAGCACCTGGTACTTGGCTACCGCTTGACCGCCAGCAATCTAGAGACCCGGCTGAAGAAAGGCCGGCTTTCCCGCAAACAGACGCGCACCAGTCTTCAATGGTCGCTGCAGTTGATGATCCTCAGTTTCGGATACCTTCCCCAGGGAGTGCCCGCGCTCGATGAGACGATGCCGGTTCCGGGACGTTTTACGGCCATGGACGGCAAGCAACTTGACGACCTGCTGCGACGGGAAATGAATGCCATGGATGCGCTGCTCGATAGTTGCCGCCACAAATTCGGCATAGAGCGGGTAGCAACCCATCCCTGGCTGGGACCGCTCCGCGTCGATCAGTGGCGCCGCTTCCACGTGGTGCATGGCTTGCACCACTTGACCCAGCTGCACTCCGTGATTGCCCAGGTGGCTGCGAAGCCAGCTCCCGTCAGGACGGGTAGCAGCGGCTTAGCGAAAGAATTGCGCATACCAGCTCACCGTCCGCTCGCCTAAAAAAATGCTGTATAGCCCGGCCACGCACAGCATCGTGCCAAACGGAACCGGCAGCTGACCCGCCGGCAGTTCCTCCTCAGCAACGTCCCTGCGAGCAGAGAGGATCGCGCCCAGCCCGTAGAGCGCGCCCGCTATCACCGCAAGAAACAGGACCAGGGCTGTTTGCCGCATACCTAGCCAGGCGGCCAGCATCGCCAACAGCTTCACGTCGCCCATCCCCATCCCCATCCGTNNCCGCGCCAGCCAGTAGACCCCCGCGATCACAAGCAACAACGCGGCCGCCACTGCCGCGGCCAGGAGAGACAGCCCTGCCGCCTGCACTCCGGGCCGCCACGCCCAAGCCGCTTGCAAACTGGAGCGCAGCCCGGCAAACAGCACTCCTGACAGCAGCCCGGGCAGAGTAAACAGGTTCGGCAGCAGCATCGTCTCGGCGTCCATCACCGCCAGGCCCAGGAGCAGGAAGCAAAGCAGGGCCCAAGCGCCAGCCTCCCAGCTTGGGTCAAAGTGCAGACAACACATCACGAAGAGCGCGCACGTTGCTAGTTCGATAAGGGGATAGCGCCATGCGATGTGTTCTCCGCAAGCCCTGCAGGCGGCCCCCAGCAGGAGCCAGCTCAGCACCGGTATGTTGTCCCG
>PLZN01000497.1 GCA_003152195.1 Acidobacteriaceae bacterium
AATCCGGGGTAGCGCGGTGGAGGGATCTGCGGTTTCAGCGAGTTGTCCCGCTTCGCAGGAGGGTGAATTCTGCTACGAGGTAGTCACTATACTGAACCGGCTCATAACATCGCAGAAAACCACAAACGTTGGCCGATGTCCCGAAATCCAATTCCATTTGCCGCAAAAAACGCATCAAATGCTAGTTGAAGTTCGAGTTCGTTGCGATTG
Organism: Acidobacteriaceae bacterium; assembly: GCA_003152195.1. Classification (GTDB taxonomy): domain Bacteria; phylum Acidobacteriota; class Terriglobia; order Terriglobales; family Acidobacteriaceae; genus PALSA-350. The sequence continues at coordinate 211 of PLZN01000497.1, forward strand.
ATCTTCTCGGAAAACTTGTATAGTATCCTCAACGGTTACTGGGGGAGTTATTCCAGATCGTTTCCGGGCTCGGTCGCACGCAATGTTGTCCTGCCGCAGTGATATTGAGTAACTCTTAAGGAGAGTGCATGAGAAAAACAGTTGTGACGCTAAGCCTATTGGGCATGATGGTTCTGCCCGTTTTTGGTCAGGATAAGGAAGAAGATCGAGTAAAGACTGCGGGAACTGTAATTTCCGAGATCATGAACCTTCCTGACGACATTCCGCAGGATGTTATTGATAAGGCAGATTGTGTCGTCGTGTTGCCATCCGTCCTCAAGGCCGCCTTTGTGGTCGGCGGCAGCTACGGCCGCGGAGTGATGACTTGCCGCAGTGGCAGGCACTTTAGGGGTCCCTGGAGTGCACCAACCATGATGGCTCTCGAAGGCGCGAGCTTCGGATTCCAATTGGGTGGCCAGGCTACGGATTTCGTCCTCTTGCTCATGAGTCCCACTTCTGCAGCGAACATTCTTAAAAGCAAGGTCAAAATCGGTGGAGACGCCTCTGCGGCAGCCGGTCCGGTTGGGCGCAATGCCTCAGCGGAAACGGACGTAACCATGCGCGCACAGATCCTCTCCTACTCGCGCGCTCGTGGCCTCTTCGCCGGGGTCTCACTGAGCGGTTCCACTTTGCGTCCTGACAACGACGCCAACAAGAATCTTTACGGGAAAGATGTATCCGCCGAGGCGATTGTCTTCGACAAGGCAGTACCCCCTCCCCCCTCCGCGGCAAAGTTGTTGGGAACTCTGAACAGGAAGTCGCCCAGGAACCTGTCCAAGGAGAAGTAACTGAATTCGATTGCAGGAATGCCGGGCTGACCGCACGCGAGACGCTTGCGCGCGGCCAGCCCGGTAGGCTGTTGCCGGCCTTCGATCTTGTGCCGCCAGACAGACGCTCGTGACGTTGCAATGGGCCTCGCCATAGACTTCCAGGCAAGCTAGGGAGGAATTATGTTTCGCCTTTTGTGGGAAGCAATCATCGGCCTCATTGTCGGCGCGCTGGCAAAATTCATCATGCCAGGAAAAGATCCCGGCGGCATCGACCTTTATCGGAAGCCACGTGGGGTTATACCAGGAAGGCCAGCGCGCCGGCTTCTTCATGTCGCTGGTGGGCGCTATCATCCTGCTGGCTATTTACCGCTTAATCAAGGGATCAAGGGAATGACGGCCAAGACCTAGCCGATCCCAAGTAGCCGTCGCACCGCGTCCTCTCAGGGGCCCCATTCCCCTGCCACCACCCGTGGTCCGTCCAATCTTACCCACTGGATTAACCCCTGTTATCCACTGTATTAACAGTTCTCCACCCCGGAGCACCGGACTGCGACCTTGTCCGATCCCCCTGCCGGGCGTAGCTTTATTTCAGGCGCTTTCTCCTTCCCTTGTCCCGCTTTGGGAAGCCAGGTAGGGGAGAATATGCATATAAACTACTAGATGTAGTGGTTCTAGCTTGACACACGCCATAGAGAGCGGTACTTTCGCATCTCGCGGTCTTGATGAATTTTTTCGACGGTTCCACCAGGTGTGGTGTCCGCCAAGCAAATAGCCGAGGTTGGTGTGTGTTGCTGGGAAGCCGGCTTCACCCCCTGTGCTGCAAGGCGCCAGGTTCGAGCGTCGGGGGTCGGCTTTTCCGTCATTCTTAAAATTGTGAGGAGATCTATGGCCGAGGCCACCAATTCAACAACTTCCGCCGCTTCGAACGGCAGGGCCGCCCACTATAGCCAATCTGTGCCGACGCCGGAGCCCGGCTACGGCGTGCGCTGCAGCCGGTTCTTCTCCAAGCCCGGCATTTCACCCTACAGCGAGGTCGCGTGGGAGCGCCGCACCGCCTCCATCACGGATGCCACCGGGACCTCGATCTTCGAGCAGAAAGACGTCGAAGTTCCCGCCGACTGGTCGATGACTGCGACCAATATCGTCGCTTCCAAGTACCTCCACGGCCACATTGGAACTCCCCAGGGTGAGTTCGGCGCCCGCGAAACCGGTGTTCGCCAACTCGTAGCCCGGGTCGCAGAGACCATCCGTGATTGGGGTGTGGCGGGAGGCTATTTTGCTACGCCAGAGGATGCGGCTATCTTCCACGATGAGCTGGTCCATCTGCTGATTACCCAGAAAGTCGCCTTCAACTCGCCGGTCTGGTTCAATGTCGGCTGCGAACGGCTGGAGCCAAATTCGGATGCGCAGAACTGGCATTGGAACCCCCACAACTGCGCGGTCGAGTTTTCCGCGACCGGCTACCGCAATCCGCAGTGCTCCGCCTGCTTCATCAACGCGGTAGATGATTCGCTCGATTCCATCCTGACCCTGGCCAAGACCGAAGGCATGCTNNGGATTCGATGCCTTCGCCGGCGTCATCAAGTCCGGCGGCAAGACGCGGCGTGCGGCCAAGATGGTGATTCTAAACGTCGACCATCCGGATATCGCCGACTTCATCGATTGCAAGGCCAAGGAAGAAGTAAAGGCCTGGACCCTGATGCAGGCCGGCTATGACGGCTCCGGTCCGGACTCGGAAGCCTATAGCTCCATCTTCTTCCAGAATGCCAACAACTCCGTTCGCGTGACCGACGAATTCATGCGCGCCGTCGAGCGGGACCAGGACTTTACCACCCGCAAGGTGAAGGGCGGCGAGCCGGCCAAGGTTTACAAAGCTCGCGACCTCATGCGCAAGATCGCCGAAGCTACCTGGCAATGCGGCGATCCCGGCATGCAATACGACACCACGGTNNTGACTCGGCCTGCAATCTAGCCAGCTTCAACCTGCTCAAATTCGTGACCCCTGCCGGTGGCTTTGACGTGGACGCCTATCGCCACGCCATCGACATCATGATCACCGCCATGGACATCCTGGTCGACAATTCCGGCTACCCGACGGAATCGATCGTGCGCAACTCCCATGACTACCGCCCCTTGGGCCTCGGTTATGCCAACCTGGGTGCGTTGCTCATGGCCATGGGCCTGCCTTATGACAGCGACGCAGGCAGAGACTTCGCTGCCACCCTGACCGCCATCATGTGCGGCCAGGCCTNNNNCTCGATGTCATTCGCATGCACCGCGCCGAAGTGAACAAAATCGGCCGTGCCAACTCGGCTGAGCCCTTCAGCACTCCCCAGCTTGCCTCCCTCATTGAGGCCAGCAAGGATTGCTGGGATCAGGCTCTCGCCCACGGCGAGCAATACGGCTACCGCAATTCGCAGGTCAC
>PLZN01000400.1 GCA_003152195.1 Acidobacteriaceae bacterium
CCTTCATGAATAATGCAGGCTAGAGGACGTGCATGATCGCCCTGCTCTCTCCAAAGTATGTTGTCTTCGCATTGCTTGCAATGAGTGGAACCCATGACTACCTGAGCGAGATCTTGGAGCCTCAAATCTATAAGGAGCACTAATCGGGATTTTGGGGGCCGTCGAGGCGGAAACGCTCGCGGATTTCGTACTGAGAGCCGCTGGGTCTGGCCACGCTTTCGTAGAGAAGGAATGCCTCCGCGACAAATCTGGTGAAGCTCGGCGGGCGGTGGATCCTTGATTTCAGAGCGCTAAGCCCTTGTGCTCGGCCTTTGCTTTTGCTGCGCGCAAGAGTGATGTGGGGATGGTAGGGACGGGTCTCGGGAATGAACCCGCAAAGGCCCGTCGTAGCGATGACACGATGCTGAAGAAAAAGCAGCTCGGGCGTAAGGCTGACACCGGCAAAGAAAATTCCGGCGCGATCGAAGAAGCCCATCGCCTCAAGTTGGATAGGAACCGGCGGTAGGCGCAGCTCGCGAAGTCGCGCGACGATGCATTCGTATTGCTCCTGGCCGGTATCGCCCAGAAACTGCAGAGTGATGTGCCACGAGTCCGGCTCGGACCAGCGCAGCCCGTCTCCACTGGATCGAAGCCGCACCGAGATCGCCGAGAGCTCGTCGATCACCGGCACCGCGAGTGGAATCCCGGCAAAGAGGCGCATACCAAGGAAAGTTTAAAGCGCGCTCTGCCTTTTCGGGTGCGTGCCTTTATGAGGAAACTCCGCCTACCCCCCGGGCGTTTCCGCAAAGCTCAACCTCTGCGACAGCATATCGAGAATAGGCGCCTGGCTTTTCAGAATGCGTTCTCTCGCGGCGCTGATGGAAAACCAGCCTCCACGATCGACTTCCGGAGCCTCGATCAGACGGCCGGAGCGTGGCGGCCACTCCAGTTCGAAGCGATTGCTGACCAGATTGCCGGGGTCGCAATCTCCCTCAAAGGCCCACACAGAGACGACCTTGCCGCCTGCCTGTGTCACCGCGCCGAGTTCGAGAAAACTCCCCAGTGCGGTAAAGCCCGTCTCCTCCTGGAATTCACGTCTGGCCGCTTCGAGAGGCTGTTCGCCTTCCACATATTCTCCCTTGGGGATCGACCATGCTCCCAGATCCTTCTTGGCCCAGAATGGGCCGCCCGGGTGCACCAGAAAGACTTCCAGATGGCGATTGCGCCGCCGATACATCAGCAGACCTGCGCTGCGTTTTGGCATGAGAAATTACCGGGTTCAGCAGGGTACGCCGTTGTAATCGGTACCCCTTGCTTTCGAATTTGACATGTAAAGCTATAATCGGCCACACGATATTCGCTTTCGATTGTCCTTGCCCGCCGACGATCTTAGAGAATATCGCACCGCGGCTCATCATTTGCGTGCCCGTTTTTTGTAATCCGCTGGATTGTTAGTGCGGCGCAAACCGTGAGCAGACCTGCGATGGATTACATGGCAAATGTCATCTGGCTCTTGATAAGGAATCTCCGAACGTGGTTGCCGCTGGGGCTCTTGGTGTGCCTGTGCGGCTTCCACGTTTCATTGGCGCAATCGCCGGCCGCCACTTACGCATTGCGCGGGGCCCTGGTCACTCCCGACGGCATCATCGAAAACGGGACGATCCTCATCCGCCAAGGCAAGATCGTCGCGGTCGGCACGCATGTGGAACTCCCACCGAATGAAACCCTCATCGATACACATGGTGTGATCGCGCCCGGTCTCATCGACCTGCATAACCATCTCACTTGGAATGTCTTTCCTCGCTGGCATCCGATCCAGGAGTTCGGCAACCGCTACGACTGGCAGCAGAAGCCGATTTACCAGACGCTGCTCGAATTCCCCGCATCGGGCGATGCTATCGGACGGCCTCGAATGCGAGATGGAGCGCTATGCCGAAATCAAAGCAATCTCCGAAGGCGAGACCTCTGCGGTCGGCAGCTTGGCCAATGCCTGCAGCCAGGGGCTTACACATAATCTCGACACCGAAGGCGAGTGGCATATCGCCTACAACGTATTTCCCTTGCAGATGTCCGAAGGGGACCTGGTCCCGATTCGCCAGTAGCTCGCAACCCATCAGCTCCGTGCCTTTCTGATTCATCTGGGCGAAGGCGGTCACCAGGACGCGGCTGCCGCGCGAGAATTCGCAATGCTGAAAGGCCGCGGTTTGCTGGTGAGCGGGGTGGCGCTCATTCACGGCGTCGCATTACGACCTGACAACTTCGCCGAGATGGCCGGTCATGGAGTCAGTCTGATTTGGTCACCACGCAGCAATCTCGAACTTTACGGCAGTACCGCCGACGTGGCCGCTGCCAAGGCCGCGCGGGTTAAGATTGCGCTGGCGCCTGACTGGAGCCCCACCGGCAGCGACGGTCTGCTCGCCGAACTGAACTACGCCGCCGCCTGGAACCACACCCAGACCCCTCGTCCATTCACCGATCGCGAACTGGTTACCATGGCTACCTCAACCCCTGCCGGCTTGATTGGGGCCACCGATCGTCTCGGTGCACTACAACCCGGCCACGATGCCGACCTGCTGGTCATTCGTCCAGAGACAGACTCTTCAAAACACGACGCCTACTGGACGCTCACCCACGCAACCGCCTCGCAGGTCACGCTGGTGACGGTCGATGGCATGGCTCTCTATGGCGATCCTGAATTGGGGGCGAAATTGGCGCCGTCGCGCCCGGCTGGGCGGATCGAGGTTTGCGGAAGCATGAAAGCGATTCTTTTCACCGGCGCGCACGGACATGTGGACGCCTCCGATGAAACCTGGGCGCACACAGCAGCCACGCTCGAGAGTGCTCTCCGCCGCTACGGCCGGAATCTTGCACCGCTGGCAGAGTGCGGTCAATAATCCGTGCCGGCTTGACGCTGGTAAGGCGCGCGGATAGGCAAACGTGAGAGTCGCGTTCCTGCTACAGTAATTGTTTGAAACCGCTTTAAACGAAGTCATGGCCGCCTCGTAAGGCGGCCATGACTTTACTTATAGTTACTCGCGTTACCAGTAGTAGATAGTCAGTTTGTCAGCGTAGATCTTAACCGATCCGCTGGACTTACTGGCGCCGTCAATCTGGAAGTTCAGATTGAGGTCTCCAGGCGACCAATGCAGATCGAGTGCCCCATTGCCGGTCGCATTGTTAAGCTCCTTGCAGACTCCATCCAGATTCACCCAATCATAGGTCACAACGCCGGTGCTGCTGCGATGCGAACCAATCTGGACGTGGTGCCATGTGTTTGCAGCCCACTTCTCGGGGTTACACGGAAGGCCGCTGGAATGCCAGTGAGGACGATTGTTCGCGATTATCGAGTACTCCCACGTTCCCGAATAGGCAGAACATTGAAAGGCATAAATCACCGTTTTGCCGTTCGGCATCACCTGATTCACATCCATTTCCAAATTCGCTAGTTGCGCCGGATCAACGATATAAACATAAGTATCGTAAATAAAATGTGTGGCCTCTGCGTCATGAGCGAAGGTAAGAGAGTAACGCTCCCCACCCTCGTGTGAGTAAGACATGTAAAACTCTCTCGACTCCTGGTCCAGAGACGGGCTGGCTACCGGATACGCCGACGATCCGACGGATTCTCCCGGTGTGCCTGAGTCATGGACCCACGTCCAGTGGCTCGAGCCGGACAAATCGCCAGACGAAGTGGCGCTCGACGGAATGGTGGAATCGCTCTGCGCGAAGGCAGGCGCCGCAAGTGCCAGCAGCAGGACTACGTAGCCGAACATCTTCATAGGTTCCCCTTTGCTAAATTCAATCAAAGTTGCATAGGGCTCGTCCGCTGCACCCTGTCAGCGGGGAGTCGACTAAGTGCGAGAATCGTTCACTAGGCTGGTCGGAGGGAAAAGACGCTATGCGCCTGACAACAACTCGACAACCTCATCTTTGTACTTCGGAGGCGTACATCTCAGCTAAGCCCGGACCAATGTGGGACTTGAGTTCGCAGAACAAACGTGGCAGCCGATCTCGCGGTTTCTCCACAGGTCCTGTGACTCCCTTGACATCTCCAAATCGTTCTCGACCTCAAGTCGCTTGGCAGAAAATCTGAGTAATTGCTGGAGCGAATCATACTTAAGTCAATCGGGAAAGAAAGACCCTCCGTGACTGGCTGATGGAAAAATTGAGACGATGGGAAACCATTTCGGGACGCAATGCCAATTGTGCACTCGCCGAGCAGAATTTACGGCTGATTTAGCGGGAATTACGCGTGGGACACGTATCAACCACAGCGACGTAAATAAAATGTGTGATGCCAGAAGAGGGCGCTTTGAGCCAGGAAGCCCTACTCGCCTCTACTCCAAATCTGAAATCTTTCTTGGGTGCGCTTCGTTTAGCTCGTGATGCAGTTCATCGACCTTCGACCTCGCCCTATCCAGCGCTTTCCTTCCCTCCGCTGTGATCTTGTACACCCTTCGCCTGCGTCCTGAAACCTTCTTCAATTCCGACCGAAGAAGCCCACTACCCTCCAACCCGTGGAGGAGTGGATAGAGAGTTCCGGGACCGATGCGATACCCATGGTGCTTCAGTTCCTCCATCATCGCCAGCCCGAAAATAGGCTCGTGAAGAGCGTGCACAAGCACGTGAATTCGTATCAGGCCGAAAAAGAGTTCCCGCTGGTGTGTGGGCACATCAGAAGCATACCTCCAACCGAACGTAATCATAATATCGAATTTCGATGATAGTATGAGCGGCAGGTGGAGCCTTGCCGTGAACTTCCGAAGTGCATGCTGTACCAGGACTTTGCTCGCGTCACTCGCCTTATTCCCTGTCCTGATTGCGGCGGGCCAGACCGTCGCGTCTGTCTCGGCCTCACCATCTGCAATGCCCAGCGGCCCGTTGACACTGACGCAAGCCATTGCGTTGGCACAGGCGAAGTATCCCGCGATCCGCGCGGCAGAGGAGCGGGAGGCAGCAGCCCACAGCGCGATCGGCGTGGCCCGCACCGCTTACCTCCCGCGCGTGGATATGCTCTGGCAGGACAGCCGCGCCACAACCAATAAGCCCAATATCGCGGCTATCCCCCAGGGAATTGTGCCCATTCCAGATACGCCGGCGCGCGCCGTGGACGGCCACAGCGATTGGAACAGCGCAGCTGGCGTCCTCCTTGCCTGGCAGCCCTTCGATTTCGGCGAGCGCCACTCCCAGGTTAAGGCTGCGCGTTATGGCGCGGACGCGGCGACGCAGGCCACCAGCCTTAGCAGGCTCAATGTCGCATGGGCAGCAGCGGGCGCTTTCTTCGACGCGTCTGCTGCCGGGAAAAACGTCGACGTAAAACAGGCAAACGTGAAGCGCATGGAAGTCTTTGCCAGGACCGTTCATGTGCTGGTGGACAATACACTTCGTCCCGGCGCGGATGCATCGCAAGCCGACGCGCAACTGGCGCTTGCGCGCACGCAACTCATCCAGGCGCAGACCGAGGAGGAGGTGCACCTGGATGCCTTGGCCAACTTCCTACAGCTTTCCGCAGAGCAGCTGAAACTAGACATCGACGATCTTATCGACGCTCCGTCCCCCGCCGGTTTCGAGACAATCGGGATTGCCACAAACCCGGAAGTAGAACAGCAGGCGGCCCTGGTCAGCCAGCAGAAGGAGCAAATACGCGCGCTCAACCGGACCTATGCGCCAACATTTACGCTTTACGGTTCAGCATCTGGTCTCGGCGCTGGCCTGGCCAGCACCAGCACGGCGCCCGCTTTCCAAGGCGGTACCGCTGGACTCGTTCCCAGCGCTTACAACTGGATAGCGGCAGTCCAGGTAACGTTTCCTGCTTTCCAGATATTCACGATTCACCAGCAGAGACAGGAGCAGGAAGCCAATGTGCACGCGGCTGAGGCCACCTACCAACAAATGGCCGGTGATCTTTCGGCCCAGGTAAAAGAGGCTCGGGCAATGCTTGACGGAGCGAGACGCATCGCGCAGAATACGCCGCTGGAATTAACCTCGGCGCAACAGAGCGAGAAGCAGCAGCGGGCCCGTTACCAATCCGGGCTAGCGACAGTAATCGAAGTGGCTGCGGCGGAGGCCGTGCTTGCCCAGGCCGAGGGCGACGACGCGTTGGCGCGGCTCAATGTGTGGCGCGGACTGGCCGGAGTTGCAGAGGCCCAGGGAGATCAGACGCCATTTCTGCAGTTAATGAAAAAGTAGTCCTGTACTGAAGGCAGTTGAGGTCCGGCATCCTATGTGGCTCATTCGCGCAGCGCTCCGACGGCCGATTACCGTTCTTGTCTTTGTGGTCGCGCTCGCGCTTGCGTCCATTCTGGCGATCATGCGGACCCGGGTCGATATCTTCCCCAATCTCGATCTGCCGGTCATCTACGTAGCGCAGCCATACGGAGGCATGAGTCCGCAGCAGATGGAGGGGTTCATCTCGTATTACTACGAGTATCACTTCCTCTACATCAACGGAATCGAGAGCGTGGAGGCCAAGTCGATTCAGGGAACCGCTCTCCTTCGGCTCACCTTCCATCCCGGCACGAATATGAGCGACGCGCTGGCGCAGACGATTTCCTACGTCAACCGCGCCCGGGCCTTTATGCCACCCGGAACGGTGTCGCCGTTTGTCATCCGCTATGACGCGGGAACCCTGCCGGTGGGCTACCTGGTCTTTTCCAGTCCATCCCGAACGCTCGCCGAGATCCAGGACTTGGCCCTCAATCGCGTGCGTCCTGTCTTTGCCACGCTGCCCGGCGTATCATCCCCTCCGCCCTTCGGAGGCAATCAGCGCACGATCGTGATCGACGTCGATCCACGGAAACTACAGGCTTACCACCTATCGACGGAGAACGTCGTCCAGGCTCTGACTTCCGGTAACAGTATCCAACCCGCAGGCAATGCTGACATCGGGACGGTACATACCTTAGTCACGACCGATGCAACCGTGACTCAGATCAATGACCTGTTGAGTATTCCGCTCCGCCTGGGCTCGGGAGCTTCCGTTTACATCCGGGACGTCGGAAGCGTATCCGACTCATCCGACCTTCTCGCGGGCTACGCTCTGCTGAACGGCAAGCGAACCATCTACATCCCGGTCACCAAGCGGCCGGACGCCTCTACCCTCACCGTCGTCGGGGAGGTTCGCGAGAACCTTGCACGATTTCAGTCGCTGGTGCCGGAAGACATCAAGATCACCTACGAGTTCGATCAATCGCAGTTCGTTCGCGATGCGTTGATGTCGGTCTTGCGCGAAGGCATAGCCGGAGCCGTTCTCACCGGGCTGACGCTGCTCCTGTTCCTGCGCGACTGGCGGTCTTCTCTGATCGTCGTGATTACGATTCCTTTCGCTCTTCTTACGGCCGTCGTTCTGCTCAAGCTTACCGGGCAGACCATTAACATCATGACCCTCGGTGGCCTCGCTCTTGCTGTCGGCGTGCTGGTGGACGAAGGGACGGTCCTGCTGGAAAACATTCACGTTCATCTGGATCGCGGCGAAAGAACGGCTGACGCCGTTCTTTTCGCCAGCCGTGAAGTGGCAACTCCCCGCCTGCTCGCCATGCTTAGCGTCATGGCTGTGTTCCTTCCGTCGTTCTTCATGACCGGGCCGGCGCAGTCTCTCTTTTTGCCCTTGTCACTCGCGGTTGGCTTTGCCATGGGCGCCTCTTACCTCCTCTCCAGCTCTCTTGTCCCGGTGCTGGCAAACTGGATGCTGAAGCCAAAGACCAGTCAGCAGAAACAAGAGCAGCACAGGGAAGGCAGCTTCGATCGCTTCCGTCAACGATTCGAGCGTTCCCTCGAACGGGCGATGAGGGTTCCAGGTTTGCTGCTTAGCGCCTACGGGATCGTCGCGCTGCTGGTGCTGCTGTTCATCACCCCGCACATCGCCGAAGAGATTTTTCCCTCCGCTGCCTCGACACAGTTTCGTCTTCGGGTCGACGCGCCAGACGGTACGCGCGTGGCGGTGACGGAGGAGCTGGTCCGCCGGGTACTGGCTACGATCCAGAATGTCGCCGGGGAAAAGAATCTTGATTTGAGTTTGGGATACGTCGGCACACAGGGCTCTTCGTATCCGATCAATGCCGTCTTCCTCTGGACCAGCGGCCCCCAGCAGGCGATCATCAATGTCGGCCTCAAGCATGGAGCGTCGCTGACGTTGGCAGATCTCGAAGAGCAGCTTCGCCAAAAACTTCCTCAGCAGTTTCCGGAGGCGCACTTCTCCTTCGATCCGGGCGATCTCATCAGCCAAATCCTCAGCTTCGGCTCGTCGTCGCTGGCCGAGGTGACGATCACCGGTCCGCAGTATGCGGACGTGGCCAGTTATGCCGAACGGGTGCGGCAGAAGCTGGCAACTGCCCCCGCTCTCCGCGATCTGGAGTATGAGGAACCGCAGCATTATCCAACCGTCGACATTCGCGTGAATCGCTCGATGGCTGGTCAGCTTGGCGCCACCGCGAACGATGTCGGCGCGGCGATTGTTTCTTCTACTGCTTCCAGCCGTTTTGTCGCTCCCAGCTATTGGCGCGATCCGAGGTCAGGTGTCAGTTACCAGGTACAGGTTCAAGTCCCGCAGGCGATGATGACCTCGCTGGCCGATATCGGCAACGTCCCGGTTGGCGGCACAACCGGGGCACAGCCGCTGGTGAATCAACTTGCCGAGCTTCGCTCCACCACTGTTCCAGGCGAACTTGACCGGCAGAACGGCCAATGGATGCTCGCGCTTTCCGCCAACTTAGCAGGCCGCGATCTTCGGCTTGCCAATAAGGCCATCGAGCGCGCGATGGCGGATGCCGGAACGCCACCGCGCGGAGTGAAGACGGAGATACGCGGACAGGTCAGCGCGCTGGGGCAGATCTTCGGCCAACTTGCCATCGGTCTGGCGGCAGCGGTCGGCGTCATCCTCCTGCTGCTTACGGCAAACTTTCAATCACTAAAGCTCGCTTTCGTCGTGCTCTCGACGATCCCGGCCGTATTGGCCGGGGTGGTCCTCATGCTGCTGCTCACCGGCACAACGCTCAACCTTGAGAGCTTCATGGGCACGATTATGGCCGTCGGTGTCGCGGTTGCGAACGCGATTCTGCTGGTGAGCTTTGCGGAGCAGAATCGCTTGCTGGGCGTTGCTTCTCATGATGCGGCACGTACCGCCGCAGCCGAGCGCCTGCGGCCGGTCTTGATGACCAGCCTGGCTATGATCGCCGGCATGATCCCAATGGCACTCGCCTTTGGCCAGGGAAGCGAAGAGACCGCGCCCTTGGGCCGCGCGGTGATTGGTGGCTTGCTGGCTGCCACTCTTGCCACTCTCTTATTGCTCCCGATGGTTTTTGGAATCGCCCAACGCAACGCCAGGATCGGCTCACGCTCTCTCGATCCTGAGGACCCGGGGAGCCAATGGTTCGAACAGCCTTCGGAGGCCGCGCGATGAAACGGTTGTTCCTTGCTTCTACCGCCCTTCTGCTTGCCGCCCTGGGTTGCAACACGCCGCCTTCCGGCCAAGGCGGAAATACAGCCGCGCCGCAGCCGAATGCTCCTATAGCTGTAAGCACAATTCCAGTTATGTCGCGCAAGCTGCAAACGGCCATCAGTCTGCCTGCACAGCTGGTGCCCTTTGAGTCGGTGGATATCTATCCCAAGGTCACTGGCTTTGTGCAAACCGTGACCGTTGACCGCGGCTCGCGCGTCCGGCGCGGTCAGCTCCTCGTTCGTCTCATCGCTCCGGAACTCAGCAGCCAGCGCGCACAGGCAGAAGCCGCCGTCCGTGCCGCCCAGTCTCAGCTTGCTACCGCTCAAGCCAGGCTCGCCTCTGACAATGGCACTTATCTGCACATGGTGGCGGCGGCGAAGACTCCGGGTGTGCTGGCCGACAATGATGTCATGGTGGCCGGTCAGACGGTTTCAGGCGACAAGGGCATGGTGGAAGCGGCAGAACAGAATGTCGCCGCGGCGCGCGATGCCGTGCGCAGCGTTAGCCAAACGGAGTCGTATCTCAGCATCACGGCGCCCTTCGATGGGGTGGTGACGACACGCAATCTGCACCCCGGAGCGCTGATCGGCCCAGCATCCGGACAAGCATCCACTCAACCCATACTCCAAATCGTGGACGACCGGCGGCTGCGGCTCGTCGCGCCGATCCCTGAAGCACAGGTGGGTGAGATGAAGGTAGGGCGGCAGGTTTCTTTCACGGTTCCGGCGTATCCGGGCCAAATCTTCAATGCTCCGATCCGGCGCATCTCGCGCGCGGTGGACGAGACGTCGCGAACCATGCCCGTTGAACTCGACGTTCTGAATCGCGATGGCAAGCTTTCGCCCGGTAGTTTCACTTCCGTTTCGTGGCCCCTGGAGCGAAGCTACGCCACGCTGTTTGTTCCTGCTTCAGCGGTGACCAGCGACCAGCAGCACACCTTTGTCATACGGGTCAGAGACGGAAAGGCGGAATGGGTGACCGTCCAAACGGGGCAGACCGTCCATGGCGAGATCGAAGTGTTTGGAGATTTGAAAGCTGCGGACCAGGTGGTGAAGACAGCAACCGATGCCATTCACTCGGGGGACAGGGTCCAAGTACAATCGGAAGCTCGTTGAGCCCATGCGAAAGGAGGCTCGTCCACCGTTGCTTCGCTCTTTAGGAAAGGTGCCAGGTCATGTCAACGCGAACGGGGATTTCGTTCTTGATGGGGACAGTGAAGAATGAAGGCGGATCAATCTTGAAATCAGACACCGTCGAGGGGACCGTTCCCGTGATGTGATGTTCTGTGCCCTGAATGACCTGACGGAAAACCACATGAGAATAGTGCGCGGTATTGCCGGCGAACTGGACTTCGAGGTCGCAGTCTAGCGTGGCAGCCGCAAGTGCTGCCTCCGGCAGCCGAAAGCGGACGGTGACGATGGGGAATTCCGCGCCGCGCGTGGCCTGAAGCATGTGCAGGTCACGGTTGCTGTCCCCGGAGTCGAAGCTTTTGACGGGAACAGCGAGCAGGAAATCGCACTGGCCGGCGTGGCAAACGCCTTTACCCTTGGCCGCGTGGCTGACTCCATCGACTTCATGAAGCGGATGAGACATGTGATAGGTCAGGGTGGATTGGTCGAGGATCCATGAATGGTCCGCTTGCGCGAACGCGGTCAACGTAACCAGCAGGAAAGCGAGCAGGCGGTTCTCTCTCATAGATCAGCCTTCGAGTTTAGAACTTTAGATGGATGGGCCACGAGACGGCGACGACTGCCGCGCTATAAGAGGCGACGGTCGTCCAGGCAACCGCCGTGTGGGCTGAGGCGATGCCGTGGACCTTTTCGCCGTTGGATGCCTGGCTGTAGGCCATGGCGCCCAGAATTGGGGTGAGGATCATCCCCGGCGCATGAATGTAGATGAGGTATTTGTGCACCTTAATGCCGCCGCGCGCGGGCGCATTTCCCACCCGGGGCGCGCGAATGGCGTAAGACGCAGTCAACCCATACATAACCACGGAAAGCGAGCCGAGACCAGTGTGGATTTCGCGGCCTACGGTGTTCTCCTTCCCCTTGCGAGGGTCTGGCGGGGCGGCGGCTGAACTAATGCAGGCGGCGGCCAGCGGAGCGAGAGTAATCAGGCCGAGCCGCTGGTGGATCTTGAGCATGCGGGTGTGCCGGTCCAGCCTGGCCTGCGTATCGGGGTCTGCCTTGGTCTGCTCGGGAGTCATGCCAAGATCTTCCAGCGATGGCGGCGCGGGGTTCTGATGGGGCTCCTGCGCGCCAGCAACCGGTGGGTTGCCCTGGCCGGCTTGCTGATCCGGGTTGCTTGAAAAGTCCGCGGCCGGCGATGAAAGATCATTGGCAGCCAGCACGGCATCGGTTGGTATCGGCGCGTCGGGCAATGTTGCGGAATCCACTTTCACAGTCGACTCGCCTGACAGGAGTTGTGCGGCCAGAGGAGGCGAGGTCGCAAAGAGAACGGTGAACCCCATGGTCCCTAGGAAAACCTTGGAAACCATTGCGGCAAAGCGCCTTGAGCTTGTCATATCAACCTCTGAAGAGCGGCGTTTCGTTTGCAAGCAATCAAGCTCCATGTTTCTTATAAGAGGCGCAAATGACCGCCACAAAACGGCAAGATGACGATATGTTCATTTTGATCTCGGACCATTTGGCAGCGCGTGCGCTAGTGTCCTGAGTTAGAAGTTCGCGTTATATATCCCAGAGAGCAGAGGTCGCGCAAATGACTGAAACCGCAGGTCCCTCCACTCCGCTACCCCGGATTTTCTGTAGAGTTTGGTGGCGTTGGCGAACTCCATGCGGCTTTCTTTACGGAAAGCCGCTCACGAGGCCATTGTTGGTGCCGCGTTTTAGAAAATCCGGGTACGCTCCGGTCGGGATGACAAATTTGTTATGCGAATTAAGAACTAGATGGTTCCTGGTAGACAGTGCAGCAGATCTGGGGGTGCCCCATCCCCCCGGATTTCCTGTCAGGTTTGCGGGGTCAACCGACTTGTTGCGGTCCCGGCTGGCCGGGACCGCAACACACGACCATGGCTGGGGCCGCGCAGCAGGAAATCCGGGGTCCTTCGCGCCTTTCGCGAAGGGTGGGAAACGACGAATCGATGCACACGGTTTTGGGGCACCCCCCTTCCCGGGGCCCTCACGTACCCAACGCAATGCACTAAGATCGCCTCATGCAACTCCTGCTGGTTGAAGACGAGTTGGAGATACAAAGCTTCCTGAAGCATGCCTTGGCAGAGGCTGGCTATCAGGTGGATGCCGCGGCCGATGGCAAGACGGCTTTGCGCCTCGCGACAGAGGGGACGTACGACGTTCTGATCGTCGATCTTGGATTACCCGATCAGGATGGGATAGGCCTGATTCTCCAGCTACGCCAGCTTGGGGTGAGTTCCCCGGTGTTGATCCTCTCGGCAAGACGCTCCGTGGATGATCGCGTGCGCGGGCTTGAACAGGGCGGAGACGATTACCTGACCAAGCCGTTCGCACTTGCGGAATTGCTGGCAAGACTGCGCAACCTGCTCAGGCGGAATTCTCCCAGCAGTGAAGTGACTTGCCTCCGTGTGCTCGATCTTGAATTGGACCTGCTGCGGCGGGAGGCGTCGCGCGGCGGAAAAGTGCTGCATCTGACGGCCCAGGAGTTCACGCTGCTGGAGTATCTTTGCCGTAACCCGGGGCGCGTTGTGACCAGGTCAATGATCCTCGACAAGGTGTGGGGCATGCGAATTCAGCCGGATACCAACGTAGTGGATGTACACATTTATCGTCTGCGCGGGAAAGTGGATACGGAAGGGCGCCAGCCGCTGATTCGTACCCTGCGAGGTGTCGGTTATGTACTCAAGGACCGGTAAGCCGATAGCGCGGAGTGCTGCCTGGCGCATTTCGTTGTGGGGCGCGCTGGCGTTCGCTTGCGGCTCCATGGTTGTCTTTATGTTTCTTCACGGCTTCGTCGCCAATGACATCCAGAGAAGGACCGACGCGTGGTTGTCAGGAGAAGTCGAAGTCCTGAGCGATGTGGCAGGGAGGACGCCAAAGGATCGTTTGTATGGCCGCGTCGTAAGGGAGATCGCCGAGCTCGCGAGCCGGGAGGTGCCCTACAAAGGGCGTTCGAGAGGTGGCTCCAATGACTCGGTGTTCTTCCTGCAAACAGCTGCAGATGGGTCGCCGGCGCTTTGGGTGGGAGCCGGGGATGGCCGGCAGGAGCTCGATGCCATCCGCGGTAACAAAATTGTGGCTGATACTCCTTTCGATTTGCACGTAAAGAATCTGGCTACGCCGTTCCGGGTGGCGGCCGTGCCCATGAATGACGGGAGCCATATTTATCTCGGCCTCTCGGAGCGGGACCAACTGCGGGTGCTGCGGAATCTCAGGGTTCGTTTTTTGCTCCTGTGGCTGTTGAATGTTTTGCTGGGATTCGCGATCGTGTTTTTCACCACGCGGCGGATGCTGTTCGATGTGGGTGAGATTACGCAGGCCGCTTCGAGGATTGGTGAGTCCGACCTGAGCAAGAGAGTGCCGAGCAGCGGTCGAAACGACGAAATAGGGCAGTTGGCGTCGACGTTGAACCGCATGCTGGACCGGATCGAGAAATCGATTCACCAACTACATACCATCACGAATTCCCTGGCGCACGATCTGCGCAGCCCGTTAACGGCCATTCGGGCGAGGCTGGAGATTTCCCTAACCGCCGGGGAAAAGGGCCAGGAAGCGGAGCTGATTGTCTCTGCAATCGATGAGATCGATCGGCTGACGGAGATTCTGACCAAGTCACTGGACGTGGCGGAAGCCCAGGTGGACGCGTTGCGGCTGGACCGCACGACCATCGATCTGGATGAGCTGCTGCGGGTCATGATCGAACTGTACGAACCCTGCATGTCTGAAAAGGGACTGAGAATTCAGCTGCGTAGCGCGGGGCCGGTCGAGGTATCCGCGGACGCTGCGCTGTTGCATCGGATGGTGGCGAACCTTTTTGACAACGAACTGAAACATCTGCCGGCATCGTGCACGGTCACGATCTCTCTCAGTGTCACGGAAGAATTCGCCTTGGTTGTGTTGGAGGACGACGGGCCTGGCTTCGCTTCCGAGATTAGTTCGAGTTTGTTTCAGCCTCGCGTCAAAAGAAGCGATTCGGCTGGCCGGGGGCTTGGCCTTGCATTCGTCGAAGCTGTTGTCGGTGCTCACAGCGGCAAGGTGATCGCCGCAAATCGTCGAGAGGGAGGCGCTCAGCTCACCGTGAAGCTTCCGCTCGCGGGCGTACTTTCTCTTTCAAGACAACTGGCTTCTGATTGATCGAGTCTGCCTCAAGAACTTCCCTGCTGGCTCGTTTGCTCCTAACAGCCCGTGGTTAAAGTCTAAAATCCGTGAAACTGATTTTCTAACACTATGAATCTAAATTTCTTAACTTCTCGATGTTTCCAGAAAGGCACTTTAACCACGGGCTGCTAAGCGAAGCGCTGGGTGCCCCGGGTTCGCCCCAGCGTACCTGGCCACGCCAACGCCGAGTGGAAACGAATGTTAGCCGATGGTGGACCCGGCGGGGAGAATGTACACTCCGGACTTGCGGTAACTCGCTTTTCCGGAGCTCAACTTTGCTGAGACTCTTTCAAGGTATACGGCCATTCAAGCTTGCAACCGCCTTGCGCGATGCCTTGGCCGGATTCACGCTCGCGGCCATGAATATCCCGCAAGCCTTGGGGTACACCAAGATTGCCGGCATGCCCGTGGTTACCGGCCTTTACTCGTTGCTGCTGCCGTTGGTGGCATTCGCGGCCTTCGGCTCCTCCCGCTACCTGGTGGTTTCCGCCGACTCCGCGACCGCGGCCATCTTTGCCGGAGGAGTCTCCGGCTTGGCACCCGCAGCCAGCGCGCGATATGTGGCGTTGGCGGGTGCGGTTGCGCTGCTTACGGCTGGGTTCCTGCTGTTGGCGCGATTGCTCAAACTGGGCTTCATCGCCGACTTTCTCTCGCAGACGGTGCTCGACGGCTTTCTCACCGGAGTTGGGTTCCAGGTCGGAATCGCGGTATTTGGAGAGATGCTGGGAGTGCCGGTTTCCGCTCGCCGAACTCTCCTGCAGTTGGCTCAAGTCTCTAGAAGACTGCCGGAAGTGCATCCGCCGACCTTAGCCGTTTCCGCCGTAGTCGTGGGGGCTCTCCTTCTGCTTCACCGCTTTGCGCCGAAAGTTCCGGGCGCGCTCATAGCGGTTGTCGGAGCCGCGGCGGCGAGCGCAATCTGGAATTTTAGCGGGCATGGCATTGCGATCATCGGACCGGTGGCAGGCGGTCTTCCGCATTTTGGACACCCTGCCGTGAGTTGGAGGGATCTTCCGCCGCTGATTCCCATAGCCGCATCGTGCTGCATCATGATCATCACGCAGAGTGCTGCAACCGCCCGGGTTTATGCGGCACGCCATCGGCAGCAGTTGGACGAGAATGCAGACCTGGCCGGTCTGTCCGCGGCGAACGCCATGGCCGGATTGAGCGGGACCTTCGTCGTCAACGGAAGTCCCACGCAGACCGCGATGGTCGAAAGCGCTGGCGGCCAGAGCCAGGTGGCGCAGCTTGCAACCGCGGCGATCGTCGCGCTTGTTCTGCTCTTTCTCACCAGACCGCTCGAGTACCTGCCGCGCTGCGTGCTCGGCGCTTTGGTCTTCATGATCGCCATCCGGCTGATCAAGTTGCGGACCCTCCAAGCAATTCGCCGCGAGAGTCCGGGGGAGTTTGCCTTAGCTCTGACCACCGCGGTGGTCGTGGTCGCGGCGGGTGTCGAGCAAGGGATCTTGTTGGCGATGATTCTCTCGCTGTTCCGCATCGTCCGGCACAGCTACCACCCTCACACCGGCGTCATGGTTCTGAACGAGGGCGGAACTTGGAATCTAAATCCCGTGGCGTCAGGCGTGATGACGGAACCCGGATTGGTGATGTACCACTTTGGAGCGACGCTGTTCTATGCAAATGCCAACCGGTTCGCGGAGGAGGTTAACTGTCTCGTAGGACAACCGCCTTCGCAGGTCCGCTGGCTGATTGTCGACGCGGAGGCCATCACACATTTGGATTACTCCGCGGCGCGCGTTGTCCGGGAATTGCAGCAGAACCTGACGAGCTGCGGAACTCAATTAGGCTTTGCCCGGATGCCTTGGGACCTAAAAGCGGACTTTGCCCGTCATCACCTGACCGAGGTCATCGACCCCTCGCTGATCTTCAACCGGCTGCATGACGCGCTGGCGGCTTTCGAGAAACTGCAGACCCCTTGAAGATGCGTGGAAGAGCGATTGCGTGCGGGGAGAAGAATCCAACCAACTCAGCAAGGCAGAGAAAGCGATTTGGCTTTTGCGGCAATCATTTCAGCGATCAGCTCCGGGATGGCCGCTAGCCGGAAGTTGGGGAAGGCATTGGGCCTTGCTCTCATTTGCTCTGATCTGGTGAGAAATGCAGGTTAGTGAGCGATGACCTTCTCGCCTCCACGCGGGTCGTTCTTCCGCAAAAAAAACGTCATGCAGAACATGGTGCCGGCGGCCAGCGTGAGAAGCCAGAATGTGTCGATGTAAGACAGAGTGGAAGCCTGCAATTGCAAAGACTGATAGATACGCCCGTAGGCTCCATTGAGCGCATCGTGTGTGCTGAAGCCACCCTGCCGCAATTGTTGGGCCAGGCCGTTGAGTGTGCTGCCAAAGACCGGATTGCTGGGCGTGATATTGCTGGCCAGCCTCTCCTGGTGAAATTGATTGCGCCGCGCAAGCACCGTCGTCACAACGGAAGTTCCCACACTGGCGCCGATATTCCGCATAAAGTTCACCAACCCGGCAATAGCGTTGTTCTTCTGCTTGGACATGCCGTAATAAGCGGCGGCGGTGGTGGGGATAAAGACCAGGCCCAGAGGCGCGTATTGGGCGATTCGCAGCCAGGTGGCCGATCCGAAGCTGATGAGTAGATCGATGCGCTGCGTCGAGACGTACATGCTGCAGGTCAGCAGAAGCCATCCCGCGGCAATCAGATAACGGCCCGGAAACCGGCCAGCCAGCATGCCAATAAAAGGCAATGCCCCGAGCAAAACAAAGCCCGCGGCGGAAAGAACCATGCCCGCGGACTCTGCGGTGTAACCCATGTTGACTTGCAGGAACTGCGGCACCAGCACCGTTGTAGCAAAGGACATGCCGCCAACGACGAACATCATGACGCTGGAAGTAGCGAAGTTGAAATTGCCGAAGAGGCGCACGTCGACGATCGGGTCCTTCTGAAAAAGTTCCCATACGACCAGCGTCGTCAGGCACACGCTGGCAACCACGATCAACGTGACGATGAAGTTGGAACCGAACCAGTCGTCTTCCTGACCCTTGTCGAGCATGATCTGNNTGTCGGTAATCCAGCCGCCGAGCGTCGGACCGATAGAAGGAGCGAAGATCGCCGTCACGCCATACAAAGAAAAGGCAAGTCCACGAAGCCGCGGCGGAAAAGTGTCCGCGAGAATGGCTTGCGCCATCGGCTGCAGACCGCCCCCGCCCGCACCCTGAATCACGCGCGCGACCAACAGGACCCCGAGGCTGGGCGCGATGCCGCAGAAAAGAGAACTGATGGTGAAGATGACGATGCAGGTCATAAAGAACCGCTTGCGCCCGAAGATGCTTACCAGCCAGCCGCTGATCGGCAGAACGATGGCATTCGAGACCAGATAGGAAGTGAGAACCCACGTGCTCTGGTCCTGGCTGGCACCCAGGTTCCCAGCTATATGTGGCAGGGCTACGTTAGCAATGCTGGTATCGAGCACTTCCATGAATGCCGCCAGCGAAACGACAAAGGCGATTAGCCATGGGTTCGCCTTGGGCTTCCAGTCATGGTCTTCCTGCGTCAGTGTTCCGGTGGCGGCGCTCATTCAAACAAACCTTACTTGTGCCGACCTAAAGCAAATCGTGGGGAAAAGAAACCGCAGGTCTCTCCACTCCGCTACGCTCCGGTCGAGATGACAAACCTTATAGGCAAGGGCCGAGCGCATAGGTCACCCTACCGTCATCACAAACCATATGCGCTGAACCAAGGTAAGAGTTGTCATCCCGACCGGAGCGTAGCGAAGTGGAGGGACCTGCGGTTCCCAGTTTAAGCCGCCAACTCATCCGCGGGATCTCCGACCGGTGCAACCCCTCAAGACTTTTCACTCGCGTTTGCCTCTACGCGCAGGTCGCTGCCCGTCATCTTTTCCGGCTTGTCCAGCTTCAGCATGCCCAGCAGTGTGGGAGAGATGTCGCGCAGCGAGCAGTCATTGCGCAGCCGGTATTTGCTCGCATCGTCGCTGACCAGAATCACCGGGACCGGGTTGGTGGTATGCGAAGTGTGCGGGCCGCCCGTCACGGGATCGATCATCAGCTCGGCGTTGCCGTGGTCGGCAGTGATCAGCATCGACCCGCCCCGTTGCCTCAGCGTCTGATAAATGCGGCCCAGGCAGAAGTCAATCGTCTCCACGCCCTGAATGGTCGGCTCGAGTTTGCCCGAATGTCCCACCATGTCGGCATTGGCAAAATTCACCACCACCAGGTCGAAAGCCGGGTCGCCAATCGCTTTGATCACCGCATCGGCGATCCCCGCTGCGCTCATCTCCGGCGCCAGATCGTAGGTCGCCACTTTCTGCGAAGGCACCAGCACGCGGTCCTCGCCGGGAAAAGGCTTCTCGATGCCGCCATTGAAGAAGTAGGTCACGTGGGCATACTTCTCCGTTTCGGCGATGCGCAGGTTGCGCAGATTGGCCTGGGCCAGCATGTCCGCCAGTAGATTCTCCATGAATTCGGGCAGGATCACCATGGGCAGCGAGAATTGCTTGTCATACTGCGTCATGCAGACGTAGTGCAGTTGCTTCGGCACCTCGGCCGGCGGAATGGTTCGGTCGAGATCTTCGGCCCCGGGCAGCGTCTTGCCAGCATCTTTGGTCAGCCCGCTGTTCCGTGCCAGCACGCGCGTGATCTGCCGCACCCGGTCGGCGCGATAGTTGAAGCAGATGCAGGCATCTTCGTCGCTCAGCCGGCCCACCGGCTGTCCCTGCTCGTCGATCACGACAAACGGCTCCACGAATTCATCGGTCACGCCGTTGTGGTAACACTCCTTCACCCGCGCGACAGGATCGCTATAAGCGGCACCCTCGGCCGCGTTACCCACGATCACGTCGAAGGCTTTCTTCGCGCGCTCCCATCGCCGGTCCCGGTCCATGGCAAAGTAACGGCCGCCCACGCTGGCGATTTTTCCCACGCCAACTTCCCCCATCTTCTGCTGTAGCTTCTCCAGGTACCCCACGCCGCTGGTGGGCAGGGTGTCGCGGCCATCGAGAAAGGCGTGCACAAAGACCCGCTCCACACCGTGCTGTTTCGCCGCCTGTAACAGCGCGTGGAGATGCGCCTGCTGGGAATGTACGCCTCCATCGGAAACCAACCCCAGCAAGTGGAGGGCGCGTCCCTTCTCGCCGGCATGCTTCAGAGCCTGCACGATCACCGGATGGCGGAAGAACTCGCCCGATCGAATGAGATCGTCAATGCGCGTGATGTCCATGTGCACCACCCGGCCGGAGCCAATGTTCAGGTGGCCCACTTCGCTGTTGCCCATCTGCCCATCCGGCAGGCCAACAAAGTGGTCCGAAGCCTGGATCAGGGTGTTGGGATACTCGCGCAGTAACTTGTCATAAGTTGGCTTGCGGGCCAGTGCAATGGCATTGTTTGACGTATCGGCGCGATAGCCCCATCCGTCGAGGATGGTAAGAACGAGAGGACGCTTGAATATGGGCACTGGAGATTCCTTAGGTATGAATTTCGGGCAATCGGCCCGCGCGAGTTAAGGTGAGTTATTTCAATCAGGCGAATGCGGCATCGTCAGGCGTCACTGGGTCGTTGAGGACTGAACGGTTTCGATCATGGCCAGAATGTTATCGAGCGGTGTACCGGCCTGCACATTGTGACAAGAACAGCAAATGAATCCTTCGCGGCCTGCACCCAATGTCTCAAGGCAATGGCGAGTTTCGCCTCTCACTTCATCGGGCGAGCCATGCGGCAGTACAGACTGATTATCCACGCCCCCGTGAAAGATAACGCGAGAGCCGAACTCCCGTTTGAGTTCCTGCAAATCCATTCCCGGACAGGCGTGTTGAATGGGGTTGAGTACATCCACGCCGCAGTCGAGAATCGGCCCCAGCAATCGTCGTGCCGCGCCGTCGGTGTGATAAAAGACCCGCAGGTCGCAGCCATGAATCAACTCACACCAGCGCCGTAGACGCGGCTCCAAATGACGCTTCCAAAGATTTGGCGACATCAGAAGCGATGTTTGTCCGGCAATATCGTCGCTGATAAAAACCATATCGAGCGACCTTCCCGCCTGGGCAAAGAAGCGGCGCATCATTTCAGACTGAATGTGTTCCACGCGGTCGAGAATCGCGTCCACTAACTCCGGTGCCTCTACCAGATCCATCAGCGATTGTTCCAAGCCACGCAACTGGCAGTAAATCTCGAAAAACGAAACCCAGGGGCCGATGACGCCAAACTCCCGCGCTGCAAGCTGGGCCTTCGCCGCCGCGCCGTCATAATCGAAGCCTTCGACGCTGGGCCACCACGGGTAATCGTCAAGCGACTCCGGAGTGTTGTATCCGGCCAGCGGCGCAGAGGCAAACTCGGCATAATGGGCTGAGCCTGCCTCTATGTCCTTGAGCGGCACGCCCCACATGGTGCGGCTGCCGCCGTCTTCGGCGCCAGCGCCGGACTGGGCTCCCCCGCGTTCCCCAGCCTGTGTCTTATAGTCCAAAAACACCCAAACGATCTTGTCCAGGCCCAGAGCGCGATACATGGCAAGATCGTCCGCCACCCCGCAATGCCGTCGCAAAAGTGCGCCGATCTCAGGCGCGCACCAGAGATCGACAGGCAGGCGATCCACCGGTTGGCGGTCGAGGGTAGCCAGAATGCGTTCGCGCGGAGTTATTGTGTCAGCCTCTCAAGATCTCGATCGGGCATCCCGCAGGGGCTAAAGCCCAAAGATTTCATTGGACCTTATTAGCACGACTAAAGTCGTGCCCTGTTACAAAACCCAGGCGTTGGTCCAGGCTTCAAAATCGAAATCTGGACCCTTCCTTCTCTCAGAATGACACCCACCACTTAGTCGTTGTAGTTCAAGCTTTCCAGCCCAAGGTAGACTGCGCCCGAGCCGAGTTCTTCTTCGATGCGCAGCNNCGCAGCAACTGGTTGTACTTCGCAATGCGATCAGTGCGGCTCACGGAGCCCGTCTTGATTTGGCCCACGCCGGTAGCCACGGCCAGGTCGGCGATGAACGTGTCCTCGCTCTCACCTGAACGGTGCGAGATCACCGAGGTGTACCCGTAGCGCCGGCCCAGGTCGATAGCTTCCAGGGTTTCGGTTACGGTGCCAATCTGGTTTACCTTGATGAGGATCGAGTTGGCCACGCCCTCTTCAATGCCGCGCTGCAGCCGCTTGGTGTTAGTCACGAATAGATCGTCGCCTACCAACTGAATACGGCTGCCCATTTTGTCGGTCATCAGCTTCCAGCCTGCCCAGTCGTCCTCGGCCAGGCCGTCTTCCAGGGAGACAATCGGATACTGCCTACTCCAGTTATCCCAAAACGCGACCATCTCCTCGCTCGACAACTCGCGCTTGTCGCTCTTCTTGAAAACATACTTGCCGGTTTCCTTGTTGTAGAACTCGCTGGCGGCCGGATCGAGTGCGATGGCAATCTGCTCGCCGGGTTTGTAGCCGGCCAGTTCGATGGCTTCGAGAATTGATTCGATTGCTTCGGTGTTCGACTTGAGCGAAGGAGCAAATCCGCCTTCGTCGCCTACCGATGTGTTGTAGCCCTTCTTCTTCAGCACGCCCCGCAGGGTATGGAAGGTCTCCGCGGCCCAGCGCAGCGCATCGGAGAAGCGCTCGGCGCCAACAGGCATGATCATGAATTCCTGAAAATCAACGTTATTGTCGGCATGGGCTCCGCCGTTCAGCACGTTCAGCATGGGCGTCGGCAATATCGAGGAGTTGATGCCGCCCAGATAGCGGTAGAGCGGAATTTCCAGCGTCTGTGCCACGGCGCGGCTGGCCGCCATTGAGACTGCGAGAATCGCGTTCGCGCCCAGTTTGCCCTTGTTCGCCGTGCCATCCAGATCGATCATGGTCTGGTCGAGAAGTCTTTGATTGGAAGCGTCCATGCCTTCCAGTTCCGGCGCGATCACGGTTTCAACATTGGCAACGGCCTGTAGCACGCCTTTGCCCATATAGTGGCTCTTGTCGCCGTCGCGCAGTTCAACGGCTTCATGTTCGCCGGTGGATGCGCCCGAAGGCACGATGGCGCGGCCTAACGCGCCGCTTTCCAGGATTACGTCAGCTTCCACGGTAGGATTGCCACGCGAATCCAGAACCTCGCGCGCACGGATGGCAACAATCTCAGTCATATCGCTCCTCATGATGCGGTGCAGCAGCCGGTCATTAAGTTTGGGCAGTCGGGGACGGCGATCTACGGCAAGAGCATCTCCGGCAGCACTCTGAATTGTTTGCAGAAGCCCATGCACGTTTTAAATCTCCTCTCCGTCCAGTGCTACCACGTTTTCAAGTGGCGACAGGTGGAAGAAACACCACCCAAAACTCGCCACCAAGGACGAGCGCCCTGTTGAAAACGCAAAAAAAAGCGTTGATGTACCCTACGGATTCTAGCAAACTGGGGTTATACGGACCGTGTGGCGCTGGTCACACGGGGACTAAATTGTCGCAACCGGCGCCGGGGTGCCCAGGTTGATTCGTGCCGCCGAAGGCACGAGTCAGACGACGGCGCTTAACGCCCATTACCGGCGAAGGTTAGGCTTATGCTGGGTGGGCTGGCAGTCCAGCCGCCTGGGGAGCGACTTTAAGCAACTTTACGTAGGCGGCAGGGTCTAAAATAGCTATAGGCGTCCCCTGCCCACAACAGACCCCGCCCCGAAAAAAGGAGTCCTGAATGAACCGGCCTTTTCTAATGTGCGTGTTGTTTGCCGTTGCCGGCGCTGCTGTGGCAGCGCAGGAGTCGAGCCAGTCCAGCCCCTACCAGGGAACTGCGAATCCTCCCGCGGATGAAGAAATCACCACTACGGAAACTGCAACTCCGAAACCGCCCGCCGGAAAGCCGCTCAATCCCCAATACACCGCCCCGGCTCCTGCGCGCACGCAATCGGAGCCGCGGCCCAGTTCGGTCGATCCCTCGGTGAACTATCCAGACCTGGGCAGCGATGAAGGCATTGTGCGAGCAGCGCGGCCAGCGTCCAGATCTGACAGCCCGGCTCTCTCCACCCGTGGCTACGCCGACGATCCGGACGGCGACATCGTCCATCCACGCCATCTCCATCCAGGAGAGATCGCGGCGGGCATTACCATCCGCGTCAAACTCATGCACCAGCTTTCAACCTCCTATAGCGAGCGCGGGGAGCAATTCCGCAGCCGCGTCGCTTCCGACGTTGTGCAAGGCGGCGAAGTCCTGATTCCAGCCGGAGCGGAGATCGACGGCAAGGTGGTTGACGTATCCACCGGCCATACAGGCGGCTTTGGAACCATGCGCCTGCTGCCGGAAATGTTGGTCCTCGCCGACGGCAGGCATTTCCGCCTCGATGCGGAATTAACCGGCGCTCCGGGCTCAAAAGCGCGCATCGGCGGCGAGGGCACTGTCCGGCCGGGTTCACGGCTCAAGAGAGACGGCATTGAATATGGCGGCGTGGTGGGCGGCGGCGCCGTCACAGGTGCGGTTCTCGGTGGCCCTATCGGCGCATTGACCGGCGGCCTCATCGGAGCCGGCATTGTCACCGTACACCTGCTCGTCAATCATCCGCAGGCCACGCTTGAAAGCGGTACAACCCTACTCTTCACCCTGAACGAGCCGCTGAACATAGTCCCCGCCGACCGGGGCGGAGATTAGACTTCTCACCGCTTTGTTTTTGAAATTTGCGGAGAGCCTCAGATGTCAGAAATCAGTGCGGTTGGAGTGATTGGCGCCGGAACCATGGGCTCCGGAATTGCTCATGTTTTTGCGCGTGCCGGCTTCGCTGTCGCGCTTTGTGACGTCGAGCAGCGTTTTCTCGATCGCGCGCTGGCGCAGATCCGCACCAACCTTGAGCGCGAGGCTGCCAAGGGCAAATTGCCGCCCACAGAAATTGAGCCGGCACTCGCCCGCATCACCACTACCCTCGACTGCGAGTCGTTAAGCGGCGGGGAGTTTCCGCCCCAATTCGTCATTGAAGCCGCCTCCGAGCGCTTCGAACTCAAGGCCGGACTCTTCCGCGCCCTCGACCGCGTCATGCCCCCCGGCGCCATTCTGGCCACAAACACTTCCTCCATATCAATAACCAGGCTGGCCGCGCAAACTGGCCGTCCGGGGCAAGTTGTCGGCATGCACTTCTTTAACCCGGTGCCGGTGATGGCGCTGGTGGAGGTCGTTCGCGGATTGGCTACAAGTGACGCTTCCGTGGCGGCGGTGCGTGAATTGGCCCTCAAACTAGGCAAGACGCCGATTGAGGTCAACGATGCGCCGGGATTCGTCTCCAACCGGGTGCTCATGCCGCTCATCAACGAGGCGGCATTCGCCGTTATGGAGGGCGTGGCCACAGCAGAGGCCGTGGACCAGGTCTTCAGGCTGGGCATGGCGCATCCGATGGGCCCGCTGACGCTGGCCGATCTCATCGGCCTGGATGTATGTGTGGACATCATGCGGGTGCTTCAGGAGGGGTTCGGCGACCCCAAGTACAGCCCCTGCCCGCTGTTGGTCCGCATGGTTGACGCCGGCTGGTTGGGCCGCAAATCGGGCCGCGGGTTTTATGCGTATTGACGCTGGAATTAGCGTACAAAGTGGCGTTTTTGGGTTTTTGGCTTAATACTGACCAAATCTGGCGGGTTTGTTTACTGATCAGTTAGTATGTAGAATTTACAAGTTATTCATTCAATTTAGCTTATAAGCCATAGCGAGCTTGAAAAAGTGGAAATTTCGCGAAACTTTATTCTTTTGGCGCCGATGAGGTCGCCGGGGCTGAGATGGCTTCGGCCAAAATGAGTTCCTCCCAGGGGTGTGTTGGTCATCTTGGACACTCTATCGATAGTGTGCGCCAGGTTAGCGTAATTATCTGCAAATAGGTAGGGTAGAGAGCAGGGGGTCGAACTCTGAGGTATCCCACCCTTCGGACATCGGACGTTCAGCTTTCCCGCGAGAACTCTCTCTTTACCCCTTTTCGCTACGGGCTTGGAGTTCGGAAAGGCGTTGGTGGCGGTAAAGATGACACTTTGGGCCATGTCGCGTAACCCGTGTTGAGTAGGCGAGCAATGCCGTTTTGTGTCGGGAACGCAAAATCCGGTGTCCCATCCAGATTGAAATCCGCCGTCGCGAATGTAGTATTCCCGAATCCGGTCGAAAAGGCCGCGAAATATAACGGAGATGTGAATCGTCCGCCCCCTCTTCCCAGGAACACCAACAAGCCATTCGAATGTACTGCAAGGTCGGGTATGCCATCACCGTTCAAATCCCGTATCGTTACCTCCGAAGCCCAGGGGCCATAAGTGTTCCAACCCGAAGGAGCAATCGAATAAGCTTCGAGCTTCTGGAATGTACCATCCCCTTTGCCCAGGTATGTCACGATGCCGCCCTCGGGATCGGAACTGATACCGGAAACGAAATCGAGCTTGCCGTCTCCGTTCAGGTCTCCAACCGCCAACGGGGAATACCCGCACGCTGTGCCGCACGAAAGATTTACCTTTTCAGTAAAATGTCCCGTGCCGTCGCCCAATAGGACGTGCATATTTTGTTGTTCTGAATAGAGTACGTCGAGCTTGCCATCGCCATTGAAGTCGCCCACCGCAATCGTCTGGCCGCCGCCGCCAAATCCCATGTCGGGCGAGTAGGGAAGCCGGATGGCCGATTGAAAGGTGCCGTCGCCCTTGCCGAGCGCCACGCCCGCCTCCGTGACGACATCGAGCTTTCCATCGTTATTCACGTCTCGCAAAAAAATGTTTACTCCGAACAGTCCCAGCTTGTAGCTCTTTCCCGCTGCAAAGGTTCCATCCGGCTTTCCAAGCAGGACCCCGGTATCGGGGCCGGGAGCGGTCCCGTTCCCGCCCCATGCATCGACGGTGACGAGGTCATTGATCCCATCCCCGTTCACGTCTCCAACCGCAATAGCATTGGCTCCGCTGGGCACGGGGTAGTTCTTCGCTGGCTCGAACCATCCTTTGCCCGAACCAAAAAAGACGTTCACGAAGTTTGTGCAACCGTTTGGATCACAGGATACCGCGGATGTCGCAATGTCTGGCTTGCCATCGTGATTGAAGTCGGCTGTCACAACGGTTCCGTTGCTCGAGTAACCTGTCATAAGGGATACGTCGCTCAAGAATGCGCCGGGGAAGTAATTCGTCGTTACTACAGGTGCGGTAAAGGAACCAAAGCCATCGCCGTAGAGAATGGACAGCGGATTGCCACCCGATGCAAGGTCGAGTTTGCCGTCTCCGTTGAAGTCACCCATTGCAAGGAAGTTTCCAGTGGCCGGATATTGGCGCGGAGGCCCAAAGCTCCCGTCCGGCTTTTGCAGGAAGATGTTGATGCTCCACATGGTGGCGATCGCCAGGTCGGGGCGGCCGTCGCGGTTGAAATCCCCCGCCAGGATGTTCAGAACTTCCGCCCCATACTCATTTAACTGAAGCACCTGATCTCGCGCGAAATATCCAAAATATTGACTGCCGCGTCCGCCTCCGGAGAGCACATGCAACCCCTCCTGGGAATCCTGGACAACCACGTCACCAAAACCATCCTTGTTCAGGTCCGCCGCGAATAGCTTTGTGATCGAGTAATTACTACCCGATCCCCCTGAACGGGTAAGTCCCGTCGAGCCGCCAAGAAGAATGCTGAACCCGCTCTGATACCCTCCTCCCAACCCTTGTCCGTAAACCATGAGATCCGATTTGCCGTCGCCATTCAGATCCAGCGATGCCAGATGCATATCGGGATAAAAATCCACATAGTCGTTAGGCACGCCAACGACGTTGAAGATTCCCGTGGCATAGCTGTGCGAGAGGGTGAAGTTGCCTTGTGCGTTGCCATACAGCACAAAAACATATCCTTCCAGCGGGACCGGGCCGTATCCATTAGGCGGCTCCCCCTTCTGCGCCATGCGAAGCGCTGCGATGTCGGTTCGTCCATCGCCATTGAAGTCGCCAACCGCGAGGGAAATGATGAAGGCTCCGCGCCCTCCAAGTGCGTACTTGATGGGCGGCGCGAACGAAGCCGGCCCCGTGGCAAATTGAACTTTGACGTACGGATAATCGACTTCGGAAGGATTCGAGGGGTTGGGGTACTCGCCCGCAAAAATCTTGTCCGGCAATCCATCCCCGTTCAGGTCCGCCACCATGCAGAACGGCGGAGCCGTGTCTGGTACCGGGTAATTCGCGGGAGAAGGCAAGCAATAGCCGCTGTTGTTCCCGACAACCTGCTGAAAGGTCTGATTACCCGTGTTGCGCAGCAGTGTGGTGGTCAGTACCTGCGTGACGATTGTGGGATCGGGGCCGGTAATAGTGGGATCGGGGCCGGTAACTAAAAGGTCCATCTTGCCGTCGCCGTTCACATCCTGCGCGGACAAGCTGCTGAGATCCCCAAATGGCACGCTGCCGTTGGCGTGAGCGATCACCTGAATTGCCTCTGGAGTATTGAAGCCCGAGTTAGTTTTTGTGAGGACCTGGGCTGTCGCCAGGCTGGAGAAAACTAGAAGAAGAGATGTCGTCGAGAAGCGAACGCTGAGGAACATCGTGCCTCCTTGGCTCCCCCGGCGCTCTGCTAGCTGGCTGCCGAGCACCCAGACGATACTCCTCTGCCTTCCTCTTGACTGTGATGGCTGTCACATTTCTGGTGTTCTCACGGGATCACCAAAGTGAACGATGTTCTTCGCAATTGGTGCGATGGCGCGGTTTTCAGCCGGCGAACAACTCGGCGCGGAACGGCGCGATCGGGCCGTCACAGTTAGAATGCGGAAGTCAGCCGCCTGATTCGACAAGGGAGGCCGTATTCGAAGAAGATCGCCGGAGTTACCAGAATCGCGTGAACCCAAGGGCCGAGTGGGGAGTCTATATTGGCCGGGTGGGGTAGCTGCCTTAGTACAGTNNATATGTAGTGTTGACTGATCCGACATAGTTGGTTATACCTGGGCCACCCGCCTGTTTGAGTACAAAATTTCAGCGAACGGCAAGTGTGTCATTCACTGACTGTCTCAACCGAGGGGTTCACCCCTTTATAGATTGTCAGACCTGGGCCACCCGCCGACCTATTATGCATCCACTTGCAGCGGCGGGGAACCTTGGAGGCCACGCAAGCGTATCTTCCATTCAAGCGCCCTCCCTCGGGGAATTACGATCATGCAGACGTTCTCGGATACTCTCGGACAGGTCTTCCGCGCCATTCTGGCCAACAAGCTGCGCAGCTTCCTGACCATGTTCGGAATTGCGTGGGGAGTCGGCTCTTTGCTGGTTCTGGTGGGGCTTGGAGAGGGTTTCCGCAGCGGGCAGCACCGGCAGTTGTCCACACTGGGCAACGACCTGGTTATGATGTTCAACGCCACCATTCCGGCGCTTGCCAACCAGCACACCGGAATGCGCCCCTACAAGTTGACCCTGGCAGACTCGGAGGCCATGCGCAAGCTTCCGGAGTTGCGGGCCGTTACCGTCGAGCTACGGCGGTCGGATCTTTATGAAGTGAGCCAGTGGAGCAATACTTCCGCCAATGTGATGGGAGTTTTGCCCAACTACACGGAGGTTCGCTTCATCCCCATGGGACCTGGGCGCTTTCTCGACGACTCCGACACGGTCGATGCCCGCCGCGTGGTGGTGTTGGGAGACAAGGCCGCCGCCCTCCTCTTTCCTGGCCGCCCGTCGCTGGGCGAGCGAATTACCATCAACGGCATTGCGTTTACGGTTGTGGGGCAGGTGCAAAGAATCGGCCGAAACAACGACTTCGACGACCGGAAGGTCTATGTCCCGGTCACCACGATGGTGCAACTTTTTGCGCTGAAGGGCGAGAACATCCCCCACGACGCGCTGACCTCGATCCAGTACCAGCCGACTACCAAGGGCAATGCCGTGGCCGCTGTTGCCGCAGTACATCGCCTCATCGCGCAACGGCACAACTTCGACCCCTCGCTCGTTGACGCCTTCGACGAATTTGACACCATCAAGGAAGAGAAGATGATCGGGGCCATCTTTTCGGCCATGGATATCTTCCTTGGCGGCGTGGGCGTGGTCACCCTGGCGCTGGGCGCGGTGGGCATCATTAACATCATGCTGGTTTCCGTTACCGAACGGACACCGGAGATTGGCCTCCGCAAAGCACTCGGGGCCACGAAACGGAGCATCCTGGCGCAGTTCTTCTGGGAGGGCCTGTTGCTGACCGGCGTAAGCGGGATCATTGGGATTGTGGTGTCCGGCGGATTTATGTGGCTGCTGCAACAGGCACTGACGGGCAAGATGCCGGGCTGGGATCCGCCGCGGCTGGTGCCCTGGTCGGCCGCTCTGGCCCTGGGATCGCTGGTGCTGAGCGGCGTGGCCGCCGGGCTTTATCCAGCCAGCAAGGCGGCGAAGTTGGATCCGGTGGAGGCGTTGCGGCGGGAGTGACGAGGCAGCTTCCAGCTACTAGCTTTTAGCTTTTAGCTTCTGGCTTCTGGCTTCTGGCTTTTGGCTTTTGGCTTCTAGCCATCAGCGCTTATTGCGAAAACGAATTCGTGCGATCGGAACGATCCAGAGTTGGGCCGACGATTGAGTCCGCAGTATTAAAAGAGCGGAGATTCGGCCAAAAGTCTTAACCTGAAGCCTCAGCTAAAAGCTAGAGGCTAGAAGCTAGGGGCTTGAACATGTTCATAGACATTCTCGGTCAGGCCTGGGAGGCGATGGTCTACAACCGCCGCCGCACCGCCATCACCATGATCGGCATGGCCTGGGGAATTGCCACCGTGGTGCTCCTTCTGGCGTATGGCGCGGGTTTCAGCCATGCCATCCAGGCCATCTTTGCCGAGTTTGGAATCAATATGATCGGCACCTTTCCCGGCCGCACCAGCGAACAGGCGGGAGGGGACAAGGCCGGCGTCAAGGTGCGCTTTACCATTGACGACATCGACCGGCTGGCGAACAGCGTGCCCGGCATCGTTCATATCTCGCCAGCGGTCGATAAAGATGTGAATGTGCAGAACGACCTGCACGCATACACCTGGTCGGTAAGCGGCGTTCGCGCCAACTTCAACCAGATATGGAACATGGAGATGGATCAGGGCCGCTTCTTCAACGGCGCCGAGGAGCAGCAGAGGGCCCACGTGTGCGTCATCGGGTCGGAATCCAAGACCAAGCTCTTCTCCGGCGGATGGGCGGTGGGCGAGACGATCCGCCTGAGTGGCGTGCTTTTCACCATCGTCGGGGTCCTCACCCCCAAAATGGAAGAGGCGGGAAGCGACAATTCTCGCAATCGGCAGATTTATATACCTTTCAGCACAATGAGCGATCTGAAGGACACAAAGTATCTGGATGAAATATGGATCACTTTTCAAGGGGACAGTACCCTGGTCGAGAAGAGTCTTCGCGAAACACTGGCCGAGGCTCATCACTTCCGGCCCTCGGATCACAACGCAATTCATGTAGCGAATCTGGTGGAGGAGTTGCACCAATTTCAGATTCTCTCGATTGCACTTCAAGTGCTGCTCTCCCTGGTGGGGACGCTCACTTTGGGCATTGCGGGCATCGGCTTGATGAACATCATGCTGGTGGCAGTCCAGCAGCGCACACGCGAAATCGGCATAGAAAAGGCGCTCGGTGCGCAAAAGCGACACATCCTTTTGCAGTTTTTGGCCGAGGCCTTCGTCATCACAGGTGTGGGAGGCGTAAGTGGTATTGGCCTGGCCTATCTGGTCTCTATCCTGGTGGGTCGCATCCCCTTTTACAGTGCGGTTGCCAAAAATGCCGAGGCGGCCGATATCTATCTCAGGATTTCGCCAACCTCGGTGATTGTGGCCACCGGGATTCTTGCGGTGCCCGGGCTGGTGAGCGGCATGATTCCCGCCATCCGCGCGGCGAACCTCGATCCTATTGAGGCACTCAGGTACGAGTAATACAGGGACTAGGGACTCGGGACTAGGGACTTGAGAGACTGCGAATAAGCTCGCTGTCTTGAAAGGGCCTGGCTTCATCGCCCCTGAGGGATGCCATTTGGACCAACCTCCATGAATTCAAGCATTTTTCCGCAGCCTGTTCAGGTCCAGTCTTCGCAGCCTTCAAAGCCTTGAAGGGACTAAACCGCAACCCGCCGCACACGCGCGCCGATCCGCGTAAACACCTCCCACGGAATCGTCTCCGCGGCATCCGCATGGTCAAAAGCAGTGATGGTTTCCCCGCCCTGCGTCCCCAGGATCACCACCTCATCCCCAGCATCAACTTCAGGAATTTCCGTCACGTCAATCACCGACTGGTCCATGCTGACGCGGCCCACGAGGGGTGCCTTCTGGCCCCGAACCAGCAGGCTGAAGCGGTTGCCGAGCTGCCGGTCAACACCATCCCCATAGCCTGCCGGCAACAACGCCAGGCGCATCGGCTCGGTGGCCAAAAAGGTCCCGTTGTAGCCCACTACCGCACCGGCGGGAACCGCCCGTACCCCAATCACCCGCGTCTTCCAACTGAGCACCGGCTGCAATCGGGCCCGCGCCGCGTTCAGTTCAGCGGGCTCACGCGGCTCAAAGCCGGGGTCAAACGCCGGCGCCAGGCCATAGAGCGCCAGCCCCGGCCGCATCATGGCCTTCATTCCCCACCGCTCGGCTAGAACCGAAATCGCGCTTGCTTGTCCTGCCAGCAGCGCCGCGGAGCTGCCCACATTTAGCCACTCGGCATAGAGCCCGGCTACCTCGATCTTTCCCAGCGTCTCATCCAGGCGCTTCAACTGGGCCTCGGTCACAGCCCCGTCCGCTTCGTCGGCGGCATAGAGGTGGGTCATCACGCCTTCCAGCCTGAGCGGCGATGCAGCGGAAAACCGCGCCAGCGCGGCCCCCAGCGCATCCGGACCCACGCCCTGGCGGCTCATGCCCGTGTCGATTTCCAAATGCACGGGCAGCGACCCTGAAACAGCCCCCGCAGCGTGCGCGGCGCCTGCAAGCTCATCCAGTTGCCACGGCTCCCAGGCCACCGGCGTCAGTCTGTGGCGCACAACCACCGCTCCCTGACCGGGAAACACTCCACCGATCACCAGCACATGGGCGTCGGCGCAAAGCGCACGCACCGCCAGCCCTTCTTCCACACTGGTAACGCCAAGCCACCGCGCTCCGGCGCGCACCACCGCCGGCGCGCAAAGGGCCAGCGAGTGCCCATAGGCGTTGGCCTTCACAATAGCCAGCAACTCCGCATGAGGCGCGGCCAGGCCGGCAAGGAATCGATAGTTTTCTTCAAGAGACTGGGTGCGAATCTCAACCCAGCAGGGGCGCGTTGGCATTTGGCTGTCCAAGCCTTAGTTTACGGCATTCGCAATCAGCCCATACCGCATTCGGGTCCGCCGGAAGGCAACTGCCGCCTTGTCTGTATCATCCACAAATCATGTGTAAGTTCTTTCCGAAAGACCTCCGATGCTTGTCTTTGATTGCCGTCCTGGCCTTTGCCCTCCAACTCCACACAATCGCGGAACCCGTGGCCGCGCGCCATTTGGAAGGGACTTTACACGGCTATCTCGCGCTGCGAAGCAAAGAAGGCAAGGTCCTCGGGGTAGGAGATCTCGTCCAGATTGTCCGCGGCGATCAAGTTACCACGCATTTGCTTTTCCGTTTTAAAGACGGCTCCATCGACGAGGAAACTACCGTTTTTACCCAACGCGCCAACTTCAAGCTCATCAGCGACCACCACATCCAGAAAGGGCCCTTCTTTCCCCATCCGATGGACCTTTCCATCGACGTGCCATCTGGCCAGGTCACAGTGCGCTCTACGGGCGACGATGGCAAGGAGACGGTCGCCACCGACCACATGGATCTGCCGCCGGATCTCTACAACGGCCTGATTATCCCGATAGCGAAGAATTTCAAACCCGATGCGCCGGAGACAAAAGTATCCATGATCGTGGCTGCTCCC
The DNA here is from genome assembly GCA_003152195.1 of Acidobacteriaceae bacterium. Classification (GTDB taxonomy): domain Bacteria; phylum Acidobacteriota; class Terriglobia; order Terriglobales; family Acidobacteriaceae; genus PALSA-350. The sequence continues at coordinate 33,501 of PLZN01000400.1, forward strand.
AAACCACGCCTCGTCAAGCTCGCCATCTCATCCCGTGGCGAAGAATCCTTCTCCCTGGCTGGATTCCAGCGCAAGGCCCTGGCTTACGAGATCAAGATCGAGCTAGGAGGCGTGGCCGGAGTGGTTGCGCCAATAATAGGCAAACAGCCGCCGGATATTCAAATTTGGATTGAAGGCGGCAAAGTTCCGGCCTTCGTCCGCGAAGAAGGCCCGCTCTCTCAGGGGAGCCCGATTCTGATCATCCAACTTACCAGCCCGGCTTGGCCAAATGAGTCTCACACCGAAGCCGGCAAGTAAGCATTGCACGCGATTGCGCAGGCCTGCCGCCTCACGGCTTGGCGCAAACAAAGGCCGCCGCGTCGTTCGAGTCCCCGGACCCTTTGTACCTGGCAACCGTGGGATAAGCGCACAGCGGCCGGGTGATGACTGCCTTGCCCGCCTCGGCCGGTGGGAACTTCGTCGCGACCACGTCTTCTGTGAGCGAACCCTTCTCTACCCAAGATTGCAGGGAGTCGAATAGCCCATACTTCGGTCCCTTTGAGGTTTCAATTCCCGCTTGCCCGAACGCGCTCGCTCCCGGGCCGCCGATGCAATGCTCCATGCCCGGAACCATATAGAGCCGCGCGAAAGACGCCACCTTCTGCTCGCCCATCTGCCGCTGCACGCTCTGGTAGTAGGCGATCGTATTCAAGGGCGAGATGGCCGCATCGTTCCAGCCGTGATAGAGAATCAGCTTTCCGCCCCGCGCTGCAAAACGGCTCAGGTCAGGGTTGATTGCATCCAGGTCCGGCGCGCCCTTTTGCCGCGAGAGCTTGAGCGATGCGTCCACATCCGCGGCAAGAGCATTCCATTTTGGGTCGCCGGTCACGATGTAGCGGAAGTAGTTGCGCACGAAGCGCGAAAAAGCCGATGCCTCGGGGTCCTCGCCAATAATCCAATCGCGCCAGCCCGTCTCGTCTCCCATGGAAAAGCCGGGGAAGAAGCTGTTTCCCTGCTTGTCTTGGGCGCCCTCATAGAGGCTCTTGACAGCCTCGATCTGCGACTGCGTCAGGCAGTCCAGCGCGTCTCCTCCTTTGCAGAGCAAGACCTCGGGATCGAAGTGGCACTTGGCCGGGTCGCCGATAATCCCATCCTTCACACCGTCCAGCGCGTCGCACGCATCCAGCGCGGCTTTTTGAATCACCGGCAACTTCCAGTCGGAGAAATAGGCCTTCGGATCGCCCATCAGACTCTGTATCGCAGAGATGCCCGCCGTCAGCATGGTCGACCACGCATTCGCCGGCGCGCCGGCCAGGATTCCGTCGTAGTCCTCGGGAAACCGCTGCGCCTCCATCAACGCTTCGCGACCGCCGTCGGAGCACGCATCGAAGTAAGCCTTGCTCTCCGGCTTGCCGTAGTAGGCCTGGACAATCTGTTTGGCGCGTTCTGTCATCACGTGAATGGCGCGCCAGCCAAAATCCTTCAGCTTTTCCGGATGCCCGTAAGCCCACGTTGCATCCGTCCCTTCCGCCTGGTGACCCGCATCTGAGGCTGTCACCGCGAATCCGCGCTTCAAATATTTGTCGAGTTGCTGATAATAGATTGATCCCGCGAAACCGCCGTTGCCGGTACCGATGAAACGGCCGTTCCATCGCTGCTCCGGCATCCACACTTCAAATCGAATCGCCGAATCGATCGAGGGCGCAAGCACGCCGGTGACGCGGCAGAATGCAGGCAGGTCGTGCATCGGGCCTCCGGCACGCGGAATGTCGATGATTCCCGAGGTTACCGGCTCCGCAAGAGTAATTGTGGTCTGTTCCAGTTTGAGGTTCTTCAGAGCGCCACAGTCAGCCGCTAACAGAGTTGAAGATTGCAATCCCAGCAAACAAACCGATGCCCACCAGATTCTTGACATTTGCATTGCATGCCTTTCTTGCGCGTTACGGGAAATCGCTTCCGCTGCCAGTTGCCAACGTACACCATGCTACCGGAATTTGCCGGGACTTATGGTGCTCTGAACAAGTTCGTCTTGCGCAGCCGAACATTCCCTCGGGGCCTAAAGGCCGGCCGATTCTACGGCACTTATGTGCGGGCTGAAGCCCGTACTGTTCAAAACAGTGACTTAATCAGATATTCCCTATACTCACCCGAGCAGCGCGTATGCCACCACGGTTTCGCCCTTCTGCTCAATTTCAGTCAGCAAGGTCGCCTCCATCTCCGTCGGAACCGGCATCTCGCAGGCGGCTACCTCCGCCGCGGTTGCTTCCACAAAGCATAGCTCGCAATGCCCCAGCGCCTCGCCGCCAGCCGACCCTGCATCCATCCGCACCGGTGGGCCGAAGACGCGACAAGTCATCGGCCGCCAGGCATACACGTCGCACCGTCCCGTGGCAGGGTCGAGCGCCGGACAGGCAGCCTCGTTGGCAAACTCCTCGAATCGCTGCCGCTCCCCAGCGGATTCGCCCAAAACCCCCGTCCCCTGATCGCCCGAAAATTCCGCCCCATGTTGGGCAATCCATGCCCGCGCCCGCCGCTCAACCTCCGCAGCCAAAGCCGGGTCCGCAGCCCGCAACTCTGCCATCCCCGCGCTCAGCCGCAGCGCGTCCAGCGGGCTGATAGCAAATGCACCGTAGCAACAACATTGCGTGCATCCCAGCCGGCACACCAGCCAGGGCCCCGCCTTCCGCGCCGCCTCGGCCAGCGCCGCATCCATAATCTGCACGAGTTGGGAGTCGCCCGATGGAAGCCCCATGTCGCTTAGAATATCGGATTGCCTGCACCCGCCTGACCACGATACTCTGCCCGCAAGAGGTGTTCTGGATGAGAACTCGTGCTCTTCCCCCTGCCCTGTTTCCTGTCGCGTTGGCAGCGCTGTCGTCCTTCCTGTTTTTCCCGCTATCGAAAGCCTACTCGCAAGAGGGTCGGCTGCTCGTTGCTCAGAAAGGCGACCACAGCCTTGGAATCGTCGACGCTGAGGCCGGCACCGTCATCGCGTCCGTTGCGGAGAACGGCATCACCGGCCACGAGGTCACGGCATCGCCCGATGGCCGCCTCGCTTACGTGCCCATCTATGGCAACTCGGGCGTCGGCAAGCCTGGAACCGACGGCCAGAACATGGTGGTGATCGATCTCGCCGCGCAAAAAATCACCGGAAGCGTCGATTTCGGCCACGGGGTGCGGCCACACCTGCCCGTCTTCGGGCCAAAGGACGGCTTGCTCTATGTGACCACCGAACTGGACCGCACCGTCTCGATCATCGATCCAAAGACGCTGAAAATTGTCGGGACCATCCCCACCGGTCAGGCCGAGAGCCACATGCTTGCCATCTCGCACGACGGCCGGCTCGGTTACACGGCCAATGTCGGCCCCGGCACCGTGTCTGTACTTGACCTGGCGGCCCGCAAAACGCTCAAAGTCATTCCCATCTCCGGCATGACGCAGCGCATTTCGATTTCAATGGACGACAAGTGGGTCTTCACCGCGGACCAGACCAAGCCGCGGATGGCTGTGATCGATACAGCGGCCAACCAGGTCAAAACCTGGGTTCCGCTGGACGGCCTGGGATATGGGAGCGCGCCTACGGTCGACGGCCACTGGCTGCTAATGGCCTTGCCGGGGGTGAACGAAGTCGCCGTAATCGACCTTGAGACGATGAAGGTGGCGCGCTCGGTTACAACCCCGGTTGACCCGGAAGAGGTGCTCGTCAGGCCCGACGGAAAAGTGGCCTATGTCTCCTGCGTCAACTCAAACCAGGTGGCGGAGATTGACCTCGCGACATGGAAGGTGACCCGGGCCTTCGCCACCGGCAAACAGTCGGATGGGCTCGCCTGGGCGACGGCGAAGTGAAGTGCCTAGAACGGGCCGCGGAAAAATGCCTGATTTCGAAAGATCTGCCCCAAGAGGCGTCAGCAGGGGCTAAAGCCCATTGATTTTATTGAACTTATCGGCACGACTGAAGTCGTGCCCTGTTACAAAGCCCCAGACAGGGAGAATTTCGCATACTGCTGTAACTGCCTCACCCAATCTCCTTGTCCCACCCCTCCAGCGTCCTCTTGAACTCCCCCATGAACTTCCCCGCATCCGCGCCATCGATCGTGCGATGGTCGAAGCCCAGGCAGAAGTGCTGCATCGGCCGGATAGCAATCGTATCGTTGCCCTCGGCGTCGGTCAGCACAACAGCCTCTTTCTTTAGCCCGCCGATAGCCATGATCGCCGAATCCGGCTGGTTGATGATTGGAGTGCCGAACTCCTCTCCAAAAATGCCGGAGTTGGTCAGCGTGAAGGTCGATCCCGATACTTCATCGGGCACCAGTTTCTTGGCCCTTGCGCGAGAGGCCAAGTCGGCAATAGCGCGAGCCAAGCCCAGAAAGCTGCGATCCTCCGCCTGTTTCACCACCGGCACAATCAGTCCCCATTCCAGCGCCACCGCGATGCCCAGGTTGATGTTCCGGTGGTAATGGATGGCGCCGTTCTCCAGCGATGCGTTCACAATAGGAAACTTGCGCAGAGTCTCAATGACTGCCAGCGCGATGAACGGCATAAAGGTGAGCTTCACGCCGTTTTGTTGCTCAAACCTGTCCTTCTCCCGCTCGCGCAACCGCACCACGCGGGTCATGTCCACCTTGTAAACGGTGTGGACGTGCGGGCTGATCTGCACGCTCTCCACCATGCGCTGAGCGATAATAGCCCGCATCTTCGTAAGCGGCACCACCTGCGGTGGGGCCAGCGGCGCCTGTGGCGCGGATTGTGGAACCTTCGGTGTGGCTAGCGGCGCCGCAGTGGGCTGGCTGGTTGCCGCACTTCCCGGTTCGCGTTCGCTCAAGTGCCGCAGGATGTCTTCCTTGGTGATGCGGCCGTCCGACCCTGTCCCGCTAATCTGGCCGAGATCGAGATTCTTGTCCTTGGCGATCCGTCGCACCAGCGGCGACGAACGGATGCGCTCGCCAGTCGCAGGCGCAGCACTGGGTGCGGTCGCCGGGACAGGCACCGGTGCAGCCTTGCCGTCCAAATCCGGCTTCGGCCCTTGGGGAGTTGTCCCCGGAGCGGACGGTGCATCCACCTTGGCCTGCGCCGCCGCCTGCGCCACTGCCGCGCTCCCAATCACCGCTACCACAGTATTGATTTGGACAGTGGCGCCTTCCGCGACCTTGATCTCCGTCAGAACCCCGGCCACGGGCGAAGGAATCTCCGCGTCCACCTTGTCGGTGGAGATCTCAAACAACGGCTCGTCTTTCTGTATAGCGTCGCCAATCTTTTTGAGCCACTTGGTAATGGTCCCCTCAAAGATCGATTCGCCCATCTGCGGCATCACTACGTCCGTGCCGCCTGCCACCGGTGCGGTGGCGCTTAGCTCGGCTGAAGCTGATTTGGGCTCCGCCGCGGGCTGAGCCGGTCCGGAATCCGCTGGCTCCTCATACCCGTCTCCCGCAGCGATGGGAGCTTCCGAAGCATCCGGCTTTCCCTCTTCGGGAGCTTGTGGAACTGGAGAGGCAACCGCAGCCTCGCCGCTCTCGTTCACCACGGCTACCACCGTATTGATCTGCACCGTCGCCCCTTCTGCGACCTTGATCTCACTCAAGACTCCGGCCACGGGCGATGGAATCTCCGCGTCCACCT
>PLZN01000395.1 GCA_003152195.1 Acidobacteriaceae bacterium
CGGCTGCCGCGCCCATGCCCAGAAATTTACGCCGCCCAATTGTGCTTCCTTTTGTAGACATGACTCTCCTTTTCGCCACCAGGACTGACTCGCGTTTTGGAACCGGTTCATTGTATCCGGACTATGTATACGAGCTTACCTTTCCGAAGCAGATGCTCGCCCGCCCGGANNAACTGGCCAATCATGATGCCCGCTTTGGACTTAACTCCTGCAGAATATTATGGTTACAAGCGCGTGCACAGATTGGACCAGTTATGGCGGAAATAACCGGCCAAACTACTTGATTTTAAATAGCTTCGCTTAACATTAAGGAGCAAGCAGATTTGGACCGGTTATCTCTACCAATGCACTCGTCGAACTCGGATAGGTCCTCAAAAGTCGGCATGGCGTCAGCGATCTGAGCGAAACCGATCGTGGACGCCAAGTCGGCTTGTGGGATGTAATCGGCGCCAAACCCGCCTTTTGTAGACATTGATCCCCGACCACCTTATAAGTCTGGTTATCGGTAAGTTCCCCCTGGCGCGCCGGGCGACGATAAAGACTATGCCACGCGGCCGATCCTCGCATTGCTGCGCGAGCGGATGCCGTTGCTCAGTGAAGACGACAGCGAAGAGACCCCGAAGAATGGCATCCAGGATCTAAGCCCGGGAGACAAGCGGAGTCTGCTGGGAATTGCCTGGCCTGCTCTCAAGCGCGACTTCGAGAAGGCGTGGCGTAAACAACAAGCGACGGCGGCTGCAACGCCGCGACAGGGAGAGCTTCCTTTCCGTCGCCGTGCTGGACGATTCGAGTGCGCCGCCTGCCCGCGAATTGGAAACCGCCATTGTACGCGACCGCTCCAGAAGCTCAGGAAAGAAATCAGGAGATCATCGAACGGCCACGCGGCTCGCTGGCCGCGCGCTTTCGGCACCGTCGTGCACGCGCTGCTGGAGGATCTGGCGCAGCTTCCCGGCATCGACGCCGGCGAGGTCTCGCCGGCAATACTCGACCAGGCAGGCGGATGGCGCCGGCGCGCGTTTGCCATCCTGCGCTCCCGCGGGCTGCCTCGAGCGGAGGCTGAGCCACTGTCAGCGGACGTAGTGCGGGCCCTGCAAGCTGTGCTTCGCGATCCCACAGGACGCTGGATTCTGGGAGCGCGCGCCGGCGCGAAGAACGAAATCTCCTGGTCAACCTGGGCCGGTGAAGTCGTGCAAACGCTGCGCGGCGATCGCATTTTTCACGCTGGAGCCACACCCGGCTCAGTAGAAGAAGCCCATCTATGGATCGCCGACTACAAAACCGCACGCCATGGCACATCCGGAATCGATGCATTTCTCGCTGAGGAGAAGGAGAAGTACGCGCGCCAACTGGAGTCGTATGCCGAGGTGATGCGCAAGGTACAGGGAAATGATTTACCCCTGCGCATGGCCCTTTACTTCCCCCTGCTGACCAGGCTGGTGTGGTGGTAGAGGTGCTTCAGCCACTGAGGAATAAATTTTCTCTCGAGGCCTCAACTTTTTCGTCTAAAAATGTATCTAAATAGACAGCAAAACCAAATCCCTCGCGCAACCTGCGTTGGGAAAGGCAAACCAAGACTTCTCGCGCTTTTCGCTCATTTAGCGCTCTTTTTTTGGCAAAGGCGGTTGATCAAAACCGCCGTCTCAGAGAAACCGGGGAGAAATGATCTTGGCCGGGGACTTAGGGCGCTTAGGGCGTTAAGGCGCACCCATCCCCCCCAGCCTCCGCACCGGCAACGAGGGATGGGTGCCCCATTCAAGCCTTCTTTTGGCTTGAGTGGGATACCACGACTTTTAGTAGTAGAGGTACTTCCTCCACTTGTGGTCGGAGTGGCCAATCATGCGCATGATATGGCGGCTGGTGTGGAGTGAGAAGGGGCGAGGCTCACGCAAGAGCTTGATGTCACTCAGCTCGCTGAGCAGATGGTTGCCTTTCCTACGATTGCAGGAGTGGCAACAGGCGACCAGGTTTTCCCAGGTGGAGAGACCCCCACGCGAACGGGGCATCACGTGATCGAGCGTGAGTTCTCCGGCGGGCAGAACCGCCCCGCAGTACTGGCAGCTATTGCGATCGCGCAGCAGGATATTCTTGCGCGAGAGAGCGCGGGTCTGGTGCGGGATGCGGCGGTATTCAAGCAGGCGAATGACCGAAGGCATGGGGATGCGCAGCAGGGCCGCGTGCAGGATGGCGCCCTGCTCTTCTTCCGTCTTGGCCACACCCTTGAGCACCAGGATCAGCGCCCGGCGAGCGCCGCAGATGTTGATCGGCTCGTAGGAAGCGTTCAGCACCAGCACCGGCTTCTGCATAGTGTAGGCAGACGAAACCCGTTGGCCCGGCCAGCCTTCATGCGGCTCGGAGGATTCATGACGGTGTTCATAGGGCAGCGCACGGCCCTGTGCCGCTGCTTTCGGCTTGCGTGCGTGGATCATGGCTTTCCCCAAAGACATCTTGATCCTCCGTATCCTTCTTTCTCTGGCTCTTCCCTAAGCTCTTGATCGCGCGTGCGGCGCAACCTGGAAAACACCCGCGGTTCGCAGGAAGCCCGGATCCCAGGAAGCAACTCCCTCGCGCTGTGCGCGGGCAACAGTTGCCACCCGGACCGAGGCGGCGCCGGCATTCATCAGCACCCGGCTACAGGCGCGGGCCGTAGCCCCGGTGGTGTAAATGTCATCAATCAGCAAAACGTGCCGCCCAGCCACGCGGGCGGGGCAAGGCACAAAAAAAGCGCCACGCAGATTCTGCCGGCGCTGGTGTGCGGTCAGGCCCGCCTGACTGGCTGTAATTCTGGTGCGTTGCAGCATGTGGGATTCCACATGCAACTCCCATTCAGGATGGCGGCGGCGCATCTCCATGATGGCGGCACGGGCCAGCAGATCGGCATGGTTATAACCACGGTTGCGCTGCTTGCCCGGGTGCATAGGCACCGGTACAACCAGCATCTGCTGCGGCGCTGCGCCGGGCCCCGGCCCGGCAAAGGTCTCCAGGCTATCGGCCAGCAATGTACCCAGCCGATCAGCTACCGGCTGCATACCCTCATACTTGAGCAAATGAACGAGCGAGCGAAGCTGACCCTGGTAGCTGCCATAGGCCACAGCTTTGACAAAAGCAGGAGCCGCCAGGCGGCAGGGTTGGCAAAGAGAACCGGGTTCATTCCCCGGCGATGGAGGAGTGGAGAATTGCGCGATGCCCAGATCTTCCCCACAACAAGCACAGAGGGTACCGCTTTGGGATCGTAGTTGCGTGCAGCAGGAATCGCAGATGGGGACGCGGGTGAAACGCAGGAGGGAGCCGCCGCAGAGGGCGCAGGAGCATGGAAATAAGGCACAGGAAAGGCTGTCCGCGGGACTTCGAAGTACGCGGACAATTGCCCGCCAAGCCGAAGTTTGCGAGAGCGGGACGTCGAGCGTCAGTGAAATACTCTGACCAGGAAAGACGCACCTCACAGCCGGCAGCCGAGGCTTCGCATCCGCCCTGCCGCCGATGTGGATAGTATACGGGTAATACGAGCCTGAATGCCAGCAGGCTTTTTATCACTTTCTCTACCTTTTGTGCCCATTCAGGCCACTTTCTCCGCGGGTTCACGCCGTTCGACACGCCGTTCGACACGCCGGCCGGCAAGGGTGGCAGCAACGCCGGCCAACACCAGCGCGGCTCCCGCGTACTGCAGGGGCGTGGGCCGCTCCTGCGCCAGGAGCGCACCGAGAAGCAGCGCAACGAGCGGGTTGACGTAGGCATAGCTGGCCACGCGGGTCGCCGGATCCCGGGCGATCAGCCAGACATAGGCGCTGAAGGCAATAATCGACGCGGGCAGGATCAGATAGGCCATGGCCAAAGCAATATGCCAATTCCAGCGGTGGTAGAGACTTGGCAGCAGGCCTAACTCGCCGGTCGCGGCGGAGAGCAGGAAAAGAAAGCCCGCGCCCCAAAGCATCTGCAGCCCAGCACTCATGCTGAGTTGCCGCGGAAGGCTAAGACGGCGGCTAGCTATCGTTCCGCCCGCCCAGAAAAGAGCGCCGCAGAGCAGGACAAGGGCCGACCTGGTGAAACCACTGCTATGAAGTCCCGAGGGCAGCGTGAGTAGAATCACCCCCGAGATCCCGAGGGCGACGCCCAACAAGGCCTTTGCACTCGGCCGTTGCGAGCCGGAAACTAACCACTCTGCGAGCAAGACCCAGACTGGAATCGTTGCCGCGATGACCGCGGCCAAGCCCGAAGGCACTTCCTTTTCCCCCCAGAAGAGGCAGCCGTAGTCGACGGCAAACATCACCAGGCCAAGCACGGCGGTATTGATCCACTGCCGCTTGTCGGGGTGCGGCATTCCTTGCCAACGGCTGTAAGCGTAAAGAATGCCTCCAGCGATCAGGAATCGCACCGATGCCGCAAAGAACGGCGGGCTCACGGCCACAACCTGCCGGATGGCCAGGAAAGACCCACCCCAGAGGAAGTAGATCGCCGCGTAGGCAAGAAGCTTGCGGGTTGCCATAGTTCATTAAATTACTATGTGGCGTCCTCTCGAACGGGGTTGCCTTGATTGAATCGTGGGTCGAGATTCGTATCCAGGAGATATAAAGTTGTCTGGCAAGCTTGCTGCCGGATACATTACAGCGGCGGACATGCGGATGCGGAGGCCCTCGAGTGCAAGAAACGCCACCAGGTTTTCAGCCTTTCATCCCTGCCACGGAGACGCGCCCTGAGCTGACGCTGCGCGCGCTGGTGCTGGGTTGCATTTTTGGACTGCTCTTTGGTGCAGTGACGGTCTATGTGGGGCTCCGCGCAGGCTTAACGGTGGGAGCGTCCATCCCGATCTCCGTGCTTTCGATCAGCCTCTTGCGGGCGTTCGGGCGTGCCTCGATTCTGGAAAATAACATTGTTCAAACGACGGGCAACTCGGGGCAGTCGATCGCTTCCGGGGTAATTTTCACTTTGCCGGCGCTGATTTTTCTCGGCTTCAACCTGGAGTATTCGCGCATTTTTATTTTGGCGCTCCTGGGTGGGCTGCTGGGTGTGCTGTTCATGATTCCATTGCGGCGACAGTTGATCGTCGAGGAGCATGGACGGCTCACTTACCCCGAAGGAACCGCCTGCGCCGATGTCCTGCTGGCGGGCGAGCGCGGGGGGTCCTTTGCCGGGCGTGTCTTTCTTGGCCTCGGATTGGGTGGGATCTACACCTTGTTCCAGAATGAAAATCTGCTCGGCGCGTGGCCGGGTACACCGGATTACCAACCACAGTGGCTGAAAGGCTCCGCTGTCCGTGCCGATGTGACTCCTGAATACCTCGGCGTCGGCTACATCATCGGGCCCAGGATCGCCGGGTTGCTTTTTGCCGGTGGCGTCGTTTCCTGGTTGGTGATCATGCCTACAATCTATTTTTTCGGCTCTCACTTTCCGGAAGCAATCTATCCCGGGACCAAGCCGATCGCGCAGATGTCTCCCAGCGATCTCTGGGCTTCCTACATACGCCCCATGGGCGCCGGCGGGGTCGCAGCGTCAGGGCTGATCACGCTCGTCAAGACCATGCCCACGATCATTGGGGCCTTGCGGGGAACCGTGGGAAACCTGCGCAAGAGCGGTGGCGTGAAGACTGCTCCGTTGCGCACCGATGACGATCTTCCCTTCAGCGTGGTGATCGGAGGATCGCTGCTGCTGGTGTTGATGATGTGGGTCTTCCTGACCTTCAAGCCCGTGCCCGGCGCGCAGGTGAGCTGGCTTGCCAACCTCGCGGCCTCGCTGCTGGTCGCCATCTTCGGATTTCTCTTCGTGACCGTCTCCTCCCGTATCGTGGGGCTGATCGGCAGCTCGTCGAATCCTGTCTCGGGGATGACGATCGCGACGCTCATGGCAACCTCAGCGATCTTTCTGGTGAAAGGATGGACCGCGCCCGCCTTCGGCGCCCTGGCAATCACCATCGGAGGCGTGGTGTGTATCGCGGCCGCCAATGCAGGCGATACCTCGCAAGATCTCAAGACCGGTTTCCTGATCGGCGCAACCCCGCGCAAGCAGCAGATCGCGTTGGTAATCGGCGCCTGCGTCTCGACATTGGCCATCGGTGCGACATTGCAGTTGATGAATCAGGGGCTGGCGGAGTTCCGGCAGACCTCGCGGCCATGGGATATCGCACTGGCTCACAATGGGGTGCAGGTCGAAGAACAGCACTTTAACCAGGCGCAGATCCGGGTGATCAATTCCGACAAGACAATCGACACGCGCCCGGGCAGCGGCTATGTTCTGCTGAACGCGCTCAACTCGCACGAGCTGGCGGACGGCAAGTATCTCTATAATCCGCAGACGCAGCAGATCGAGGTGCAGTGGATCCAGGGGATCGGCAGCGAAAAGGCGGCGGCGCCGCAGGCGCGGCTGATGGCCACCGTGGTCAACGGAATCCTGGGCCGCAAGCTACCCTGGGGACTGGTGCTGCTGGGCGTCTTCCTGGTGATCGCAGTGGAACTGTTGGGGATTCGTTCGTTATCGTTTGCAGTAGGCGCGTATCTCTCCATCGGGACCACGCTGGCGATCTTTGCCGGTGGCGTGGTGCGGTGGATAGTCGATCGGGCGGTGGAGAAGGCGAGCGGCGGAGCCACGGAAGGCGAGAGCGAGATCAGCCCGGGTTCTCTCTATGCCAGCGGGCTGATCGCCGCCGGCGGCATTGTGGGGCTGATGGGCGTCGCGCTGAAACTGTATGAAACCGCTGCGGGCAAAGAGGATGTGCTCTTGTTGCCAGCCACGAATTTCCTGCATCACGATTGGGTTTCGGTGTTGATGTTTGTACTGCTGGCAGGCTCACTCTATTACTTTGCGCGCAAGCCGCTTAAGTCCGGCGAGTGAAGCTGGGAGGAGAGAAACCGGTTCGGCCTGCAATTTCGCTACACCGAAACGTTGCCCAATTGTATCTAAACCCTTATGTTCACCCTTGTTTGCGCGCCCGCAACCACTTACCACGCTTACCGCGCTTACCGCGCACATATTGCGTCAAACTACCTACCGCGGCCGGCGGGCAAATCAACCTCCCGAGAAGAAACAAGTTCTCGATTAAGCCGCGGTTGGTGTTTGGCACGGCAGGAAGCACCACGAAAAGGCGGGTGCCCCATCCTTTGCGTTCTTGGCGAAGGGTGGGATACGGGACGGTTGGTATCGAGATTCGTGGTCGGCAGCGCCGGTGTATGACTTTACGGCAGCTGCGGCGGCCGCTTGCACCGAGATGCTCATCTTGAAATTGCGCAATTTTTGAGCACCTTCATGAAACAAAGGACTTAGGTGGCATTCATCGTCCAAAGCTGCTCCCAAGCATGCACAAATGGATTGTTCTCCTGCGACGAACAGTTGCCCTGCCTCGGTCGACCCGTCATCGAGCACAAGGATCTCGATCTTGACTCCGCGGGAGGCGAGCAGGCTGGTAATCGACCCGGCGATGGCGCGCTCTTCATTGCGGGCGGGGATGAGCACTGAGACGGCTTCGGGCAACTCGCAGTGGCCCGTTTCCCCGCAGCCGCCGAAGCCAGGCTCGCCAGCAACATAGCGGCGGCCAGACCGCCTGGACCGGCCCCGACGATTACGACCTTCTGGGAGGGTTTGATCATCCTATTGGCAGTGATTACTTGCTCGATTGCGTGGGACGCAGAAAGTTGGATTGATGCAACATGCCACTGTCTTAATTTTTCACAACTGACCCTGTCGTGCCGCCCTGCGGGCGCGCGATTCCAGCCGGTAAGGAATTAACGTGTTTCTTTTTGCTCCTGCAAACATTCGCGCTGGGGATTGGCCGCGAGCGATCGTGCGGTGGCCCGGCCTTGACGAATGAGATCGGGCAATCCCACCCCGTGGTATGCGCTGCCTACAAGATAAAGGCCGGGCATTGCGCTCAATAGCGATTCGAGTTCCGCCATGCGGTCCAGGTGGCCGACGGCATATTGCGGCATGGATAAGGGCCAGCGGCGCACCAGCGTTTCCGCGGCCTCCGGCAGGGGACCGAGGATGCGGCTCAGTTGCAAGCGGGCGCGTTCGGTCAATTGGCCGTCTGTTTCGCCAAGAAGCGCGGCGGCGGAGTTGCCGCCGAAGAAGGCCCGCAGCAACGCGGCGCCTTGCGGGACGCGACCGGGAAATTTCTGATGCACGAAAGTGCACGCCAGCAGCGGATGCTCTTCCGGATTGCGGGGCGCATTGGGAACCGGGGGAACCACAAAACCAAAACCGCGCGGGATGCGCATGCGCGCCGCTTGCCCGGGGTCGAAGGCCAGAGCCACCACGATGGCCGACGTGGCTTGCTGTGGCAGCAGGTGGGCCATGCGGGCGCCCTGGCCGTCCAGCGACTGCAACAACGCGCGCGTGACGTCGAGCGGGATGGTCAGGACCACGGCGTCGAACCGATCTTTATCAAGGCGACCCGTGCCGCTGGAGGTCGTGAGCCGCCAGCCGCCGCGGTCCGGCTCGATCCGGAGGACTGGCTGGCGCAGGTGCACGGCAGCGGCTGGCAGCCTCAGAACCATGCGATCGATTAACGTCTGCAGGCCACTGGCAAGGCTGGTGAAGATGGCTTGAGGAGATTCCTGCGGGCGCCGTTGCACAGCCTGGATAAGGCTGCCCTCCTCGGCTTCCATGCGGACAAAGGCAGGCATGACGGCGCGAACACTGAGCTGCGCAATGTCACCCCCGAAGACCGCGGACAGAAGCGGCCCAGCGATCGTTCTGGCGACTTCCTCGCCAAAATGGCGGCGGACAAAGTCGGCTACTGATTCATCATCTGGGGGCGCGGACGCCTTAAGCTCCGCAGCCCGTTTCGGCTCGCGCAAGTAGGCGAGCCGGGCCTGCCAACTGAAAAGCGGAGATTCCAGCAGAGGGCCCCACTTCGCCGGCACCATCATGCGCATGCCGTCGGGGATGGGGACGAGCTGAGGCAGGCGTTCGCCGCCCTGCAGCACATACGTGCGCCGCCATTGATCATTCGAGGCGATGATCTCGTCCTCGAGGGCAAGTTCGGTCGCCAGTTCGCGCGCCCAGGGTTTTTCCGTTACCCAGGAGTCGGGTCCGCACTCGATAACGAAGCCCTGACGACGTACCGTCTCGACGATGCCGCCGAGCCGCCCGGAACCTTCAAAAAGAGTGAACTCCAGTCCCTCGCATGCCAGTTGATAAGCCGTCGCCAGGCCACTGATGCCCCCGCCTACAATCGCAATGCGCCTCGGCTGACTCACCTCGGCGGCAGAACGGCTCATAAGGTGGAGAGAGCCCCGGAGTGAGCGTTCGACCGCGCTGCCAGTCGCGCAAGGCCTTGGCGGGCCAGGTCCTCGAGCGCCGCCGTAAGCAACGAAGAGTCGTTGAGCGATTGCGGACGCACGGCTTCAAGGCCGATTCCAGCCGCGAACTCACGGAAACCAATATCAATGTCGTAAAGAATCTCGACGTGGTCGCAGAGAA
>PLZN01000356.1:0-176 GCA_003152195.1 Acidobacteriaceae bacterium
CTACCGTCGCCGACGGCCTCAACAATGTGGTTTCCTTGAGCAACATCTGTTTGCTAACCTTCTTCATTGGCTGGTTTCCTCATAGCACTCGAGTGCGTTGCGGATAGCCTAGCTCTCCGCGGGACCAGCCGTCTCATCCCATCTAAAGGCTCAATGATTCTGTTCGGTCTACGTAC
>PLZN01000356.1:242-10693 GCA_003152195.1 Acidobacteriaceae bacterium
ACAGGAAATCCGGGGTACGTGGGAATAGATGAGGCTGCTTTTCCTTGCTTTCTGCCCCAAGACGCAGTCGAACCGCATGCAAAATCGCCCGACGGTTGATGCGCGCTTCCGTCGCCCGCGTGCAAGCAAGGCCCACCATCTCCCACCGGCAAAAAGCGGCGGTTTTTTCGAATCGCGAGCGCCGCCCAGCGTGTACAGTTGCTGTTGCGAGCGCCGGTTTCGCATCTTAATTAAGTCGGGCTCGCCATCGTAAAAGTGAAAATGCTTTAATTTGGGAGTGGCTGGAATTCAGGCAAACACGGCAGCGCAGAGACTTTCGTTTCAAACTTTCGCCTCTAGGGGGTGCATGATGAAACAGCAAGCGTTATTCAGCGTAGGGCACTGGCCCGGCGCTCCTATACCGAGGCAAAAGGCTTATTCGAGCTCGCGCCTACTTTCGATTGGACTGGCGGGATTGCTCCTCCTGGGCGGATGCAATAAGCAGCCGGCTGCTCCCGCCCCGGCTGCTGAGCCAGCGACGGCGGCACACGCTCCGCCGCCGGCTCCCGCCACTCCGGCTGCCGAGCCAGCGCCCGTGGCACAAACTCCGTCGCCGGCTCCCGAACCCGTCGCTCCCGGGCAGCCGGCGGCCGTTTCCGATGGTAGCGCGGCACAAGCTTCTGCTGCTCCGCCTCCCCCGCCTGCTCCGGTGCGATATACCGTGCCCTCGGGCACGGCGCTGGTCGTACGCATGGAGCAGACCGTCAGTGCAAAGAATAACAGTGTGGGCGACAGCTTTAGTGGCGCACTCGCCCAGTCGGTGTTGGTTCGTGGGGTGAATGTCCTCCGCGCCGGCACCCGGGTCACGGGGACGGTGGTTGCTTCCAAAGGGCAAGGAAGGTTCAAGGGCGACGGAGCCCTGGGTATAGCGATCCAAAGGGTCGGCAACTATTCCGTCACCACCACATCGTATGAGAAGACCGCCTCGGGTAAGGGCAAGCGCAGCGCAGGGTTTATTGGCGGTGGTGGCGGTGGTGGCGCGCTGATCGGCGGCTTGGCCGGCGGTGGCAAGGGGGCATTGATCGGCGGTCTGCTCGGTGCGGGCGCCGGAACCGCGGGCGCCGCGTTTACCGGTAACAAGGACGTTTCTGTGCCTGCGGAAAGCGTCGTGACCTTCCGCTTGACCGCGCCCATCACCGTCACCAAAGCAGTTGCCCAGTAGGTCTAGACCGAACCCCGGATTTTTCACCAGAGCTGAGGCCCAGAGCTACGATGTTGTGTTGGGCACGGTAGCACAGCGACAGGATGGGGCACCGGCAGATTTGTTGCACTGCCGCCCAGGAACATCGAGCCCTGCTCTCAATTGCTCTGATCTGGTGAGAAATGCTCGAGTGCCGCGCTGCGGGAAATCCAGGAGTGAAGCTTTTTCCGCTATCGCGGAAGTGGGATTGCGCAGCGGATCCAAGTTGCAGATACTTAAGCTTTGTAATCCGGAGGCGGAATGCACAGCGATCCCGCAAGCAAGGCGTCGCGGACTCACACTAACGGCTGGATCACTGTGCTGTCGCTGGGCCTGCTGGTCTTCGGTTTGCTGGCCTGCCTGTATGTCCTGGTCGGATTTCCAGCCGAGGCGCAGGTGGCCGGCAGTTCCACCGCGGTGCCGGCCGTCGCCACCCCCCCCGCCGCAACCCAGCCCTATCGGCGCCAGCAGCTTCAGACGGCCGGAGTGCAAGCAGCCGCCCTCCCCAACGGGGAGGCTTCCGTCGCCGCTCCGCTGCACCCCGATATCACCCTCAATGAGCTCCGCGAGGAGCAGAACACGGTGCGCGACCAACTGCGTCAGTCCCAGGAAACGCTGCGGGAAGCAGCCGATGCACAGCGCAGGATTCGCACCGTATCGGCGCTGTTTCTGGGTGTCTTTGCGATCATCGCGGCCCTGATCGTGATTCAGGTCTACCTTCAGGCGCGGGCCTGGGACCGGGATTCGTCGCGGGCTGTCGCCGAAGTGGAGGCCGTTGCCGAGGAATTGCAAGCTGTACGGGATGCCCGGGAAGAAGCCCGGGACGCTCTGCCCGGGTTGCTGAAGGCGGTGGGGGAACAACCCTTGGGCTTTCAGGAAGAAGGAAACGCCTTTTCCCCCCGCGCGTTGGCCAGTATCGACGACATTGACCACCTGGCCTACGTCGGCCACGGACGCCTCGCCTTTCGCGATCTTTCTGTGGAGTCGGAGGCGGCGGTTTACCTGAACGGCTTGCTGCTTTCCGCAGTGGCCCATCTGACGCGCTCCGATCCATGGACGGCGTTTGCCCGGCTGGACCACTTCTTCACCGAGTTAGCGCGCTTCCCGGATGCGGTGGAACGGCGCCGCATCGCGCAAGGCTATTCCTACCGGGCGCTGGCCGCCTACCAGGCGCTGGAGGCTCAAGACGGCGAACCGTCGTGGCTGCGTAAGGCAGAGCGAGCCAGCCTCGAGTACTTATCGAAACAGGCGTTTGCGGATCTTGCCCACGCCACGGCAGTGGACCCGGAATGGAAACACACCACCTTTGTCGAAGCCCTGCTCTGCAGCCGTTTCTATATCGCCGAGGAGAACGCCGACAACAGCTCGCGGACCGACCTTTATGTTCGCGGCCTGCGCCGGGCGGTCAGTCTCTATAAAGGGCTGATCGAGGAAAAGTCGTATCGCGGCCCGGCGCGGCGAAATCTCGCCCACTCCCTCAAGCGCATTGCGGAGCAGACCGGCGAAAAGAGCGATTTTTCAGATTTTGGCTATACTCTGAATTCGTTTCCTTCTGACGAGGAGCTCGTCGACGAGGCACTCGCCGCCCGCCAGCCCGCTTCCCAGGACCGTTTTCTCTGGCAATGGTTGCTGGGTGACGAAGAGCTGTTCTCCAACGTCGAGGGGCTCAACCTGGCCGAATACCGCGCCTTCTGGATCCGCATGCTCGACAACAAGGTCCATCTCCGCAACTGGAGAGCGGATCTTGGGGAACTGCAGCAGGCAAAACCGCCGATGAGGGAATGGAGCATCCAGCTGCTCCACGCGGAGCCGCCCATCTCTCTAGCCAATTCGATTTCCCGCCGGCCCGAACGCTTTGACAACCCGGCATCGGGAGCCTAGGAGCGGCTTTACCACCGGTGTAGGTTTTTCCACAAGAAAAGCCGCACTTCGCGACGCTTGCTAGTACAGCGGAGAAGGAGAAGTGGAAGGGCTCTCGTTCGCTTACGCTAACCCTGTTAACGCTTTAGCCAGTGTGTGCAAGGTTCCTCCAGGTAGCCCAAAAGTTACTAAACTAGCGGCTGACAATTCGGGCTCTCCTTCGTATCATTAGGGGCAGTGCCTGTGTTGATGATGGGCGATCAAGGAGACACCGATGACTACCAAGAGTTCAGAAGCGCCAAAGGCGACTGCCAAGAGCCGCAAGCCGGCAGCAAAGAAGCAGGCGGCCGCACCCTCGAAAGAGGAGATCACCCGCCTGGCAGAGAAGTATTGGGCTGAGCGCGGTTGGCCGGAGGGTTCGCCCGAGCAGGATTGGCTGCGCGCGGAACAAGAACTGAAAACGGCTTCGTGACGGGAGGGCCGTCCCTTACGGCCTTCCCGCAGCCCACCATCGCCCTACCGCCGTCCGTGGGGAGCCGCGGCTGGAGGGGCACTCCGTAGCAATTCCATGAACGGGCAAAAGATTCAAGTGTGAAAGCCAGAAACGCCGGCTAAAGCAGTTTCACGATAGGTGTCGCTGGTGAAAATGCCTCATACGGGGCTTTTCACCAAGAAAAGCTCCACTTCACTGAGGCCGGATCGGACACGGTAATCGTGAAACCGCTTTAAAGCAGGCGGAGAGCAGCGTGCGCCATTTGGGTAGCCGCTCTCCAACGGACTCTCGTGCCGGTCGTCTTCGGCCACCAGGCCGGAAGCAGAACACCATCGTAGAAACTCAATCCCCGCTTGGCCGGACAAGACCGGCTTGTGATCATCCGGGCTCGGCTTGGTCCATGGCCGGCAGGCGCTCATCAAGCCGCTCCCCCGGCGACCGTTCCGCCTCATCGTCCAGCAGGCGGCAAAGGGAACGTGCACGAGACCCGCTTTGCAGGGAAGTCTCTCGCGGCCGGCCACATCGCAGTAAGGTGAAAATGCTTTAAAGCCTCTCCCCAATCCGGTTACACTTCGGTGACTTTGAGTCTTAGCCGAGGTCGGAGATACTTACGTCAAGGAAAAGCCGACTGTTTGCTCTTCCTGGCGTACTTCTTGGTCAAATTCTCTGCCGCGTCTCGTGAGTCATGAAAAACGAAGTGATCGATATTCTGATATTGGGCCTGCTCGTGGTGTTGTTTGCCTCGATCTACCGCAAACGTGCGACCGCGCGGGTGCGTAGCTGGGTCGTCGGCTGGCTCTTCGTCTTGCTGCATTTCGCAGTGCTGCTGGTCCCGGCCGTATCGAGCTGGGGACAAAGACTGGTCGACAGCCTCAGCATCAGCGCCCTGATCCTCTCCGGGCTCTGTTTTCTTCTCTCCGCCTCGGCCATCTCCGTGACCTTGTGGATCCTCATCGTGGCCGCGTTCTGCATCGGCTTTCCGGCGCTCTTCTATACCAACTATGTCGCCTTCGGGTTTTCCCGGCAGTGGCCGCTGTATGCGGCCGCGACCGCGCTGGCCGCGGCTGGCATCGTCTTGGCTGCGAGCTTGTGGCGCCAGAGCATTCGGGTGTGGGCGGCCATCACCTTGACCTTTTCGGTGGGCGGAATTTGGACGGTCTCCGCCATCGCCCACCATCAGCCGGTTCAGGGCATCTCGGCGATTCTCTTCCAGGTGTTCCTGGCCTTCGCCGCGCTTTACTGGTTCGACTTCCGGCGCGTCTCCGTCGGTGTGGTCACTGGCGTCCTTGGCCTGGTGGCGTGGGCGTCGGTCTTTCCCGTCTCCCTGCTTTGTGACTACCTGATCCCGGCCGCTCAGATTCCTCCAGGGCTGTGGAACGTACCTAAGTTTTTCGTTGCTTTCGGCATGATTCTGACCCTTCTGGAAGAGGAGTTCTTCGCCGCAGGCAGAGCCATGGAGCACTACCGTCTTCTCTTCGCGGCCCATCCGCATCCGATGTGGGTCCAGGATCCGGAAACGCTGCGCATCCTCGAGGTCAACGATGCCGCAGTGGCGCACTATGGTTATTCTCGCCAGGAATTTTTGGGTATGACGCTGCGCGACCTGCGGCCTACGGAAGACATGGGAGCGATTCTCAGGGAGAATTCCGAGGCCATCTCCACTAAGCTTTCGGGCCCCTGGACCCACCGCCGGAAAGATGGCTCTTGCATCCAGGTAGACATGGCGTCTCATTTTATCGACTACCTGGGTCGCAAGTGCAGCTTCGTCCTGGTGCAGGACGTCACCGCCCGCCAGCAGCTGCATGAGCAACTGGTTCATCAGGCGCACCACGACCTTCTCACCGGGCTGCCGAATCGGCTGCTGCTGGAAGACCGAATGCAGCAGAGTTTTGCCCAAGCAGCCCGCCACGGACAACACGCCGCTGTCCTTTGCCTGGATTTGGATCGCTTTAAGCAAGTCAACGACACCTTTGGCCATGACGCCGGCGACCTATGCCTGCAGCAGGTTGCGGCGCGCATCGCCGGGCGGCTGCGCGCCGTCGACACCGTTGCCCGCACGGGCGGCGAGGAGTTCGCCATCATCCTGGGCGAACTGCCCAACAAGAACAGTGCCCTGGCCGTCGCGCGCAGCGTGCTCGAAAGCATCAGCCAGCCGATCGATGCCGGTGGTTTCTGCTTCAACGTTTCGGCATCGGTTGGCATTGCGATCTATCCCGACGATGGGACCGATGCGTCCCAACTCCGGCGCGCGGCCGATACCGCGATGTACCGCGCCAAGCAGGCTGGCGGCGGTCAATATCTTCTTGCCCCCTCGCACCTCAGTCCCGCGGCCAGCGAAGGAAACGAGCTGGAGCAATTCATGCGCAGCGCGCTCCAGGACGGTGGACTGGAGATCTATTACCAGCCTCAATACTCCATAACAGGCAATCTCTGTGGCCTGGAAGCGCGCTTACGGCTTAACCACCCGATACTGGGCGCCGTCGCGCCCGAGCGCTTCTTGCCCATCGCCGAGGAATGCGGGCTGATTGTTCCTTTAGGGAACTGGGTATTGGAGGAGGTCTGCCGCCAGAGTATCGAGTGGCAGAGTCAGAAGTTCACGCCGCTGCGCGTAGCTTTTAGCGTCTCGCCGCTACAGTTCCTGCACTCGGATTTTTCCACTCAGGTGCTCAGCACCGCGAACCGGCATGGCCTCGACCCGCGGCTGCTCGAACTGATCGTCAACGAGACCACCGTCATGCGCGACCGGCCTGAAGTCGCGTCGCAGATGCGTAGTCTTGCCGCATCGGGCGTCCACTTTTCCGTCGATGACTTTGGCAGCGGCTACTCTTGCCTGAGCCACCTGCACCAGCTTCCCGTCAGCACGCTCAAGATCGACTGCTCCTTTGTCGAACGCATCTCGGATCCCAACGGCACCTACACCATCGTGCAGGCCATCACCGCGCTCGCTCACGGTCTCGGTTTGCAGGTGGTAGCTGAAGGAGTGGAGCGCGCCGACCAGATGGAGTGCCTGCGAACCCTGGGCTGCGATTTTGTGCAGGGTTATCTGCTCGCGCCCCCTCTGCCCGCTGCGGGTGTTCCCAAGTACCTCGCACCTGCCGCGCCCGCGGTCACCAGATATTCGCGCCGTTGAGGAGAATGCTCTCCATCAAAGACTGCACATAACCACCGTCTACCACGTCACCGTCAAGTGATAATGCTTGGAGACGGCGGAGCCAGATGCGGGGAAGACGATTGCCGAACCTATGATCGACTCGACCTTTCCCCATGCATGGGAGGCCGAGGTCCTCGCCCGCCGGCCTTTGATTTTGCCGGGACGGCAATTTGTCTACCCGGCGCAAGTCGAAGAAGTGGAGCGAGGGGCCCTGGAAGTGCTGATCCGGCCGCCCCACGAACCCGGCGGGGGGCGTCCTTTCCTGGCCACCTGCGCCCTGGGTTTTGCCGGCCCCGGGGTGCCCACCGGGGTGTGGGCCTGCCCTGATCCGGCGTGGATCTGCGCTGTGGCTGGGGGGTATGCCTACCTCATCGACAGCCGCGAGCCCACGCGATGGGAACAAGTGGTGTACCGGCCCGTGACCGGGATATGGGCTTTGGCGGAGCAGCATTTGCTGGTTTTTGCCAGTTTTCATTCGCTGCTCGCCTGGGGGCGTGACGGGAAAGCATGGCAAACCGGCCGGCTGAGCTGGGATGGAGTGCGCATGACCGCTGTGCGCGGGGAGACCCTCATCGGGCTGGGTTGGGAGATGAGTACCGACCGGGAGCTCGAGTTCGAGGTCAACTTGAAGACAGGCGAGCACCGGGGCGGGGGTTACGTGCCGTGAAGATGCCCCGCGACCGCGCAATGTGCCGCCTTTCTGCTAAGAAAGGCTATAAAAGCTCAAACCCGCGTCGCCCTGTTCGAGGACGCGGTAGCGCCGAAGCGGGCCGTAGCTTTCCGCCAGCGGCTGAGGCATTTTGCGGCTGTGTTCGGCGACCACGATCCCGCCGGCCGTGAGCAGGGAAGCGGCCTGCTGCCCGAGGACGGCGAGGGTACCGGCGTAGTCGCCGGCGGCGGGGTAGGGCGGATCCAGAAAGACGATCGTGCAGGGTCCTTGCGCGCGCGGCCCCTGCGAGCCCATTATCGACAGGCGCCGCAGTGCGGCGGAGACGCTGCTGCACTCAATGTGGAAACCGGAGCGGATCTCGAGCGAAGCCAGGTTGCCGCGGATCGCCTCGATCGCCGGGGCAGCGTGATCCACAAAGTAGACCAAGCTCGCGCCGCGGCTAAGAGCCTCGATGCCTACCGCTCCCGAGCCGGCGTAGAGATCGGCAAAGACAGCACCCTCGATGCGCGCGGCCAGGACATTGAAGAGAGTCTCGCGCAGGCGATCGCTGGTGGGCCGGGTGGCGAGCCTGCGGGGCGCGATCAGCCGCCGCGAACGGTATGTGCCGGCGATCACGCGCATTCGATTCGATGGTAACTGAATCCGCAGCCTCGCCCCAGGGAAAGCTCTACAATGCAGGAAGAGTCGCCGCCGGCCGATTCACAACCTCTGCGATAAATGTGGCAACAGGCAGCGCTGGCTGGCAGCCGGGCATCAAGAGAAAAGCAAGGACGGATGCAATGCGTGGATGGTCGTTCCCTTTAGGACGATGGATGGGTGTCGAGTTGCGCATTCACACCTTCTTTATCCTGCTGCTGGGCGTGTGTATGGCCTATACCGAGAGCACCCACATGTCTGTCTTTCGCGGTGTGGGCCTGTGGTTGGTGCTGCTGGGCGCAGTGGCCGTGCGCGAAGTGGCGCGCATGATCGTGGCCGCGTATCACGGGCTGCAACTGAGAAATATCCTGCTGCTGCCGATTGGCGGCCTGGTGGCCTACGCCAACGCGGAGAGCGCGGAGAATGCGGGCGCCAGCAAAATACAGTGGCGCATGGCCGTGACCGGGCCTGCGGCTAACCTGAGTCTCGCCCTCGTCGTGGCCCTGCTGGTGATCGGCATGTCGCCCACGTTGAACCTTCTGGACCGGCCCTGGATTACGCCCGCGCACCTGATCCGCAGCATCGTGTGGCTCAATGTTTTTCTCGGCGTTCTGAATTTGCTGCCCGCCTATCCCCTGGACGGAGGCAGGGTGGTACGCGGAGGCGTTGCCCGGGCGCAAGGCAGAGCGCAGGGATCACGCGTGGCCACCGGACTAGGCCAGATCCTCGCCATGACTGCAATCATCGCCGGGCTGGTGTTGATGAACGCATGGTTGCTGATGGCGGGATTTTTTATCCTCATCGGCGCCCAGCTGGAAGATCAGGGCGTGCTCTTCCAGAGCGTGGTGGATACCGTCAACATGCAGGACATTATGCTGACCGAGTTCTCCATGCTGGCGCCATCGGACACGCTGGAAGATGCACTGCACAAGTCGATTCACAGCCTGCAGGACGATTTTCCCGTGGTGCGCGGCGACAGCCTGGTGGGCATCATCTCCCGCCAGAGCATCCTCTCCGCGCTGCGCAGCGAGGGCAACGGCTATGTGCAGGCGGTGATGTCGCGCAGCTTCCATGTCGCCCAACCGGAGGACTCGCTGGGGACGACGATCAGCCGCTTTGCCGGGCGCGGGCTCTCGCTGGTGCCGGTGACCGAAGGGGAGCGCATTGTTGGCATCGTGACCCTGCAGAACCTGATGCACTCCATGAGCCTGCTGGCGGAGAGCCGGAAACTGCGCCGCCAGAGCCAGGAATAATCGTTGTACGACGATCCGGCGGAATCGCTAGAAAATCAGCACGCTCGCAAGCCGCAGAACGCCCCTCTCGATTCCGGGCTCTATCTGGTGGCGACGCCGATTGGCAATCTTGAGGACATCACCCTGCGTGCGCTGCGCGTCCTGAAGGGCGTCGACCGGATCGCCTGCGAGGATACGCGGCTGACGCAGAAGCTGCTGAACTACTTCGGCATTTCCACCTCGACCATCAGTTACCACGAGCATAACGAACAGGCCAGAACGGTGGAGCTGCTAGCCTTGCTGCAGCAGGGGGGCCGGGTCGCGGTGGTCAGCGATGCGGGGATGCCGGCGATCTCCGATCCGGGGTTGGAGTTAGTGCGAGCGGCGGTGGCTGCGGGGGTGCCCGTCATCCCGGTCCCCGGGGCCAATGCCGCGCTCACTGCGCTGATCGCCTCCGGGCTGGATACGGAGCGCTTCCTCTATGTTGGATTTCTGGCCGCCAAGCCGGGTGCCCGGCGGGCGCAGCTGGAGGCTTTAGCCGCCCGCATGCAACCCGGCGAAGCACCGCTCACGCTGGTCGTCTATGAAGCTCCACATCGCATTCTGCAGACGCTGGCCGATGTCGAAGCGGTCTGGGGCGAGTCCGTGCGTGTGGTCGCGGGGCGGGAGCTGACCAAGCTGCACGAGGAGTTTCTGCGCGGCACGGCGCTGGAAGTGCGGGTTGCGCTGGCCGCCCGCGAGCGCATCCGGGGCGAGATCGTGCTCCTGATCGAGGCCCACCCGCTCGCCCCACAAAGCAAAGCGGGCGGCAGCGTAGCGCAACAGGTGTCGGAGTTCATGGAGGCTGAGGGTCTGGATGAGAAAGAAGCGCTCAAGCGGGTGGCGCGCGAGCGAGGCGTCTCCAAAAGCGAGGTCTACCGGGAACTGCAGCGGGAGCGGTCGAAGAAATAGGTTCCGGCTAGCTAGTGGCCTAGATCGCTGAAAACCGCAGATCCCTCCGCTTCGCTACCCCGGATTTCCCGTCTGGGCTTGTGGGATCAGTTTCTACATTTTTCCGGGCCGAAGGCGGCTCCGGACACAAAATCATGTTCGATCATTCCATCGGGGGGTAGGATCTGGCGGGAAAAGACATTGGCTTTGTATCAGGGCATGGCCTTTAGCCATGCCGCACAGTGCTGAGAGGAATTGGG
>PLZN01000473.1 GCA_003152195.1 Acidobacteriaceae bacterium
CAGAAATCGGAAAATGAGTTCTTTCATGTGCCTATGCTTTTAGGACTTTCTATAGCGTTTCCAATCCTTCTCGACCGCTTGAGCCATCCGCGCGGCCGCATCCGGGAGCCAGTTCGGCTTTCTATTGCGCAGATCTTTTTGAATGTTGGCCACCTGCCGTTTGCTGCCGAGATGGACGTTCGCCGCTTCAGATCCCATCGCATGCAGGAGCATTTGTTCATCTCGATGCTTTGGCAGAGTTTGAATATCAATCGGATTCGAGTCCGGCGAGAGACGGCGAATCAACCAAGCTCCTTCAATTACCTGGAAAGGGTCAGGGGACCGTACAGCGGAGCTGATCGCTGCCTCATAGCAGGATTGGCTATGTCCGCTCTCATCATTGAGCCAGGAGCAGGCAGAAGGTAACATCGCCTTTGCTTCCCGGGCGATAAAGCCACCTTGCCAGTCGCCAATCGCCACGAATCGTTCCTGGCCGAGACTTCCTAGCCCGGCTTGCCGGCGAACGACTTTGTATGCCATCCGGGGATCGGGCAGCGTCTTTTCCAGCGCTCGCTTCGCGTCCCTGGCAAGCGAGTGCCGGATGGCCGGCAAACGGTTCAGCTTGTCCCAAAAATCAGGCGGCGGCTTGAAACTATCCACTCCCAATTTGCCCAGCTTTTGTTCACGCTCCGCGAGGACGACAGGGTATCCGCCCTCCTTGAGCGATTGCCGATATCCCTCCAGAATGACGTTGCATCCCTCTTTAAACTTGGTGGATAGAGTCTCGGCATCGATGACGATCTTCAGGCTGGCGGCCAAACGCACCAGGTCGTTGGTGTAGGCCAGCGGGTAAGACTCATCGAAATCGTCGANNAGGTCCCAAAACTATTGACATGCAGGTCGCCGACCGCGAGGATCTTTGGAGCGCCACACAAGCCGGCGCAGATTGACGGCCACATTTGCGCCCACCGATAGAAGGTGCCCCGCAAAAACAAGAACGGGCTCTCCTTCATCTGTTCGTGTTTCGACCGAAGATCGGACGAAACGACCGCCGTACAATTGCGCATCCATCCTTCGTAACTGGCGGTAGCGTGTTGGAAGCTTACTTCTTCGCTCGCGAAAGAACTGCCATTCCCCCGCCCGTTGCTGTGCTGCTTCTTCTTCATATCCCGCCTGACAGTGTTCAAAGGGTGTGAATACCCCATGCATGGGACGCATTTCGAGACGCTTAAGTTGTTTTGGATGAAGGGGCCAAGCGCTTTGGATAGGCTCAGCGTGGGAAGTGCTCGGGGAGCCTCCTATTCGAGGGGCAACCATTGTCTATCGCGAAAGCATGCAAGGCCCAGCGATGGCGGCCCGTGGATTGCTCCCGACGGAGCCGATGATGATGGACTAAAAGAGAAGGCGTGCGGTTAGGAGTGTCGCCTGATTGTATGTATCGAAATGCATCACTGCGATCTGCTCCAAAGCCGCCGGGTTTTCTACAAACTATGAATGACCACCGTATTCCTGCCGATAGTTCAGTCAGGAGTCGGTGAAACGGCAGCTGTCATGAGAACCAGCGGACCGATTGCCTCTTGGTTCCACTGCTGATTTGGCTGGCGGCGGAACCGGCCCGGTCACATCTGCGTTCGCGAGTCATGAAAATATGCCGAGAAAGAACGAACCAGCGGGTGCTGTGCGCCGTCGCACAGCGCCAGCCGCGCTCCTGGCCCTTTTGGCGTCCCTAACGCTCACCGCGTGGCCCCAGCAAAAGCCAACGGATCTCACCAACGAAAGCATCGAAGACCTGATGAATATTCAGGTGACATCCGTCTCAAAAACGGAGCAAAAGCTTTCGCAGGCGGCATCAGCAGTCTTCGTAATCACGCCGGACGCCATTCGCCGCTCGGATGCAACCAATATCCCCGATCTGCTCAGAATGGTTCCCGGACTGGATGTGGCCCGGATCAACGCCAATACATGGGCGGTCAGCGCGCGCGGATTCAATGCGCGGTTCAGCAACGAACTGTTGGTGCTGATGGACGGGCGAACCGTATACACGCCAACTTTTGGAGGCGTCTACTGGGATGTTTTGGATCTCCCCTTGGGAAACGTCGAGCGAATCGAAGTCATCCGCGGCCCTGGCGGTTCGGTCTGGGGAGCGAACGCCGTAAACGGTGTCATCAACATCATCACCAGAAAAGCTTCCGAAACCCACGGCGGGAGGTTGGTTGCAGGTGGCGGGAACGTTGAACAGGGATTTGGAACCATCCAATACGGCGGCAGAGCAGGCAAGAGCACCGACTACCGCGTGTACGCGAAATATCTCAACCAGGATGAATTTCCCAGTCTCACAGGCGCGGACGGAGGAGATGGCTGGCGGATGCTTCGCGGGGGCTTTCGCAGCGATAGCGTGCTTTCTTCGAAAGACACGCTGATGTTCCAGGGAGACCTTTACAGCGCCCGTGAGGGCACCCCTACGAGTGGGTTTGTGTTCGCTCCCGGCCCGGCGGCCCAGAACGTCGAGTTGCTGGTAAATCTGTCGGGCGGCTTTCTCCAAGGCGTCTGGAACCATACATCGTCTCCTCACTCGAACACCAGCCTCCAGCTCTCCTACGATACCTACAAACGCAACGATCAACTCCGCGAGCGTCGCAAAACATTCGATCTCGATTTCCAGCACAACTTCAGCGGATGGACGCGGCAGAACATCGTCTGGGGATTTACGTACCGCTATTCAGCCTCGCAATCCGATGGGATTCTGCGTATCTCCCTGGTCCCCGCCGACCTCAATACCCAACTATTCAGTTCGTTCATCCAGGACGAAATCGCCATCGTTCCGGACCACCTCTTCCTGACCATCGGCGCCAAGCTGGAGCACAACTACTATACGGGCTTTGGCACCATGCCAGGGGCTCGTGTAGCTTGGACACCCACCCAGCGCCACACGCTGTGGGCAGCCATCTCCAAAACGGAGCGGACCCCCAGTGAGCTCGACGCCGCCCTCCGTGCAGACGCCGGAGAATTTTCGGGTCCCGGGGGGATTCCCGTTTTATTAACTCTTTTTGGTAATCCGCAGGTCGGCAACGAAGAGTCGGTCGATTGCGAAATGGGCTATCGAACGATGGCCTCGCAACAATTGTCGATTGACTTCACCGCTTACTACAACAACCACAGCCATCAGAACACCAGCGAGCCGTCCACGCCATTTCTCGTGAACACGCCGTCGCCGCATCTTGTTCTACCCCTGATTACCGAGAATCTGATGCACGGAGAGACACACGGGATGGAGATCGCGGTGAACTGGAAAGCGACGAACCGCTGGACCCTGAATCCCGGATTTGCCTTCGAGCAGATCCACATGCATCTGGCTCCCACCAGTCAGGACACGACCTCGGTGAGCGGAACGCAGGGAAGCAGCCCGGTCAACGCGGCGCAGCTTCGCTCGCATCTTACTCTGGCGCGTGGCCTGGCCTGGGATACATCCGGCTACTTCGTGGGCCGACTCACCGATCCCAGAGTGCCTTCTTATACGCGGCTCGACACCGGGCTGTCGTGGACGCTCGGTGAAAGGATAGGCCTGAGCCTGGTGGGTCAGAATCTCCTGCGGGACCGGCACGAAGAATTCGTCGATACAACCGGAAGCACGATGAGCACGCTCATCAAGCGTAGCGCCTACGCCAAGGTGGAATGGCGATTCTGATCTAAGGGCGGGAATGTAGGGCCCCAGTTTCCTGGGGTACACTGGCCTCGGCCTCAGGCCGGCCCCGCCTTCTCCAGGAAAACTCCGGCCCGGCCGAATCAATCCACATTCCACCGGCAGCCTATCTCCAGGAGGGCCGTACCGTGATAAACCGGCGCACTTTTGTAAAGACAGGGGCGGCAGCGCTCCCTGCGGCCTATCTCGCCGCGCACAGTAATTTGGCCAATGCTGGGCTTCCGCAAGGAGTGGGCTCAGCGGCGGATCCTGCGCCAGACATTCCATGGCAGCGGAAGCTGCGCCGTATCGGCCAGGTGAATATGACCGAGCATGACCCAGTGGTCCTGGATGTCGAAGCATGGGCCGACTACATGGCGCGCCTCCGGGTGGGCGCTACGTTTGTGAGCGTGACCGGCATCCTTGCCTTCTACCAGACGAAGGTTCCCTTTCATCGCAAGGGCAAATTCCTGGGCAACCGCGATTTCTTCGGTGACCTCAATGCCGCCGCGAAGAAGCGCGGCATCCGCACAGTAGCCCGCATGAGCCCCGACCTGAATTGGGGAGATGCCCTCCAGGCCCACCCCGAATGGTTTCAGCGCGACGCGCAAGGCAATCCACGGCCCACCGCCGATGATCCTGATCTGTATCAGACGTGCATGTTCACCAGCTACATGACGGACTACATGCCCGCCGTCATCCGCGAGATCAACTCCCTCTACGACGTGGATGCCCATTTTATGAATGGCTGGCCGCCGCTCGGCAGCCTGCCCTCCTGCTACTGCACGCAATGCACTCAACTTCCTCCTTCGGGAACCCCCGCCTATTGGGATAAGTTCAATGAACGAGTTCTCTCTCTGTGGAAGCTTTATGACGGCCTTGCAAAGGAGAAAAAAGCAAGTAGCTTCTACTTCGCCAACCTGGGCGGAGGCATTCACGGCGGTCCGAACCTGGCGACCCTGGGAGAAATATGCCAGTGGTTCCAGGCCGATAATCAGGGCCGCGGCGGCCAGGACGAACCGATCTGGGGATGCACGCTGCAGGGCCGTGTGTGCAACGCGGTGCTGGATGGCAAGATGGCTGCCAATGTGGTGGGGCTGTGGTCAACCGGATCGATAAGGTGGCGAGAGAGCACTAAGTCGCCGGCAGAGGCACGGATTTGGCTTGCCGAGACCTCAGCGAGTGGCATGACGCCTTACGTGCACTCCATAGGCGGCGAGAATGGACTGGGCGAAGACCGCCGCTTCGAAAAAATTGGATACGAGTATTTCGATTGGACAGCGAAACACGATCCCCATTTCGTGAATAAGCATTCCATTGCCAATCTCGGAGTGGTCATCGGCCAGCGGACGCAGCTGTTCTATAAGCCGCCGCACAATGTGCTGATGCCCCAATACATGAATGGCATGTACTACGCGCTGCTCGAAGGCCTGTTCGTGTTCGATTTCGTGCATGAGGACAAGCCGGATGCGGAGTCGATGAGCCAGTACAGCGCATTGATTTTGCCGAATGCGGCTTGTCTCAGCGAGGCGCAGTGTGCGGCGCTGCGGGCGTATGCGGCAGGCGGAGGATCGTTGCTGGGGACGTTCGAGACTGCGATGTACGACGAGCATGGGCAGGCGCGTGCGGAATCGGGACTGGCGGATGTGTTTGGGATTCAGCGAGCGGGCGCGCGTGTGGCTCCGAACGGCAATTCGGCTTATGCGCGGATCGAGCGGGATCATCCGATTCTGGAAGGGTTTTCGGGGACGAAGCTGTTGCCGCTTTCGGAATACTATATTCCGCTGAAGGCGGTGACGAATCCGGTGCTGACGGTATTGCCGCCGTTTCCGGCATTTCCTCCGGAGATGGTTTATCCGCGGGAGACGCATACGGATCAGCCGGCTGTTGTGTTGTCGGAGAGTGGGAAGGGCCGGCGGGCCTATATTGCGGGGGATATGGATCGCTCGTACTGGCGGTCGCAGGATGGGGATTTAAGCCGGATGTTGGGGAATGTGATTCGCTGGGTGGCGAATGGCAGTTCGCCTGTGACAGTGGATGGCGAGGGCATTGCGGAGTTGTTTGCGTGGAAGACGGAGGCCGGGCATGCGCTGCATTTGCTGAATTACACGAATCCGAATATGCTGCGCGGGTGGATGACGCACAATTATCCGATTGGCGCGCAGAAGGTGCGGTTCACGGTGCCGGCGGGGACGCGCGTGACGCAGGTGCAGTTACTGCGGGCCGGGAAGTCGGCGCCGTTTGTACGTAAGGGTAATGTGGTGGAGTTTGCGATTCCGCAGGTGGTGGATTACGAGGTGGCGGCGATGTACTCGGCNNAAGTGACTTCGTGGCTACCGTCACCAGGACAGCGGATGCATTTGTGAACCTGACCGCTCAACTGCGGCGGGGCAAATCCGCGTTCGTGCTGGCAGAGCTGAACGATTTGCTCACCGCTGCCGCTGGCGAAGAATTCCATCTGCTTCCTGCCCCCGGCATTCCCGATCCCTACCTGGCAAATTATGTCGCGACGATGGTGGAACTGGCGGCGCACCGTCGCGGCGTTCATCCACCGTTGTGGACATCGGACATTGTGCCTCTCCGTAATCCCGTGTTTGCGGTGCCGTGGCAGAGCCTGAGAGCGCATCTTCTTGTCAATTCGCCGGTGCCGTTTCGGCGGCGGAATATCTTCATCGATTCGAGTATCGGAGACCGGGTCTGATGTTCACGGCGGAGCGCATCCGGGAACTATTTGCGTTATTGAACGACGAGCTCAGAAACAAAGGAGTTCGCGGAGAGGTTTATCTGGCGGGCGGCGCCGTAATGTGCCTGGCGTTCCATGCCCGAGAGGCGACGAAAGACGTTGACGCTCTGTTGGTGCCGGCTGCCGATCTGCGCCGTGCCGCGAAGGAGATTGCGGAGCAGGAGGGTCTGCCGGATAACTGGCTCAATGATTCGGTGAAGGGTTTCTTTAGCGAGCACGGCCGTTTTGAGGTGTTTGAGGAACTGAGTAATCTGCGTCTCTATGTACCTCATCCCGGATACCTCCTTGCGATGAAGTGCCTGGCATTGCGACTCGGCGAAGAGTTTCAGGATCTTGATGACGTCCGGACGCTGGTTGGTATGCTTGGGCTGCGAACGGTGGCCGAGGCTGAAGCNNAGCGATTCTCGGCCAGTACTACGCGGCGGAGCGGTTTCCGGCCCGCGCCAGATACGTACTGGAGGAATTACTTGGTAATAGTGAACTGCCAGGATAGAAAACCTCTGGCTCACATTGTGAGTGTACGATTCATTTGCCCTGAATCTGACACATGCTCCGGCGAGATGTGGCCTTTGATAATCTGAGGCGTCAGGAGCCTACATATGAATACACGGCTGAATACGCGGCGCGAATTTCTTCAGCAATCTGGCGCAGTTGCCGGCACCACTTTGGTGGCCGGCGCGGCGCTGGCTCAGGTGGTGCAGCAGCCGGCGTCGGCTGGCAAGGACTGGTATGACCGGCCGATGNNTCGTCGAAGACGATCCCGGCCAGTACGATCCAAAATTCTGGCTCGATTACTTCCGGAGCAGCCATGCCGATGCGGCCTGCATTTCGGCGGGCGGGTGCGTCGCGTTTTATCCCACGAAGATTCCGCTGCATTACCGCAGTAAGTTTCTGGCTGATCACGATCCCTTTGGCGAAATGGTGAAAGGGTGCCGCGATCAGGGGATGAACGTCATTGCGCGCACCGATCCGCACGCACTGCATCAGGCGGCCGTGGATGCGCATCCGGAATGGGTCGCGGTGCAGGCCGATGGCACGCCGCGGCGGCACTGGGCGGACCCCATGCTATGGGTTTCGTGCGCGCTG
>PLZN01000154.1 GCA_003152195.1 Acidobacteriaceae bacterium
TGCGGAGCTAATTTGGACAAGTGTGGATATTGATCCTCGCTTGCGTGTATCTGGCCGTAGGCAGCATTGGCTTTGCATACCACTTCAGCGAGTTACGGCAGCCAGAGGGCGTCTGGATCGAGCTCACGGAATTGCAGGCGATTCTCTCCGGCGCATTCATGCTCCGAGGCCAGAATTGGGCTCGCTGGCTTGCGCTCGCGTGGATCGCATTCCATGTAGTCCTCAGCGCCTTCCGCGCATTCCATGAACTCGCCATGCACACTTTACTTTTCGCGGTCATTGTCTGGTTTCTATTTCGCCCCGAGGGCAGACGGTATTTTCGCAGTGCGAAAGCACTGTCATGAATAGACAGAACTGAAATGGATTTGATTTGATCCAGGTGCGCGATAGCTCTTCCCGGGGAATGGCGATTTGTCTAACAGATATGCGATTGATTGCTAAAGCCTATTTATTCCAACGAGAAACATCTTAAGCGAGGTTCACCGACGGACAAGAGCTTTATTGTGAGCGAGCAACGCGACTTTGCAATAGAAAAAGAGCGTCTTTCCAACCTGATTCAGCGGTTTTTCGAGGGTGGTGCAGAGGGTTGCACGAAGCATCCGCATTGCTTCTTCGGGAGGTTCACGCCTGCCGAATGGGCTACCGGGATGTACAAACACCTCGATCATCATTTGCAGCAGTTTGGCGTATAGGCGGGCTGGAGTGTCGGCAGGGAATCCAGCAGAGGGTCATGCGGATTACGAGCAGATTGGGCGAGAGCATACCTATAGACCTATTGCAGCCATTGGTTCTTTCGCCGTATTCCTTATATCAGGGTACAAGCACGATCTTGCCATGCGTGTGACGCTGCTCGAGTTCTCGATAGGCATCGCGAACGCCGGCCAGGGGATAGACCTTAGCGATCGGGATCTCAAGGCGGCCGGCGGCGAGCAGCCCAGCGAGTTGCGCGAGCACCTCCGCANNAGCTCGACGTACCCGCCGCCGAAGGTGTCAATGAAGGCATCGACTTTCCCTGCGCATGCAGCGCGGATCCGATCCTCAACACCATCACCATAGGTAATCGGAAGTACGCCGTGATCGGTGAGCCACTTGTGATTCGTGTCGCCGGCCAAGCCGATAACCTTGGCGCCTGCCTCCCTGGCCAACTGCACGGCGATCGAGCCTACCCCACCTGCAGCACCGGAGACGATGACGGTGTTCCCCGCGTGCAGGGCGACGCTCCGCACTGCGGCGTATGCCGTGGTTCCGGCCACGAACAGGGCTCCGGCTTGCTCCCACGACACGTTTGCAGGACGCGGGACGAGGTTGCCGGACTCGACGAGCACGAGCTCGGCTTGGCTGGATCTGTCGTTGGTGAATCCAATGACCTCATCACCCACGGCAACAGTCACCACCTCGGGGCCGGCCTCCTCCACGACCCCAGCGAGATCACTGCCCTGGCCTGAAGGAAACGTTGAAGGCCAGCGGTCGGCAAACATTCCTTTCCGGATCGAGGCCTCACCCGGATTAATGCCCGCAGCCTTGACCCGGACAAGGACCTTCCCCGGCCCCGGGATCGGCCGGTCGACTTCTACAACTTGCAGGACTTCAACCCCGCCATACTTGTCGAATCTCACTGCACGCGGCATAGCTCTTTCTCCTTTCAGGCGGCTTTGCGCCGCCCAGACAGTTGCCGAAACAGAAACCGCACAGCTATTATCCACCCTTTGGATCGATGGCCTGGAAGCCTTGGGGGGCGATACGGCGACCAGGATTCTATTCCCCTTTACAGCGTGGGAACCGGCGCAGCCGTGGTGCGGCGTAGGAACTTCCATTTCTGCTCAGTGCCCCGCGGCTTTCGCAGGCTTGCCGAGCAGAAAGGAGCGGATCACCGCGGTTACCGGCGAGGTCACGCAAAATCTCAGCCAAAAAAGGTTCGCAGGGCCTCTACTCGACCCTATAGCATTTTCGCTTCTGGTGTATACAAAGCAGCCAGTCCCAGCGCGGCTTTTCCTCAAGAAAAGCCGCATTTTGCAGCACTTGCCTATGCAGAGTAGAAGTGAAAATGCGTTAGAAGAATACCCGCCCTCCACAAAATAGCTATGTCGCTACAACTGTTGGGTGGCTTACGCTTTTTAGATGCGAAACTGTTTCCTGCTTGCGTTCATGCCCTTCGCCCTGCTTGCCGTTTGTGCCGCTGCGCCGGATTCAGTGCCCCGCGGCTGGCAGCAGGTGCAAGGGCTGGGCCCACACACCAGGATCCATCTTAAAAGCGACAAGGAGAACGCTATTTGCTTTGTTCATTTCGTAGATGAGCAACAGCTCACGTGCGCTCGTTCCGAAACGATTGGCTCTCCTATCCTTGTCTTTCCTCGTGAGCAGATCAAGAGCATCAAGCTCTCGTGGAGACCCCTTAGTGCGGCGATCAGCGCCGGTTACGTGGACGACATCTTCGACGGTCAACTCATTTATCAACGCTGAAGCCA
The DNA here is from genome assembly GCA_003152195.1 of Acidobacteriaceae bacterium. Lineage (GTDB taxonomy): Bacteria > Acidobacteriota > Terriglobia > Terriglobales > Acidobacteriaceae > PALSA-350. The sequence goes on from PLZN01000154.1 coordinate 2,466, forward strand.
CAGAAGGGTTTTAAAAAGACGTGTTCTGGGACAATAATCATGCGCCCTGTACCAACCTCCCCTCTGCTTGTGCGGGGCCGCCGAGGTCTGCTAATCTCCTTGGCAACTCGCATTTGCCTGCGGTGGAGGAGTGCGATGCGCCTTACGATCTTCGGCCTGCTTCTCTGTACTGGAATCCCGGCATTCTGCCAGTCGGGTGGATCGGCTCCCGCGAGTCCGTACGTGCCGGGGCGGACTTCACTGGTGGTGACTCCGCCCGCTCGCGATTTCAGCAAGCTTCCACCGGGCTGGCACCCCACAAGCGTTGCACCGCTGAAGAGGGTCATCCAGCCCGAAGTACCAGCCGCACGCCGCTTGGACGATGCGCAAATTGATCCGAAGATGATCGTCCATCCGCCGCAGTCGAGCATCGGCGTGCAGCCGCCGGGCACAGCGGTGGCGCAGAATGAGTACCCCCATCTTCAGGTGCTGCCCATCGAGTCGGCCAACTCGGCGCTGAAGGCGATCCCAACCAAGTGGCCCCGCTTTCAACTTGAGACGATCCCCACCCAATGGCCGAGGTTTAGCCTGGGGGGAATTCCGGCGACCAGCTCAAAGCTGGACTCCCAACCAACACTCCAGGTACGGGATACTCTCCGCCCATAGCGGCACACTGTTCGGCTTCGTCCTAAGTCTCGATAGAGGTCCAAATGCTGATGCGAGCGTTCGCGGGTATGATCCTTCTCGCCCTTGTCTCCGGCCTGGTGTTCGCGCAGTCCGCCGACACCCCACCCGCATTCGAGGCGGCTGATGTCCATGTGAGTCCTCATCGCACCTTTCCCTTCGTGGAAGGCGGCGTCCTTCGCGGGGACCGGTATGTTTTGCGGCAGGCAACCATGGTGGATCTGATCGCCGCCGCCTACGGCGTGGACGCCAGCAACGTGCAGGGAGGGCCGCTCTGGCTGGAAACCGACCGCTTCGATGTAATCGCCAAAGCCCCAGCCAAAACGCCGCCGGCGACAGTCAAGCTGATCTCTATCTTCGACGCTGTCGATAAACAACTCGGGCTGAAGCGGGAACGCCAAACCGCTCCCAGGCCCGTGCTCATCGTCGACAGCGTAAACCAGAAGCCGACCGCCAATCAGCCCGGTCTGGAGAAAATTCTTCCTTCGCCGCCCCCGCCGCAATTTGATGTCGCAGTGATTAAGCCGGGCAAGCCGGGCGCGCAGTTTCGCGGCAAAATCAACGGGGGTCAGGTCGATGTGCAGGGCACCACGCTCAAATTTCTGATCAGCTTTGCCTGGGATCTCAACCCAAACGATGAGGAAGCGCTCGTAGGCGCGCCCAAATGGCTGGATGCGGATCGCTTCGATATCCTGGCGAAGGTGGTCAGCGATGCTCCGGGAAGCGCCGGGGCAAACGCCCCGCAGATAGCCATCGAGGACCTTCGCCAGATGATACAAGCGCTCCTGGAGGATAACTTGAGCATGAACTTGAGTGAAAAAACACATAGAAACTTTGGGCCGTGAAGTTTCCTTCACCGACGCGATGTAGTTACCTCACTGGATACATAGCTGGCTGCACCATCTTCGAGCATTTTTTTCGTATCAAGAAAGAAAAAGGTGCACGTTTTCTCCTGCAGGCAGGGGGCCAAATATCCAAAACCGGTGGGCCTTGCCAACTAATAGACACACTAAATGAATGAGATATAGGTGTCTAACACTTAGCGGAAGCTATTTGGCCAGTCAGTTGCATGCTGCTAATGCATCTTTTCTTAAGAACTGAAGCATCGTAGGTAACCATGTGCGCCGCTCGTTCTCGTACTTGGCGAATGACGGTCGATCCGATCACAAGTAACATTACCTACAATTCTTCTTTTTATCTGCCTCTGGTGAATAACATACGTTTGCAGAGGTAAAGCTGTGCTCAGTTCATATTGTGCCTGCGGGCGCAGGCCGATTCGCAGACTCGACGGTTTGTGCATAAAGCTGTTTCCCCTATTGACATATTGCTTCGTCGCCGTAGCGCTGCCAGGTTGCGGATACGTGGCGAACGCATCAGTTGCGGATACCCTCCGCGTCTCGCCTGGCACAATCACTTTTGGTGTTGTGCCTGCCGGGCAAACCGCTACTAGTGAAGTCTCCCTTCTCAATGAGAGTTCTACTTACAGTTCCGACATTGGCTTCGGGACCGGGAACGTTTCCAGCTACTCTGGCCAATTCACCGCGACGAATGCCGCAGATAAGCAGATCGCGCAAGTCCACCGGGGACATGGCTCCTCGTTGAGTGCGCTCTCCTGCGGCAGCGCGTCCATGACGGGATTGGGGAGCGATAATTGCACGGTGACCCTGACCCGGGCTGCAGGGTACGGCGGTATGAGTGTGAGCCTGGCGAGCAGCAATGCGGCGGTCACTGTGCCGGCCACGGTGAAGGTTGCGGCGAATGCGGCCAGCGCCGGGTTCACGGCGAATGTGTCGTCAGTCACGTCCGCGCAAGCGGTGACACTGACGGCGAGCGCGGGCAGCGTTTCCAAGAGCTTTGCCCTGCGGCTGAATGCAGTGGGAGCGGTACCAACGTTAACGATCAGCGCGGCCAGTCTGACGTTCGGCAATGTGACGGTGAACACGGCATCGACGCAGCCTGTGACGTTGACCTCCACGGGGACGGCGCCGGTGACCATCAACTCGGGAACCCTGAGTGGGACGGGCTTCACGATGTCGGGAGCCACGTTCCCGGTTACCTTGAATCCGAGCTTAGCGGTGACGTTGGAGGTGCAGTTCGATCCAACCGCCACGGGAGCGGCGACGGCGTTGCTGACCATCCAGAGCAACTCGTCGACCAACAGTACAGCGGTCATCAGTCTAAGCGGCACGGGGGAGAGCGTGGTAACGGAAGCCGACCTGAGTTGGCAGGCGCCCACTAGTTCTCCTGTTCCGATAGTGGGCTACAACATCTATCGATCGACAGGTGGCAGCACTTCTTATCAACTGCTGAACTCGTCGGTTGACGCCCAGACGACGTATGTGGATAGCTCAGTCCAGGCTGGTTTGACGTATGACTACATCGTAGAAAGTGTCGACTCCTCCGGGGTAGAAAGCGTTCCGTCCAACGAGGCCACCGCGACAATTCCCTAGACTCAGGGATAATGGGTGGTCGCGGGGAATAGCAGGGACAGAAACCAGTATGTTCCTCGCCCTGCTCCGCGGACTGTTCAATATTGCACACCGCGGAGGAATGGGAGTTCTTAGGGAGTGCGGATAAAGACGGGCGATGCGCAGCCAACCGCTGATTAAAACAACCCTTGGGGCACGGATTCGGCTTGGAATGCTTGATGACGTGTCAACAGCTATCACCCCATTCCTTTCGACAGAGCTATTGATCGCGAGTTCTAAGGTGAGCTGTGCACGTCTTTGAAAATGGATTGGCTAAAAATGTTCCTGCAATTCCAGAAACAATGACTGTTGCATCATCAGAATTGAAATGGGCGGAACGGAATTCTCCATCGGGAAGCTCATTGAGCCGTTTCCAGCTTTTCCCACGATCATTACTTGTGTACACACCTGTAAGGGAGGTCACAACCTCTCGATTTGGCTTGGAGGGGTCGACCTCTATACTGAAGGCCCGAATGTTGGGGCCCGCCTCATCTTCATCTCTATGCAAAAGAAAGCTCGCATGGGTCACTCTCTGCACAGCATCCGCACTGGTAGGGTTGTAAACCCCCCAACAGGCCGCCAGATGAGGGCCCCCCACGGTACTGATGCCCTGTACTGCTGAATCTTCACCCACTCCATCAATGCGTGTCCATTGCATCGTGTGGGCTTTAAGACGGAAGGCCTGATCGCCAGTTCCCACATAGAGAGAGCTCGGGCCCGGACTTCTCGGATCACCAAATTGCATGGAGAGAATATCCATCTGGGTTGGAAGATGGGGGAGGGTCCCATCTTGGATCCATGAACCATCGCGACCCTTGTGGTAGGTAAAGATTTGAGGGTTTAGGTCAAAGTAGCCATAACCGGCCATCATATGTTTTCCGTCGGCCGTTATTTTGACCACACCCGCCGTTACAGGATCACCCTTCCTTTTTGCAATGATCACCATTGGATCTGGTTGAGGAACTCGCGGCCCCACGATAGATTTCACCAGCGCATCAGACGCACCGGGCTGAGGAAGAACCTGAAAGGCTCCCCTTTGCGTAGTGATCACAAACTCAGTTCCACCGGGAGACACGCTTAACCCATTCCGCTCGCCCTCCCCTATGTCCGCATCGAAATATTTGGAATCCACGCGCGCCACTTGGGTCCACGTTTTCCCGCCATTGGTGGATTTCGATATGTACATAGCCTGATCCTGGGAGGGAACCTTGCTGCTTAAGTCCGCCGTGAGACCCCACACCACGTTGCGATCTTTGGCCCTGGGATTCGGATCACTGGCCATGGCTTCAATAAAATCACTTCCGAACCGATGACTTCCGGGAAGGCTTTTCACTTCATGAATATTGCAACTGTCTAAGTCCTTTTTTGCCCGATCGCCATCGCTGTCCTCAGAGGACGGCGACGATGAAGTAAAGCTGGGTGGGGCGGGTATGGCAGACGGACTCGATTGCGCGAAAGCGCCGGGCATTAAGACGAGCATCTCCACGAGAAATAGAAAAAGCAGCCCGGTTTGCATTTCCGTCAGCCTATTACACAGGTCGGAAACTTTGCAAACGGTCCCCGTATTCCCGTGTTTCGCCTGGGCTATTTCGCGCGAAGCACTATTCTTCGTCGGATTCAGCGAGTGCATCACCCAGCCGATCAAGTCTTCGAACCCACAGCGAACGGCGATCCCGAATCCATTTCTCCAGGACGGAAAGCCCGGCCGCGTTGAGGCGGCAGGTGCGGACCCGTCCGGTCTTTTCGCTGTGCGCCAATCCGCTTTCCTCCAGTACCTGTAGATGTTGGGCCACCGCCGTCAGCGAAATATTCAGCGGTGTAGCCAGCCCGGAAACCGAGTAGGGTCGTTCGCTGAGCCTCTCAACGATAGCTCGACGGGTTGGATCGCCAAGGGCGTGAAATACGTGGCTGGCGTCAATCTTTTTCCTGTTCACTCGCCTTTCAACTCCACCGTCAGTTCGTCAAGCAATCTGCGCCATGTTGCTTCGCGGACCTGGGGATTATCAACATCCTTTTCGGGACGCTGGGCCCTATCACTGCCATCCTCATCCGCAGCCGATCGCACCAACAACACCGTCTGGTCGTCCTGCGGCGCTCCGTGGTCTTCGGCCTCCGCAAGCACTGCTGCGGCGATGCCGCACAAGGGATGCCCTGGAATCTCTTGCAGGATATACTCGACTTCCTGTGAACCATCGAACCGTAGAACTGCAAGCGTGAGATACATGTTCGGCTCCTTCAGGGTTCCCAGGACGGAGTTGATGTCCGCAAGAAGTCTTGTCAAGGGCTGGCGAAGAAGCAGTCCGTAGCGCATAGCGGCTTTGGCCATTCCCATCAGGACGCCTGCGCGAAGACCGTGGCCGGAAACGTCCGCGACGTAGGCGATAACGTTCCGGCCGTCCGAGACCAGGTCTACAAGATCCCCGCCCACCTCATCCTTGGGTACAGTCTTGCCGTGAGCTTCCATCGCTGCATCCTTGTACGAGACAGGCGGAACAAGCGTATTTTGCATTTCGGAGTCAAACCGGCCCGGGTTCAGGCGCTCTTGCTGCCGCTGACCGCCGCATGGAAATGCGCTTACGCCAGGAATCAGGATTGCTTGTGACATGGTCTACCCCTCTCCGCCGGCGGGCGTCGGCTCTTCAATCGGCGCCCACTGCGTGGTGCGTCAGTTCCTCCACCAAATGGTTGAGTAACTTGCGCCATCCTGCTTCGCGCATCCTCAGACCATCGGAGCCCTCAAAGAAAGTTCCCTGATGTGTGCAGATCAGATCCGTTCCCTTGTCCGTCTGCAAAAGTTCCACCGTGACCAGGGAGGCAGAAATACGCTTATCTCCAAGGCTCATCGTAGAAGCAGTTACGATGCGTTGGTTGGGTACAATGTCCTGGTAACGCCCTTCGTTGGTTAGCGCCACTCCAGGAAACGGAGTGCCTTCCTTGAACCGGTACCGAAGTTGCTCCGTGCCCCCCACCCTGAAGTCAGACTTAAACTCTTCGATCTCATGGCCCTCTCCTTCGGCGAACCAGCGGCGCTTTTTGCGGGCATCGGCGAAAGCAGAGAATACTTTTTCCGGTGCAACCGGGAAGCTGCGTTCGATTACGAACGTATCGTGAACTACAGATGGCTCTTGCACGGGGTTTTCCTCTCTTGCACTTCATTTACCGAAGTGACCACTTCAGTATTGCCGAGAATCGTCTAAAGGTCAAGTCAACACTTCACTATGTTTTCCCCGCGCCAGATCGCGGCAAACTGTATCTAAATCTGTGGCCCCCAGATACTTTTCCGCGTACCGCATTTCAGTAGGGATCAGCAGCAGCCCGGAATGCGGGCGCGATAATCAAAGGAATCTGCTCCTAAGCGAAGCGCTGGGTGCCCCTCGCCCCAGCGTACCTGGGACAATAACGATTGGTTTCCAATGCTTTCATTGCATGACTGCCGGCGCGGCTTTTCCTCAAGTAAAGACGCACTTCGCTAAACTTGCCTGTGCAGAGTAGAAGTAAACCTGCTTTAAAAGCGCCCCGTCTGTATCTAATCATTACCGCGTGGCGTCGGGCTCCGGGCCTTCTTTCGTCTGGCGCAAACATGCTCAAGGGGGTGCATGCGCGAAATTTGAGCACCTTCATGAAACAAAGGACTTAGCTGCCCTCAACGGGCTCGATCCCGTTGCAAGGGATGGGGAAAGAGGCGGCGGAGTGGATGGTGAAAACGTTCACGGCGACGGGTGACTCCAAGTCCGCGGCCAGCGCGCGTTTCAACAGGGCGGATACAGGGCGGTGGTGCAGTGGCAGCTCAGCCCACTGCAGAAGCAGGCGAAGTCATATGTGTCGCCGGTGGATCTGGCTGAGTTCCATGCGCCGCTTGGCCCCGAGAGCCGCGCTACTTTTCGTGCTCCAGTTCGACCACCATCACCTCAATAGGCTTATCCTCTCCGTTCACATCCGCATGCATGGTATTGGGCGGATTCGCCGGCAGCCAATAGGCTTTGCCCGTCTCCCATACATGCTCCTCCGCGGCACCAGTTTGCTCGACAATCTTCATGGTGCCGCCGCTCAGTGCAATGATCACTCGCGGATGCTCATGGCGATGCATGGTCAATGGCGCATTGGGCAACACCACCGATTTCCAAACCTTAACGTCGCCGTTTTCGAATTGTGGAACACGCTGGGTTTTCGTGACAGCCTGTTGAGCGACGAGGACAACTCCGGCGCCGAGCATTACCCCGCCCGCTAGCGTAATGGCAAGAGTGCGGTTCACGTGCATTTTCATGTCGTACCCCTGAGCGGTAGTGTAGCGATCCTAGCACGATGCCTTGCACTCTCCATTTAGGCGCGCCGGGCTTGTACGCTTGCTCGTCAAATGCATCCTCGAAAGATCTCGCGCCATCCTGCCGCAGGACCAATCGGCCTGACGAGAACGGAGATCAGCAATCTCATTCAGCGCCAGGGACTTTATGACAACTCGACGTGCTTGGTTTCCGGTCCGGACAGCGCACCTAGCAACAAAAGAAAGCCTCCCACTACGAAGATGACGATTTCGGTGTACTCGTAGGGCATTCCCAATCCCTTCAGACCCAACATGTAGAAGGAGGAAAATGCCGGAATGATCGCGGCCGCGCTGAGACCGATGCCATAGCCACATGCCCTGACCCCGGTGGGGAAGCGCTCGTTGATATACGAGGTGACGATCGCCCATACGGGCGTGGCGCACAGATTGACCAAGGTCACCAGCAGGGTCAGCTGCCAGGCGCTCCGGTAGCCGGACCGGATGAGCACGTAGTACAAGATAGGACCTGCAGTAAACCCTGCGAGTCCCATCAGAACCAGGATGGTCCGGCGACCGATCTTCTGGCCCAACATGCCGAAAGGAACAAAGGAAAGAGCCAGCAGGAAATTAGCGACCAATTGCGCATTGGTGACGACGACGCTGTTCACGTGCCGCACTGTCAACAGAACGCCGGGAAGAATGGACGTAACCGCGTTCAGCGTGAACCATGCCCCGCTCATGACCAGGAAGACTTGCGCCAGGCAGCGGAAATTGTCTCCGCGGAACAGTTCCTTCAGCGGAGACTTGGTTTTCTCCGCCTTGGCCCAAACGCTGGATTCCGGAACCCTTCTTACGTAGTAAAGGAAGATCCCGCTGGCAAACAGGGCTCCGAGGAAGAAGGGAATGCGCCAGCCCCATTGTACGTATGGTGAATGTGCTGTCCCTGCCGGCAGCATGCGCAACAAACCGGTGGTGATCAGGGACATGGCGGCCAGAGACAGCGGAAACCCCGTATGGATGAACGCCGCCCATTCTCCTCGCTTCTCCTTGGGCGCATACTCCATGGCCAGGGGATTGGCGCCGGTATACTCGCCTCCAAGGAAAACACCATCGACGAAACGAAGGAGCGTAAGGATCACGATGCTGGCGATGCCCCAGCTTTCATAGCCCGGCAACAGTCCAATGAGCAGGGTCACAAAAGCGAAGCCACCCATGGAAATAATCGTGACCCATCGCCGGCCGAGCTTGTCGCCGTAATGGCCAAAGAGCGTGGCTCCTACCGGACGACCCACCAGGGACAAGGCAAAAACGATATAGAACAACGTTGATTTCAGGGCTGGGCTCAGGGTTGCTGGTTGGAAGTAGGACATGGCCGGGCCCAGCACCACGATAGGCAGATACATGTCGAACATGTCAACGAAGAATCCGATGAAGGCGGCGCGCAACGCTCGCTGTCCGGCATCGTGCGCAGCAGCGTCGGCTTGCAAACCCTGACGGAAAGAAACTGCCCGTGGGGCCACATCGACCTCTCGGAGCTGCTGTCCAGAATTTGAGGACCCGGATGCTGAGTCAGCGGCTGGGGCTTTGGGGCACGCTTATACGTCCAAAACCAGGTGAGCCGGAACTTCCTTTTTGGCTTTGAAAGTAGCGCCATAGTACACCCGTCTCGCTTGTTCGCGATACTGTAAAGCGATTTTCATTGGGGACCACTCCCTGGGAAAAGGGGGACCAGACGGAACGTATTCCTGACGCACACGAGTCGAACACCGGCATTCTCATTACGGAGTCGTTTGCGATGTGGCTACTCGGGCGGGGCGGCATCCTGGCTAATGAGCGGGAATGGTGACCACCGGCAGACTCTCCTCCCTGGGGCCGGTATCGGCCATGGCAAAAAGCTGCATCAGTTGCGCAAAGACCCGCTTCGAATCGAGGTCGCCGTCGTCGATCCAGAACCAGGTGTTGCGATAGTAGATCTCTACGAATGCGTCGGCCTGCTTCCCCTTGGAACTATGGAGAATGCTCGTTTGCTGATTCCCGGGATCCAGTTTGACGTACTCTCTCACCTGCACCCGAAATCTGGACCAGGTGCAGCAATGCCAGGACGCGATAGAATTCCGGGTCAGCCTGGCGTAATCCCGTTCCAGGTCGCCTGTTGATTTTTCAAGCCATTAATGGATTGCAGAGACGAAGGCAGGAGCGAGTCAGCCGGCGCGCCGTTTTGAATGGCGGAAAATACCAAGGTAGGCGACAGCGGGGTCAACAGGCCCTTAATGTAGGCATTGCCGGTCAAAGGCGTGTAGGTGATAGTGGGGCTGTTGGAGAAGGTGCCGGCGCCCCCCAAGGGAACACTGCTTCCCCCGCTCGGGATGATCGTTCCACCAAGGCTAGCGCTTTGCACCAGCGAATAACTGGACACAATGTTCCCAATGTCTACGAAGACAGGTGGATCGATGTATCGCATCTTGACGATGTTGAGCAGCGTCTGCTCCTTCCATGAATCCGCCAGGGAGACGCTGTACAGAGCGCGGTCGCGCGGGAGTGAGCGCGGACCGATGGCAGGATGTACACACCCTGCCGCAAACATTGTGAGAGCGCAGCTGACGAAGGTGAGTGTTCTTGGCATAAGCATTGTTGGATGAATACGGCGACAGCATGTGTGCTGCAGAAGCA
>PLZN01000413.1 GCA_003152195.1 Acidobacteriaceae bacterium
CGCTCGCGTCCGGCAATAAAAACAGAGGAGCAAGACCTTTCACCTGACGCACCACGGTTCCAGCATGCCTTCGTTGCCGCGCATCCGGATCACCGGTCACGGTACCTGCGGCATGGCAGGCGATGCGGAAGGCCTGGAGCCACCGTGCGGGCCGCGCGCCATGAACGCAAGCTAACATATAAGGCATAAAGAATAGGTATCCTGTCCGCGTGTTGCCCGGCGCCTAGCACTTGTTCGGCGCGGCTGCCTTCGCCTTCTCCCGCTCGGCGACTTCCTTCGCGCGGAACTTCGCGATGCGTTCGATCAACTTCACGGGGACGGGCTCGGAGAACGGGAAGCGGATCGTGCCCTTGTCGACCTCGTACGGTGCAAGGTCGTCCTTGAACGCCGCGACGACGTGAGCGGTGGCCGGATAGAGCGAGTAGTGCCGCTTCCATCCAGCAAAATAGAGCACCGGGCCGCCGGGCAATTTGTACGTGGGGATCTTGTAGGAGATTACCTCCTTGGCTCCGGGCACAGCCTTACGGAGAGTGCTCCGCACGCGCTTGAGTAAGCCCTGCACGGCCTCGGGCTGCGAGGCGATGTACTCGTCCACGGACTTGAAGNNCGAACGAACCACATAGCCTTTGCCATGGAGGCGCAGATAGGGGACGATTACGGGTTGAGGAAACCCCGCAACCCCTTTGGCAGCTTCTTCTTAGCAAGTCAGGAGAAAGTCAGGGACAGTCAATTTGACTCCCGTTCGGAGAGCGAGCTAAAAGAACACTCATTCCGCGGTTTCTTTTTCCAGGCGGAGGCCACCAACCTCGGCGCTGCCTATTGATGCGAAGCGGTTTGTAACTCTTCTGCTCGTACAGACACTATCTTGCGGAGGCTTCCTGTGGCGTGCGATGGACCTGACGAGCAAGCGTACGGAAAGATTACTGTGCGCGCCAAGGTGGCCGGGCAGCGAATTGTCGTCATTGCTCCTTGCTTGAGAATTGTTCGATCAAATAGGGTCAGCCAAGGCAAAAGTTCCTTGACATCGTGGGCCCAAAACATTGCAGTTGTGCTATATCTACCGCCTTCCCAAATCCTTTTCGAGAAAGAGCCTGTCATGATCGCCACGCTGAAACGCCCACTTAGCATTCTGTTCGTTTTTGCCTTTTGCCTCACAACACCTAGAACTGCCAGTGCAGGCATTGCAGGCGCGAGTAATGGAAAAACTGCTGGAGTGATCATTGCGCTGGTTGGGGTGGGAGCCCTGATCGGGGTCGGCGTCTACTTTGCGGTCCACCACGGCCACTCATTAAAGGGCTGCGCCTCTCCCGGCCCCGGCGGCGTGCAGTTGTTGAATGGGGGTGACCAGCAGACCTATGCTCTCGCCGGAGATGTGGACGGAATCAAAGCGGGAAACCGGGTACGCGTCTCGGGTGATAAAAAGAAGGCCGCCGGCAACAGCCGGCGGTTTGTCGCGACCAAGCTGTCGAAGGACTACGGGCCATGCAGGAGATCGTCAGCGTGCTGAAGAACACCAAATCGCAGACAATCAGCGAAGTGGATGAGCCAATTCCGTATCGTTTCTTGGAACAGAATATTGGGGTGGCCTGACAGAAAGGCGGGAACCGATTGGAAGGTTGTATAGCGATCCAGTGATCGGCCCGGGCACTAACGTCGCAACGATATCTCGCTGCCGGAATCCGGTTGACATCGTCCCTTACATCCACTGGCGTTGGATACCTTTCAGGTCCTACCTGCCGAAAACGCGACATCGGAACCATACCGGCGAGGTAGAAGTGACGAAGTATTCACGCTTGCAGCGTATCGGCATCAGTACACTTCGCAATAATTATGGTTGTTGTCAATTTTCTTCACAGCTCCGTGTCCCCGCTTTCTCTCGGACCATTGGCATAATCTCGGGTAAGCGTCATCTGTGTACCGTTCTTGCGTACCGTTGTGACGCAGGTCTGATAGCACTTGTCAAGGCTCACATGGCGCCCTTCATTACTAGATTCAACCGTTATGTTACTCAGGATTGAGATGCAAATCGTGAATCGCCATGTATGCTCCTTCATGAACAGCGATTCAGACCGGGCAGGAAACCCATCCCCCATGGGAGTTTTGTTCGAATTCTTTTGAGAAGCGGAAACACTTTGTTTTTAGGCAAAGTGTGATTGTATCCCCCCTAACTATCCCCCCTAAATCTTGATGGCGTTGCCGGCCATTTGGGCCACGCCGAAGCGGGTGACATTGAGCTTTGATCGCACAGCTGTAGCCATTATCGGTGGAGGCCCCGCGGGACTGGCGCCTTTGCTCGCCGCGCATAGACGTGGGCGTCTCGCTGACTTGCTGAAAGAGGGCATCACCGTGGTGGAGCAGTCGGGCGCCGTTGGGGAGGGGAGCATCGGCCGCTGGTGCATTAACTCCGACAGTACGGGTTTCACTTTTGCGGATTGCCTTGCAGGACCACCCGAAAGCGAGCTCGCGGCATTACGAAACCATCCGCTCACGAAGGAGTTCCTGGAAGCGGGAGACGGCACTGTGCCGTTGCGAAGTGCAGGGGAGCTTCTGGCTTTGATCGGGCAAGCGATGAACGGGCTGATTGCGGCCACGCCAAACGGCCGTGTTCTTAAGAGATCCAGGGCAATTTCGACGCGGCGCACGGCAACGGGCTGGCTCACGCTTATCAGAGATGTTAAGACCGGACGCGAGCGCACGATCGATTCCAGAAATGTAGTGCTTGCCACGGGCGCCTCCCAGCCGGCAGAACGCCTTCGGGGTGAGGTAGTGGCTGGCGTCAACCTTGCCGAGCGATGTGGCGAAAGACTGTTGCAATCCGGCGACGTTCTGAGTACCTCTGGTTTCGCAGCGATCGCTGCCCGTCTCGCCGCGCTTGGCCGGCCTCCGCGCGTTGCCATCATTGGTGGTTCCACCAGCGCAGCGGCCGTGGCACACGCCTTGCTGCACCGTCTGCCTGGGGTCACGTTTGGTCCGGGCGGAGTCACCATCCTGCACCGGCGGGAGTTGCGCATTTTTTATCCCAGCGTGGATGCGGCCCTTGCGGACGGATATACGGAATTTGGGCCTGACGACATCTGTCCGATCAGCGGGCGTGTCTATCGTCTGGGCGGATTCAGGTTGGACTCGCGAGAGTTAATCATGCGAGCGCGCGGCATCGGAGGGCGGTCGCCTGAGCCTCGCTTGCAGTTACATCGCCTCGGCCTGGATGATGCGGCTTCCCTGACGCTGCTGGACAATGCGGATCTTGTGATCGCTGCGCTGGGTTACCGGCCTCGTGCGTTGCCGGTCTTTGATGAGGCTGGCAGACCAGTGCCCCTTCTGGCCGGAACAAGCCCGCAGGCGCGGCTTGTGGATGATCGCTGCCGGGTGTTAGGCGCAAGCGGCAACCCGCTCCCTCACTTATTTGCAATTGGCTTGGCCGCGGGCTTTGTCCCGCATGGAAGACTTGGAGGTGAGCCAAGCTTTAGGGGTCAGGCAAATGGCCTCTGGCTCTGGCAGAGCGACGTTGGCGGGTTGATTGTCGATGCCATCTTGTCTCCGTCCTTTGGGAAGGACTACTCACTTGAATTGTCCGCGCTTGCTCGCGTGGAGCAGATCAACGCTACTCATGAGCTCGCGGTATGAAGATCCCTCTCGTTCGTCCCGCCCCGCCGCAGCTCTCCCTTGCAGTCCCGGAACTGCAATCGCTTGAGCAGAGTGGGATTTTCAGCAATTTCGGTCCGGTTAACACGCGCTTTGAGCAGGAGATGCTGGCGCGCTTTTTCGGCGGTGAGGGCGCTTGCATGACAGTTTGCAATGCGACGATAGGCCTTATGCTGGCTATCAAGGAGGCGGTCGGCGACCAGCCTGCTGGACAGTTTGCGCTGATGCCGAGCTTCACTTTCGCAGCCGCGGCGCATGCGGCGCGTTGGTGTGGCCTGACGCCGCTCTTCTGTGACATTCATCCACAGAATTGGGCGGCCGATTTTGCAGCCGAGTCGGCGATGCTGAGGCGTTATGCAGGCAAAATTGCTGTTGTGATGCCCTACGCGACATTTGGCTACCCGATCGATCTGGAGCGCTATAAGAGACTCACGACCCGGCTCGGCGTGCCTGTCGTAGTGGATGCCGCAGCCTCGCTTGGCACGTTTGACGTGCATGGGCGCGGGTTCGGGAGTGGCTTTGCCGGGAGCGTAGTATTTTCCATGCACGCAACCAAGTCCTTTGCTGTGGGAGAGGCGGGATTGATCTACAGCGCGGATCCGGATCGTATTGCAAGGCTTCGAACCATGAGCAGTTTCGGCTTTGGTGAGCCGCGCTCGGCGACCATGGCCGGCTTGAACGGCAAACTCAGCGAAGTGGGCGCGTTGCTCGGCCGGTTACGCCTTGCCGATTACGACCGCATTACGGCACACCGGGCCGCGCTGCTCAATCGCTATCGCGCTGCACTGCCGGAATTGGATTTTCAACTGCGAGCGCTAGGCACGCAGGCACATCAGTTTGTGCCGGCCTTATTGCCATCCGGACTGGGCGGGTGCAGGGCGGCTATCCGTGCGGGGTTAGAGGATCGGGGGATCGTGACGGGAACTTACTTTAGCCCACACTTATTTGAGCAGCCATACTTCCGAAAAGTTTCCGTGGGAGGTCCGATGCCGGTCTGCGACGACGTTTCCGCAAGGATGATCAGTCTACCTCTGTTCGATACGATGACTCATCATGAGGTTGACCAGGTAGCTGAATGCCTTCGCACTTTGATACGAGTTACGGAGCAGGAGAGGAGGCCAAAGCCGTCGCGCCGCGAGCAGTACATGCCGCCGGTTTATGCGGCCATTAGCGGCGCGAGTGGGGAATTACCCCTTGAGTAAGATCGGCAGGATCGAGGTGGTGGACTCGGTACGAGGCATCGCCGCATGTGTTGTGGTTATCCACCACGGGCTCTCTGATGCTGGCGGTCTAGAGCGATTTGTTTTCTCGCAGTGGCATGCCGTACAGGAGTTCACGGTGGCAGTCGGATCTGTTCTGATTTTGGGCGCCACACTTGCTCCAGGCAGTATAGAGACGGTGCCTGTCTCAATTGCGCTTGCTGCTGCCTTCGACCGTATGGTGACGGTTCCAGGCGCGGCCTTGGGGCGCCGGCTGGCGCCGACCGGCCGTGACTCGCGTCGCGCGCCGCGGCCGATTGATGGGGAGGGGCGGCTATGACCACCACTGCTCCTCGTTGCGCAGTTGTCTTCAAAGCCTACGCCTGGGATGAGTTCGTTGAACGTCAGGCGCGGCGCCTGGCTGAGGCTGCCGGCTCTCTGGATTTTTACATCTCGATAGATGAGACCGGCGGACCGGTCGGGCCAATACCATTCGAGCGTGTGATCCGTTTCACCTGCGCCGATCTTGCAGCGGCTGGTCTGCCGATGCGCTTTGCAGTGGGTGGTGTGCTGTGGTGGAATCCAGACTACGCGCACTATCAGTTTCTGGCGCAGTGTCCGGATTACGACTATTATCTGTTCGTCGAGTATGACTGCGTCGTGCAATGCTCGCTGGAGCAGTTCGTTGTCCGTGCGGTGTCACGAGGCGCCGATCTTGTTGCTTTGCCGATCTCGCGACCCTTCGACCAATGGCATTGGACGTCGTATCAGCGCGATGTCTATCCTCCTGGCGAGGCCAAGCTCGCTTTGCTCAACGTGTGTTTTCTTTCTTCTGCCGCTTTAGCGCTGTTGCATCAGCGGCGGCTCGCCATGAACTCTGATCCATTCGTCCGCGCTTGGCCGAGCAGTGAGGTTTTTCTACCCAGCGAGGTCGGGCGGGCGGGCATGACATGGCTATCGCTTGCCGACTTTGGTGACGTTTCTCACTATGACTGGTTCCCGCCGACGATGGAAGAAGATGTGGCCCCAGGCGATAGCGACACCTTCCTCCACCCAGTGCTCGACCGGCGGCGTTACCTCGCCTCTATGCTGCATAACTGTGGCTCACTCCCGCCCGGCGAACTAGACCGTGCACTCTCCCGTTTCCGGCGCGAGGAATATGCGAAGCTTATATGGCCGGCGGCCCGCAATCGCGGGGTAAGGCGGGTACGGCACAAACTTGTTCGATGGCGAGAGCAAATGGGGTGGTGACGTGACGATAAGTTAGCCGTGCAATTCCGCGGCTCCGCTGAGAATTAAGGGACACACGGGAGAAACCTAGAGAAACCTAACCTTGCCCTCAGAATGCGTATCTCTTAACCGGCTGGTTTGAGGAGA
>PLZN01000536.1:0-17192 GCA_003152195.1 Acidobacteriaceae bacterium
CGAGGTTCGTGGCGTTGTCGAACTCTATGCGGCTTTCCTTGAAGAAAGCCGCACAGGCGGTCTGGTGCTGCGTAACAGGAAATCCGGGTACGCTGGGGCGAACGTGGGGCACCCGTCTGCTTCACCCGTCTGCCTTTGCTAGTCCGTACGGCTTGCGCCAACTAACAGGAGCGGTCCGCGCGGAGAGCAGTCCCGTCTCGGGGATCAAGGCTGTTCCGCGCCAGCTATTACTGTTGTGGCGCGAAATCGTCACTTGCTCCCCTGCGATCGTTTCAAACCAATCGGCCACCTCTTCCCGGCTATGGTAGTAGGCAGTGGGCGCCACCAGTTGATCGAAGACATTCCAGAAATTTTCTGCAAACGAATAGCTGGAGATCGAACAGAGGTAATCGGAATAGGGCAACAAACGCTTCAGCCAAGCCACGCGAACAGCGGGACGGTATAGCAGTTTTAATCCCCCGTACAGCAAAACTGCGGGAAAAAAGGAGAGGCAACGCGTCATGAATCTTGGCAGCCGTGAAGTAATGTTCTTACGAACAGGATCGACGAGTTTCTCAATCCAAAGGTTTCCTTCTTTTCCATAAACCCAGGCCGCGATACGGCCGCCAGGTTTCACGTGGCTCGCCAGGGCCACGAAGCCCTCTTTTGGTACCGGAAGATGATGCAGAACGCCGATGCTGTAGGCAAGATCGAATGGCTGGGCAAACGGCAGATTGGAAATATCCGCCTGGACGACGTGCACGTTGGGCAGAGCACGAGTGTTTTGATAGGCCGCTTCGACAGCATTCGACAGATCGATTCCTACCACCGCGCGGGCCTTGAATTGGGCGGACAGAAAAATGTGGCGGCCCTTGCCACACCCGGCGTCAAGGACGACGCGATCCTCGAAATCCGCCGGCGTGAGCGGCGCGATCCAGTCAAGGAATTCTCTCCGGTCTGCATCGGTTAGTCGCGAATAGTGGGTCCACTCGTAGCCGAAGGCGTCCGCGGTGGCCTTCTGATCTTCGCTGAGGCCAGCAGAAAGGAAACGCGGAATACCTCGGATAATGGGGAAGGTAGAACCGCAGGCTGTACACACCAGCGTTCCTTCCATAATCTCGCTGCCTTCCGCGCTATCGATACGAGCTTCGAATGCGCTGTGGCATGCAGGACAAACCAAAAGAGAGAGAAGAACCCGTTTCAAACAGACCCCCTTGTGTAGACGGCACAACTGGTCAAACAGTTTGCCGCTGGTAATCCAATAAGGATTGGTCTTTACCATCTTCGCCGAGACCCGGAAGGGCACGCCGCTTTTGCAACATCCGCAGAATCCAATAACAGGCGACACCAGCCGTAATATGCTTCAGGGAGTGCCCGCTTATCATGCGGGTAAACGAATATATTTGCTTATCGAAGAACTCGAAGAGCTTGGCCAATACGAAGAAAATAAACGCCACGGCCAGGTATTGGGTGCCGGTGTAGCGCGCTGGAAAGATGGCGATGATGAGGGCAATCAAAAGCGGAGGAAAAAACTGCACGAACAAGTAAAAACGATAATCTCCGTGGCCTTGCCTCTCCGTCAGGTACCAGTATGCGACACTCGCGACTCCAAGGACGAGCAAAGGAAACAACACACGGAGCCCGGCCTTCACACTGATTCGCTCCATGATGATGGATGCCAGGATCGACATGAAGGAGCAAGTCATGGGCAAGAGATCCCAGGGAAGACGGTTGTTATCCGGGGCCATGTGATACCAAGAAGAACCCACTCCGGTGAGCGCAACCCCCGCGAAAAAAACAAAATATGGAATCCGCTCCTGTTGCATAACAAACGAAGGCTTGCTCGATCTCCGCAGCAGCCAAAGCAGCCCCCACAGACCAACGATCATAAAGGGAATGTTGGAAAGTACGTCCAGGTAATTCGGTATCCGCAGGAAAATTCGTCTATCGGTGAAATCGTGGTACCCAGGACCTAGCGGAATGGGCGGGAGAAAGCACAGAACGGTGACGGAAAGCAGGGATACAGCGATAATTAAGGCCAAGCGTCTGCGGCGCTCCGCGGGCCTGAACCTTCGCTGATCGGTCTGCATGGTGAAGAGCCTCACTTCCTTCTGCGCAAGGCGGGGCTGGGATCACGCCGCCGCTTCGCAGGGATAATCCCACTTTACCGGATGCTACCTCGAAAAGTCCCGGCCGGATCGGACGCATTCATCGTGAAACCGCTCTTAGCGATCCCACTATGCTATAAAAGCCGCGTAGTCCACTTGCATATCAATGCAAGTCGCCGCAGGTGCCCGATGAGAATGAGAATTCGCAAGCTGGAGCTCACGGTCGCTCTCCTGCTACCGTTCCTTCCTTGGTCCAGTCATGCGCAGAATGGCGTGCAGCAGTTCGCAGAACTTGGCCAGTGCAGGCTGAAGAGCGGAAAGGTGATCGAACACTGCCGCATCGGCTACCGCACTTTTGGTTCCTTGAACGCCGCGCAAGATAACGCGGTTGTCATGGCGACATGGCTATACGGGGTGTCAGGGGACCTGGTGACTTTCTTCGGCGTGCAGCCCTCGCAGCAGCGACTGGTCGACACCTCCAGGTTCTTCGGTGTGGCGCTCGACGCGCTCGGCAACGGGGTGTCTTCTTCCCCATCCAACAGCAATGCGCAGCCTGGTACGGATTTTCCTCAGTTCACCACCGGCGACATGGTTGAAGCGGAGTACCGCGTGGTGACCGAGGTGCTCCATCTCAAGCACCTGCATGCGGTCGTGGGATTATCGATGGGCGGAGAGCAGACCTACATGTGGGCTTCGCTCCATCCCGATTTCTTCGATCTTGCGGTACCAATCATCGCCACGCCGCGGCTTACCACGTACGATCTACTGACCAAGCAGGTCATGCTGGAGACTATCTTGCGCGACCCGGCCTATCAAAACGGGAAATATACGGTTGAGCCGGAGCTGAAGCTCGCCAATCTCTTAGGCGATCTGGTCGTGACCAGTCCTGGCTACCGCAACCAGGCGACGCCGCGCGCGCAGTTCGAGACGTTTGTGCAGAAATCCGAATCTCCGATCGCGATGGATGCGAACGACCGCGTATGGCAGATGCGCGCCGTTATGGCCCACGATGTGATCGGTGACCGGCCGCTGGAGGCAGTGGCCAAGGCCTCACCGCAACACTACCTGATCATCGTCAGCGCACTCGACCGCATGGTCAATCCTCAACCGGGTCTCGCCTGGGCCGCCGCTAAGGGTGGGCCAACGTATATTTCGCAAGGAACCTGCGCGCATCTCATCATGGATTGCGACGCCGCCGCTGTTTCTGCCCTGGTGCAGAGATTTCTCAGCGAAGGTAAGGTGCCGTAGCGAAACCGCTCCCGACGATGCCGTACTTGTCGGCCAGAAAGGTTCTCACCTTCGGAGGCAGTGCATGGGCAAGTTCCTGCCATGTCACCACGCTCAGCCGGCATCTGAGTTCGGCGCTCATCACCGCCGACATGATCTCGAAACAATCCTCGATCAGATTCTGACGGCGCTGGTCGCAGAGAACAGCAAAGGAAGCTGTATGCGTGTGGGCGGCCAGCGCGCCTCGAATCAGTTGGTAGGAGCGAAACTTTTCCTGGCGCCTGGGCAATCGAGCCACATCGAAGACTGATTCGAGATCGCGGTAGCGGTGCACCAGGCTGGACCTCGCGGTTTGAAAATCACCTTCAGTCAACTTGGCTTCGATGAACAGCTTTCCCAGTTTCAGGTCGGTCTCACTTCGATCATCACCGCCATTGTTCAGCGGGATTGCTGGTCTGAAGCCGAAGACAGGATGGATGCCCGGCTCGGCTCCGAGCAGGGAACAGACGGCCGCACGGTGAGTGATTCCCGGGTAACAAAAGATGTTCATGAGGAGCGCGTCGGAGCTATTTGCGCAGTCGAGCTCGCGCCGCGTGCGATCCGCCTTGCGGGGGAAGAATCGCGAGCCGGTATAGACCTTGGCGAGCCGCGCCCTCCAGGCAGGTTCCTGCAAAATTCTCTTGTAGGACGCAGGCAGAAAATTGCCGTGTTCCCCAGCTTCATTCTCGCTGTAGACGATACTCGGGACCGGGCTGTAGCTCATCTCCGCGGGGAAGGAGGCAGCCCGGGCGGTGTTCCGATGGCTGAGCTCACCGCGCAATCCGGGACGGCTGCTTTTCCAAGGAGTTCGTTCCACGGCAACAGCATAGGCGAAAAATAAGCGAAAGTCATCCATTGTGCCTCAGGGCTCGCCAGCTCCCAACTCCCGCTTATTCCTCATCATTATTTCTGGTTGGACCCCTGCCGCTGAAACGCCGAAAGTAGGTTCAAGGGAGCTACCGCCTGATGCAGCAGACTGACAGTCAGACCTCGCATGGCAGGACCATCTTTTTCCTCGGCCTGCTTCTTGCGGCCAGCGGCGTCGTATCCCCGGCCATTGCGCTGGTGGGTGGAATTGCGTTCGGCTTCACTGTCGAGCATCCGTTCCGCATCGAGAGTAGCTCGCTGGCCAAGCTGCTCCTACAGGTGTCCGTTGTTGCCCTGGGATTTGGCATGAACTTGAAGCAGGTCGTGCACGCTGGCCGCTCCGGTTTCCTTTACACGGCGGTCAGCATCACCTGTGCCATGCTGCTCGGCCTGCTCTTTGGCAGCCTGCTTAAGGTCGCCGGAAAGGCTTCCTTCCTGATCGCCGCGGGCACCGCCATTTGCGGTGGAAGCGCGATCGCCGCCATTGCCCCGATCACGGGCGCGGATCAGGAAGAGATTAGTGTCTCCATGGGGACAGTCTTTCTGCTCAACTCGGTCGCCCTGCTTATCTTTCCCGCGATTGGCCATGCCCTGCATCTGAGCCAGGATCAGTTCGGTCTCTGGTCCGCACTCGCGATTCACGACACCAGTTCGGNNCGCGCGCGCTTTGGATCGTGCCGGTCTCGCTCCTTACCGCCGCCTACATGGCGAGGTTGGCCCGATTCGGGGGTTCCCGCAGCGAGGCTAAGGTCAAAATTCCCTGGTTCATTCTCTTCTTCTGTCTCGCGGCCGCCGCCAGTACATACCTGCCACGATTTTCCGTCCAGTACGGCGTGCTGAATCACCTGGGCAAAGCTGGTCTCACCGCCACCCTCTTTCTCATCGGCACCAGTCTGTCCAAGAGCACGCTTCAGCAGGTCGGCGTCAGGCCGTTCCTCCAGGGCGTCACCCTTTGGATCATCGTTGCCGGCGCCTCGCTGGCCGCGATCTACTACAACTACATCTCCATTTAGAGGAGTTACAGTTACTTACCCGGGTTTCGATCGGCCAGTCGCGCGCGGAGTCAATCCCTCCGCGCGCTCGAGCACGAAACGCTGGAAGGTGCGGACAATCCCGGCAGGCTCGGGGCCAGCCGCGGTGGCCAGGGAGAACATGCGCGCCAGGTTCAATCCCCGCACTCTTGCCAGCTTCAGGGTTCCCAACGCAAGCTGGTTACGCACCGCCCAGCGCGATACGAAGGCAATGCCCAGTCCGGCTTCCACCGCGCTGAGGAGACCTTCGGTGGAGTCGAACGTCATCGCGAGCCGCAGCTTCTTCACTTCAAGTCCGGCTCGTTCCAACGCCTGTTCGACGATCCTCCGGGAGCCGGAGCCCAGCTCCCGGGTCACCAGCAACGCCTGCTGCAACTCCTTCACGTCTACCTCTTCGTCTGCCCATTCATGCCCTGAAGGAACCACGCAAACCATGTGATCTTCCATAAAAGGTTCCACCTGTACGTCCCTACGCATCGCCGGCCCTTCGATCAGGCAGAGCTGCACTCGATGTTCGGCGAGCGCTTCGAGGATCGTTTGCGTGTTGCCGCCCATCACGCTGATCTGCACCTTGGGGTTTTCCTGTAGAAAGCCCGCGATCAGCCTTGGTAGCAAATATTGCCCAATGGTCTGAGAAGCGCCCAAGGCCAGCCGTCCCACGTTCCCGCCGGTCGTCGCTGCCACCGCTTCACGAGCTTGTTCGGAAAGCGCTGCCAGCTTCTCGGCAAACGGCAGCAAGGCAGCACCGGCTTGCGTCAGGGAGACTCGGCCGCCAGAACGATCGAATAGCGCAACATCCAACTCCGACTCCAGTGCCTTGATCTGCTGCGTCACCGCAGATTGCGTCAGCAGCAACTCCTCAGCCGCTATGCGGAAGTTGAGATGCCGGGCTACGGCACGAAAGACCCGCAGGCGAAAGTTCTCCATGGCGTAAGACTATGCTTTTGCATGCCGAAGCTTACGTCCCGCTGCTTAGAGCATTCTTACTATTGGTGTAAGCGAGGAAACGGAGCCAAACGCGGCCATTCCGTCGAAAAATGGCCGCACCTAGCCAATATCACCACCTCACAGTAATAGTAAGAAGGCTCTCATAAGACAGACAGGACGCCTTTGGCCGTACACTTGCCAGAGCACGATCTCTGATTGCTTCTAAGGAGCAAGAGAATGGCGGTTCTTCTACTTGTGGGCGCAACCGGGCTGGTGGGCCAGTCGGTTTTGCGGCAGGCGCTTGCCGACAGCAGGGTCACCAAGGTAGTCGCGGTCACGCGCAAGCCGTTGCCACCGCAACCGCGTCTTGAGAATCCCGTGGTCGACTTCGACGCCTTGCCGGCCGACGCGCCATGGTGGCAGGTGGATGGCGGCATCTGCACCCTGGGCACAACCATGCGCCAAGCGGGTTCTCATCAGGCATTCCGCAAGGTGGATGTCGACTATCCGCTGGCCGTGGCCAAGCTACTGCGCCAGTACGGCGCGCAGAGATTTGCCTTCAACTCCTCCATCGGCGCCGATCCGAAGGCACGGGCGTTCTATATGCGAATCAAAGGTGAGGTCGAGCAAAAACTGATCGCGTGCGGCTTCCCATCCCTTACCCTGGTGCGCCCTTCGGCCATTCTGGGCCCCCGCAAACCCCACCGTGCGTGGGAGGCGCGTACCATCAGGGCTTTTCATTCGCTGCGGCCAGTTCTCCCACGCCATTATCGGGTGGTTCCGGCGGACAAGATAGCAAAGGCTCTCCTGGAGGCTGCTATCTCCGCTCCCGCAGGCGTTCAGGTGGTGGAGTCCGAGCGGCTGTAAGCACGGCATATTGGCTCAAACCTCCGACAAGTAAGGCAGGCGTAGCCCCAGGGCGAAGTTGGGTTGGACCAGGATGATGAAACCGATGCTGACGTAGGTATTGAAGAGGCAGAGACAGGCTCCGAAGGCATAAAGACCCTGCGCTACTAAGATTCGCCGTTCTACCGCACATTGCCTGTCCCGGGTAACATTCTCGCGTAAGAGGCCCGCTCGTATTGCGTAGCGCCAGCTTCCGTAGAGCACCAAGCCAAGCAGCAAAATGTTGCCCCAATAAACGATAAGCACGCTGCGATAGGCGATGAATCCAGCCAGCAATCGGGTGGAAAAGGGCATGATCGATACAGCGAAGAGAAATGCAATGTGGATCCACGAAAGATGGCGATCGCTGCGGGTAAAGGAGTTCAACTGCGCCTGCTGGCCGTTCCAGAAAATCCCCAGCGTCATAAAGCTCATCACGTAGCTGATGAATTGAGGCACCGCACCAGCCAGTGTGCGCCAGAGGTCACCCTGGCCGTGAATCACTTCACTGGCCGGGACATGGAGGTCAAGCACCAGCAGCGTCATGGCTACTGCGAAGATGCCATCGCTGAGAGCGGCGAGGCGCTCTATACTGCGACCTGTAATCTCGTTGTAAGCCGTAGGCATCGGCTTCTCCGTGTACGCCATAGTGTAGCTGGTGTGTCCATGGCAGGCTTTGGGCGAGGCTGAAATCGAGTCGCGATGTTCGCAATTGGACAGAGTTTCCGATAATGGACACGTTCGATCTTTCATGCAGAGTTCGGCGGCCGCGATCTGAGGGGAGCGAGCAGACAGGATACTGCGTCTATTGGCATGAAAATTGCTCGAACTGTGGCGAGGTCTGAGATGTTCCGACTTTTTCGATATGCTCTTCGGCAGCTCAGGCAAAGCCCTGGGTTTGCCGTTACCGCCATCCTGACGCTGACTCTCGGCATCGGTGCTTCGACCGCCATCTTCGCTGTTCTCGATGCGGTGCTGTTGGAGCCGCTGCCCTTTGCACAGCCGGACCGGCTGGTCGCCGTGACTTCCCAGCCGGACGGCGTTGTCTCCATTCCCACGATGCAGGACTATCAGTCCCGTTCGACTACCTTCATCAGTCTCGCTGCGTATCGCCAATGGTCGCCGACCCAGAAAGCGACAGATACTACACCGGCCCGTCGGATTCTGGCCGTGACACAGGGCTTCTTCTCGACCCTGGGAACTCGTTTTGCACTGGGGACAAGCTGGCCGATCACGGGAAATGAGCAGGACTGCTCTTCGCAGGCGATTGTCAGCGGCGGTTTCTGGAAGCGTCTGGGCGGTGGGCCCGCTCTCGAAAACAGGACGCTGAATTTGGACGGACGAGATTACCAGATTGCCGGCGTGTTGCCACTGGAGCAGGCGATTGAGGGTTCATACGGGCTCAATCAACCAGAGGTCTTTGTCCAGATCGGCTGCGACAGCCAGGAACGTCCGAACGCGCGCGGGGATTCAAGTTTTGAATTGATCGGAAGACTGCGGCCAGGAGTGACGCTGGGGCAGGCGAATGCTGATCTGGCGCGCGTGGATCAGACGCTCCAGAAGGACTACCCGAACTACTACGGAGCCTACAGAGCCGCATTTAGGAAACCACCCTTGGTCTTTCCATACCTGGAATTACTGGTAGGTGCGGAAACGAAGCCAGCTCTTCTCATGACCCTTGCGGCCTGCGGCTTACTGCTGGTGATCGCTTGTGCTAATCTTGCGAGTCTGTTGCTTGCGCGGAACACTCGTCGGCGGAGTGAATTCGCTACACGGGCAACACTCGGAGCCACGCTTGGTCAGCTCCTCACGCAACTTACGGTCGAAAGCGCAGTGCTCGTTAGCCTTGGCGCGGCTGGTGGCATTGCACTGGCCCTCCTTGTTCTGAAATTACTGAAGACCACGACGGCACTGCACCTGCCACGGCTGGCCCATGCATCCATGCGTCCCACAGTTGTGGCATTCGTTGTCGCGGTTTCCGCCGCGGTAACATTCTTCATCACGCTCTTGCCTGCCTGGCGAACATTGCGGCCTCGACTCCTGCTGGATCTTCAAGGTACGGGACGAACTTCTGCTGGGCGCAGCCTGCGATTCGCCGGACGTTTGCTGGTCGTTGCGCAACTCACTCTGACCGTGGTGCTGGTTGCCTGCGCAGGATGGATGATCGGCGGCGTGTATCTACTGTTGCACCAGTCGCTCGGCTTCGCACCGGATCATCTGCTCATGCTGCAAGCAATGCTCGGCTCGGGCAGTTTAACCAAGCCAGAGGCCCAGCAGTCGGAATTGAAGTTGGGTGAGATCGCGGCGAGCCTGCGTCAATTGCCGGGTGTGGTCTCCGTCGCTTTGACGGATCATCAGCCGCTCGGACACGCGGTCAACCGTTACGACTTCTGTTCCGATGTACATCCAGAACAATGCAAACAGCAAGTCAACATCAATCCCAACTCCTACGCCATCAGCCCAGCCTACTTTTCAACCATCAGGCAATCCCTGCTGGAAGGTCGAGACTTCAATACGGCAGATGATGGCCGGAACCACGTCGTGATCGTCAATAAGGCTTTGGCTGCGAGAGAATGGCCGGGGCAAAGCGCCTTGGGACATCGCGTGCACACTGGAGAGATCCATATTCCCGAGGGCGAGAATTGGGCTACGGTGGTTGGTGTCGTGGACAATGTGCACAACTACGATCTCGTCTCGGAACCAGGACCGGATCTTTATATTCCGCGCTCTGAGAACCCGAGTGGCTTTACCAGACTCATTCTGAATATAAGTGGAGACCCCGCCCTGCTTAAGAATGCAGCCAGGACGAAGCTCAAAGCCAAGTTCCCGGAAGCGACGATCTTCGGGTTCGAAACCATGTCTGAAGAAATGTCGAGCGAGGTTTCTGAACGTGTATTCCTGATGCAGGTGGCCATGGCATTCGGCGCCGTCGCCCTCTTTCTTTCCATTCTTGGAACGTATGGACTGCTTGCTTATGAGGTCTCGCTGCGCGAAAAGGAAATCGGTATTCGATTAGCGCTGGGCTCTTCGCGCGAGCGGATCGTCAAGCTGCTGCTCCATGAGGAGGGCCGCTGGCTTATGGCCGGCACGCTCTTGGGCTTGATGTGCGCAGTCGCCACTGGCTATGCGTTGCGTTCGCGCTTCTACGGTGCGCACTCGACGTCACTGGTCGTCCTGCTGGGCTCCGCCTTGCTGCTGTTCGTACCGGCGCTGTTGGCCATTGCGCTCCCGGCGAGTCGGGCCGCTCTTCAGGACCCAGCCCAGACGCTACGCAGAGAGTGAAGCGCGGGTCTTCCCCTCTTAGGTTCCTGGCAACCCGTACAATAATTCAGGAGCAATTTGCTCGAGTACGAGCATTTCTGGATTGAGGATTGGATGAGCAAGCGGTTATGGACGGCGGTCGACGACTATACTACGGATCTGCTGATGCCTCCAGATCCTGCTCTCGAGGCGGCGTTAGCGGCCAGCGAAGCGGCAGGGTTGCCAGCGATCGGCGTGAGCCCAAGTCAGGGCAAGTTGCTCATGCTGCTGGCACAGCTTGCGGGCGCCTCCCGGATCCTCGAGATAGGCACGCTGGGTGGCTACAGCACCATCTGGCTGGCGCGGGCGCTGCCCGCCGACGGCCGCCTCATCACACTCGAAGCCGACCCGAAGCACGCCGAAGTTGCGCGCGGCAATATCGTCCATGCAGGATTGGGCGGCGTGGTTGAAGTGCGTCTCGGCGACGCCCGCGAGAGCTTGCGCGCACTCGCGGCCGAAGGGCGCGGACCCTTCGACCTGTTCTTCATCGATGCCGACAAGAAAAGTATTCCAGAGTATTTCGAGTGGGCGATCAAGCTCTCGCATCGGGGCAGTCTGATCATCGTGGATAACGTCATCCGCGACGGAGCTTTAATTGATGCCAAGAGCGACGATCCCAATATCCAGGGAGTGCGGCGCTTACACGAGGTGTTGGCCGCGGAAAAGCGCGTCAGCGCCACGACAATCCAGACCGTTGGCAGCAAAGGATACGACGGTTTTACTTTGGCGCTAGTCGTTGCCGGCTAGCCTGCTTTCATCGGAGGGAGCATTGGAGAGGCGAGATTTTGTCACATCGGCCATTGCCATGGCGGGGGCTGCGTTGAGCGGCGGGGAGGGCCGGGCGCAGGCGCAGCCTCCGCGAGAGTTCTACCAGCTGCGGAAGTACACGCTGCAAACGGGAATACAGTTGGCCTTGGCGCAAAACTATTTTGCGCATGCTTTGATTCCGGTGTTGAATCGGATGGCGATGGCCCCGATAGGTGCTTTCAAGCTGGATATCGGTCCGGAGACGCCGACATACTATTTGCTCATTCCGGCAACCTCGGCGGAAGCGCTGGTGACGCTGGACACGCGGTTGGCAGAGGATACAGAGTTCATCAAAGCGTCTACAGCGTTCTGGGGAGCACCGCCCTCCGCACCAGCGTTTGTGCGCGTGGAAAGTTCGCTCATGTCAGCGTTTGCGGGTTGGCCAAAAATCGTTGTGCCCAAGGGCGAAAAAAGGATTTTTCAGCTGCGAACGTACGAGAGCGCAAGCTACGCGGGACATGTCCGAAAAGTACAGATGTTCAACGAAGCGGAAATTGGGATCTTTACCCGGACCGGACTGGCTCCCGTGTTCTTCGGAGACACGTTGATTGGGGCCCGAATGCCGAGCCTGACCTACATGCTGACCTTCGCCGATGTGGCCGATCTGATTGAGAAGTGGAAGGTGTTTGGGTCTGATCCAGCCTGGAAGGATCTCTCCCACCGGCCGCAGAATACAGATGCGGAGATTGTGAGCAGTATCTCCAATCTGTATTTAAGTCCGTTGGACTGTTCGCAAATTTAGAGAAAGACAGCGGCAAAAAAAAGCCGGGCGATCCTTGTTTAGAAGGATCGCCCGGGCGTTTTGCGTGCTTACATACCGCTGGAAGGAGTCCCGGCAGGGTGAACAACGCGGTAGCTGGAGCCACCGTTCGCCCATACCAGGAGCAGCAGGTCCTTACCTGCGGGCAGTTGCTTCACTTGGTTGCGGAACTGTTCCGCCGATTTTACCGGCTGACGGTTGAGTTCCAGAATGACATTGCCTCCCGTCAAGCCTGCATCCTCTGCGGGGCTTGCCGGTTGTACCTGCGCTACGGCAACGCCTTGCACGTCTGAAGGCAGATTCAGTTGCTGGCGGATATCAGGAGTGATGTCGGCGATCGAGATGCCCAGCCGGGGGTGACCGGATTCGTCACTGGCGGATGCAGCCACTTCGTCGTCATGGTGGTATTCGCCAACGGTCAGGTCAATCTTATCGGCGTGGCCGTTCCGTTGCACTTCCAACTGAATCTTGGTGCCAGGCGCAACCTCGCTCACTGCCACCTGAAGGTCGCCCCCCGTCTGCACTTCCTGGCCGTTTACGGCGGTTACGACGTCGCCATCCTTCAAACCGGCCCGGCTCGCGGGAGAGTTGGGAGTTACTTGCGAAATGACCGCTCCTGTTGTTCCGTTCAGGTTGAAGAACTTCGCGTTGTCGGGAGTCACATCATTCAATCCAACTCCCAGGTATCCGTGGTGAACCACGCCGCTCTTGATGAGTGCCTCGACTACGGGGTGCACCGTCTGCGTCGGGATGGCAAAGCCGGCCCCGGCGAAAGCTCCCGTGCTGGAGATCAGGAAAGTGTTGATGCCAACCAGTTGACCGTGCGCATTGACCAGCGGACCACCAGAGTTGCCGGGGTTGATCGCTGCGTCGGTCTGGATGAAGCCGCCTGGCTTGCGCGCGTCGTCGGAGAACCGGTTATCCCGATTGGTTGCGCTCACAATTCCACGCGTAACCGAATCCCGTAGGTATCCGAAGGGGCTGCCAAAGGCCAACACGGATTGGCCGGGCACCAGTTTGGTCGAGTCACCCCAGGCGATGCTGGGCAGATCCTTGGCGTCGATCTTGATCACCGCCAAGTCAGTGAGTTTGTCGGTGCCGATCACTTTGGCCGGAAAAGTCCTGCGGTCATGCATGGTTACCCTGACCTCCATCGCGCCATCGACAACGTGATTATTGGTCACGATGTATCCGTCAGGCGAGATGATGACACCGCTGCCAATGCCATGCTCAATCTGGCGTCCCTGGCCTCGCCCGTGGCCCGGTCCCTGGTCGGAGTCTTCCCCAGGCCCTTGGCCCGGACCAAAAAACTGGGAGAAGGGATTTTCCCCCTGGTCCTCGCCCTCACCCTGCGCCTCCGCATCCTGTTGGTGGGGGTGGGACGTCACAGCAATGTTGACCACCGACGGTGTGACCTTCGAGGCTACCGCTTCGACAGCCTGGTCAAGCGAAAGGAGCGGCGAAATGCTGTCGTCGCTTAGCGGTGCGGTCGAGGGAGCCATGGCAGCATTGACCTGCTGGTGGACAACGACGAAAGCGGCGGTGAAGAGAAGGAGGGTGAGAGCGAGCAGCGGCGCAGTGAAGCGCTTGACTCTGGCTCTTAATAAATTAGTTGTTTCGCGCATACTTTTCCTCTTTCGTAATGCGGTTTTGGTTAGATCTGAAAAACGATCCAGTTGTCAGGGGTTGGAAGAACAAGAGGCTGTGCTT
This sequence comes from Acidobacteriaceae bacterium, assembly GCA_003152195.1. Taxonomy (GTDB): domain Bacteria; phylum Acidobacteriota; class Terriglobia; order Terriglobales; family Acidobacteriaceae; genus PALSA-350. Next base: position 13,641 of record PLZN01000536.1, read on the forward strand.
GATCGATCTCAAACACGGCCACAGAACGTGAAACTTCTACGGTGACGAGAATCCAGGTAAAGTCCTGGTCGTCGACCGTGCGCAAGCGGAGGTAACGGCGGCGTATGGGAGCATTCGCTTGACGCCAAGCCATCGCGCCAGACTTGGCGGACGGAACCGTCCGCGGTGCCAACTTCAACCGCGACGCATCTGTCGTGGGATGAAAGACAGCATCCTGAACCCGGGGCTGATAGCGGTCAGAGTAGCCTGCGTGGTACGCAACCGGCTCGAAGGCGGCCGCCGGCGGTGCGGATCGTCGTGCGCTCGACTCGGCAGTCAGCGAATCGCTGCTGGCAAACGTGATGACGCCCGGGAAGCGTTGCAGTGCGAGCACTCCGGAGATAGAAAGCAACAACCCAGCCGCGACCAACCCGCGGGAAAGCGCAGGGCCCAGACGACGCCGGCGATCGAGAATGCTCTCGACTCTGCCTGCCAGTTCCGAGTGCCGCTTCCACAGGCCCGGCACCAGCGAGATGGCGCGCCGGATAAGTTTCGTCTCGGCAAGCTTCGTCAGGCAGGTTGCGTAGGCGCGCGCATCGCCGGCCGCTTCCAGCACGGTATCGTCACAGGCGCGCTCGCGCTCGAAGGACAAGTGGCGCTCCGCCCAAAAGAGAGCTGGATTCAGCGGGCAGAGCGCTCGTAACAGCTTTTGCAGCAAATTGGTCCAATCATCTCCGCGATCGAGATGGGCCATTTCATGAAGAATGATCTGCCGCAGCTCGCTTGGCGCTAGTTCGCTCCACAGCGAGCGAGGCATGACGATCGCCGGATGGAAGAAGCCGATGACGCTGGGAGCATCGACTCTATCGGATAGCCGCACTTCAACCGGCCCGGTCCGGGCCACAATCGATTGCATCTCCTCGCTCAGGGACGCGAACGGAACCGCGACGGATTCACGCGATAGCCTCTGCATCTGTCTCACACTGGCCGACAAACGGACAAGGGAGAAGAGGGAAGCGAGCGCCCAGAGGCCCTCGATGACAAAAGCCCACTCGCTGTTCAAGCGTAGCGATCGATCTCCATGTCCCATGTACGGGGCGGCCCACTGCCGAACGGAGGTGCCGAACAGCTGGCGGCCAACCGCGAAGCAAGGGAGCAACGCCACTACCAGGAAAACAATCAACCACAAAGTGAAGCGTGTGGCAGGACGCAGCCGGGGAACAAGCTGGAGGCCGGCCCAGGCCAGGGCGGTCAACAAAAGGCCTTGCCAGATACTGGCGATCAGCAGTTCCGCGGGGTGGGTCGAGATTAGTTGCCGCAACAGATTCGCTTCCATCTGGTTATCCCATCACTCCGCGCGCTGGATCGCATCTCTTAGACGTTGCAACTCTTCGGGGGTAACATCGCTGTCGCCGAGCAGGGATAGCAGCAGTTTCTCCCGGGAATCTCCAAAGAAGCGGCTTAGCACGTGACGCACTTCCGAGCTGCCGGCCTCCTCCTCGGCTACCAACGGCACATAGAAGAAGGCACGACCCTCTTTGCGATGTTGGACATAGCCCTTTTGCTCCAGAATTCTGATGGTCGTCAGCACGGAGTTGTAGGCCAGCGCATTCTCCTGCGGCAGCGCTACGGCGAGGTCATTAACCGTCGACTCTCCGCGCGTCCAGAGAATCTTCATCAATCGGAGTTCCGCTTCGGTCAGCGTCGGCGATTTTTTGGGCGGCATACGGTAGGAGCCTTCTCTAGAGCAGTTTCACGATTACTGTGCCCGATCCGACCTCAGTGAAGAGGCTTTTCTTGGTGAAAAGCCCCGTGTGAGGCATTTTCACCGGCTAGATCAATCGTGAAACTGCTCATCCCAAAATGAAGAATAGCGCGGCTCTCGTTCGATGTCAACTAATCTATTAATAATTAATGGTTGGCTTAAACAAGACGATAAACACTACACAGAAAGTAACGGAAAGCTCCGCTTTGACTGCTGCAGAATTCTGGATACTCTTGCTACACTCCAGTTAATCAAACAGTCATTACGGTATGCCGGAAGGCTGGATGCCGGCGACAGCGCGCTCTTGTCCTTCGGAGCAAGCACTGCACGGAAAGCCGTTGGCTGCGAACAATCCCCCGGTACTGACAGTCGGTTTGCGTCGAGTGGGTCACGGTCTCGTGAATACAAGAGACCATCGGCAGAGATTCGGCGTTCTATTTGGTTGAGCCAACCCAAACGTGGTTGTCCTCTTATTGCAAGCGTTCTCTTTTGGGACATATCTGGGGCCAGATTGCATGCATTCACAGAACCGGGTTCCGCTCTTCATCAATCGCTTTTCGCTCTCGCCGCGCACCTCCGTTGGCGTACAAACGCTTCGCTTGATTGGCCCGCACCAGGACTGGCTGCATTTTCACTGGTGGAGCAACAGCCTCAAACAACAGGATCCGCGTTCGGTTCTCTTTGAGAACACTGTTCTCAGCCGCTACTCCTTTCTCCATAACCCGACGGTCTTGGGGCTTTGTGAACGGCTGGGGATCAGCTCGTGGAGCGGCAGCGATTTACGGCCCGCGCTTGCCCAAAGTCTCACCGCCCACTATCGCCAACGCGTCTCCAGCGCTTACGTTGCCCCTTTGGGCGAGGCCGATGCAACACGCTGCATGGAGCTGGTCAATCTGGTGGAAGCTCCTTTCGTTCTCCATCTATGGGATATATTGGACGGCGACGTGACAATGGGAGCTCTGCGCAAGCTGGTGGAACGGGCGGAAAGCGTCTTTTGCGTAAGTCAGCCGCTGCTGGAGGCTGTCTCCGCAGTGCGCAGCGATGCCGAGTTACTATCCTTTTCGAGAGACGCTTCACTGGCGGCGGCCAGGCCGCGGGACCAGGGCCCACTCCGGATCGTCATGCACGGCAATATCGGCTCCTACGCGGAGGGCCTCGACGATCTGGACCAGGCAATCGCACTGCTCGAGCGCACAGGCGTGAAGGTCGAGGTTTCCTTTCTGGGCTCGCCCAACATCCTGCGCCGGGCCAATACCACCATCAAGAAGCGAGTGAACGCCCGGGGTTTTTCTCCCACGGAAGTGGACCTGGATATCGCCCTCAGCCGTCATCATGTCGCCTTTCTGCCTGGGCCCAAGCTGGATCCACGGCATGACCTGAGGAGCCGCTACTCTATCCCTTCCCGCATCCTCGACTACATGGCCGTGGACCTCCCCATCGTCGGCACCGTCCACAAGGCCTCCGCAACGGCCGGTTTTATGCGCAAGTGCGGCATCGATCTCGCGGCCACTTGCTCCGGACCGGAGGAGATCGCTCCCTGGTTGCTCCGGCTCGCGCAGCGCGACATCTGGGAGGAGCAAAGCGCCAAGTCCCGCGATGCCTTCGATCTGCTGCAACGTCAGGAAGCTCCTCCCCAGAAGCTCAAACGGGCTCTGGAAAAGATAGCCTGACGCCGCTATCGGGTCTCTAGCATTCCGCTTGTAGACCACGTTTGCTTTTGGGGCACAACCGAAGATGAAAATGAGTTATTTTCAGTGCGACTTCTTAGCGGCCTAAAGTGGGAACCGCAAGTCCCTCCACTGCGCTAC